>CAYUNT010000129.1:0-13479 GCA_964446285.1 uncultured Candidatus Sumerlaeota bacterium | reverse complement strand
ATGGGGATGGCGATGGCGTTGGAGTTGGAGTCAGCGACGGAGTCGGCGTCGGTCCAACGTATGTTATATAAATGCTGCAGCGTTCGGCGCTGGACACAGCCTGATCCACTGCTATCGCCGCGGGAAACGCCCCGAACGCCTGTGCGGCATAGAATCCCTCTCCGCTGGTTCCGGCCGTGTAACTGCCCACAGCGGCCGTCGAGTCCGTTTGCCAGGCAAGCCAATACGTCCCTGATTTGAGCGACAAAACAGCAGGCGTTCCCGAGGCGATCGGAACGGTCAGCCAATTGCCAGCCGCTCCATTTGCCACTGCTCCCGATTCCCACAAGAGCGTCCGCGCGCCGCCATCCTCCGAGTAGATGCCCAGCCGCAGGTTTCCCGCCGCCGCGTGCGAGTAAAACCGAATGTCTGTCAAGTCCGCCTGCTCGACAATGTTGATTTTTGACGCATGAATAAAGCCTTTTTGTGACAAGGCAACTTTCACCGGACGTTCCGCAATCACGCTGCTCGGGGCCACGTCAAAGTAGTTGGTTCCAAAGAGCGCCTGTCCTTCCAGCGGATCGAACACGGCGCTGACAAAATAGTCTTCCGCTTGCGCTTGCAGTGCCAAGGATGCTATCTTGACAGGCGAGGTCGTCCCGCTCCCGAATGCAACTTTTATCGCCCGCGCGCTTGACTTATTTGTCCCAAACCAAGCCACGCCTGCGGCGGGGTCCGCCAAGGCGCACGACAAATTCGACTCGGTCGAAGCCAGCGCCAGCGACGCCACATAGGCGGGCGCGGTGGTTCCTTCTCCCAACGCCACCTTGACTACCCGCCCAGGCGTTGTGAACGTTCCAAACAGCGCGTAGCCCGACGCCGAATCAATCACGGCGCTCACGAGCGAGTTGTCGCCCGTGCCCATTTGCGCCGCTCCAATGCGCGCTGGCGCTTCGCTATCGCCGTTCAACTGCACTTTAACAACGATGCCCGGTGTGGTGTTCGTTCCGAACCATGCATAGCCCAAATCCGGCGCAATCACGGCGCTGGTCAGTTGGTTTTCGCCCGGAAAGAGGCCGATCGTCCCCACGCGCACGGGCAGCGAGGCATCCGCCGGCATAGTGATTTTCGCCACCTGCCCCGGCGAGGTATAAGCGCCGAAATACGCGCGTTTGCGCCCCAAATCCGCCACAGCGCATTGAAACAGCCCCTCCGCTCCTGGCATCGTCAGCGCCCCGATGCGCTCGGGCGGCGCGTCGCCTTCGCCGAGCGCCACCTTCACAATCCGCCCCGGAATCGTTTGCGTGCCGAAATATGCATAGCCCGCATCCGGGTCGATGACGGCGCAGGCAAGGCGGTTTTCATCCGCCGCGAGCGCCAGCGAGGCCACCCGAACCGGCGCTTCACCCGCGCGCCCCAGGCGGATTTTCACCACGCGGCCCGGCGAGTCTGCCGTTCCGAAATACGCATACCCGCGCGCTGAATCCACAACGCCGCACAACAGCCCATCTTCGCTTCCATCGAGCATTACGGCGCTCAACCGGGCGGGCAATTCCGCCGCTTGCCCAAGCGACACACGCACCGCCCGCGCGGGATTGCTGAACGTTCCGAGCGCCACTTGGCCGGACGCCGGATCGAAGGCGGCGCACGCCGGGCGGTCTTCCGACTCATTTAAGGATACTTTCCCTATAAAAACGGGGGCGAGATCGCTATCCCCAAGCTCCACCTTGATAACCTGTCCTGGATATGTGTAGGTCAGGAAACAGGCGTATCCCTGGGCCGGATTGATGGCGGCGGCGGTCAGTTGGTTTTCCCCGCTGGCAAGGTTAAGCGCCGCCACGCGTTGAGGCAGCGCGGCGCCCTCGCCCAACAACACCTTCACCACCCTCCCCGGACTGGTATTTGTTCCGAACCACGCATAGCCTCGCGCCGGATCGATTGCCGCGCTGGACAGATAATCCTCTCCCGAATCCAGCGCCAGCGCGCCCACGTATTCCGGCGCCGCGTCTGCCTCGCCGAGCGACACCTTCACCACGCGCCCCGGCTGGGTTTTTGTTCCGAAATAGGCATACCCCGCCGCGGGATCGATGCTGGCGCATTGCGGGCTGTTGTCGCCGGTTTGGAGCGTCAGCGCCCCCACGGCCTGCGGCGGTTCGGCGCCATCGCCGAGGGCCACTTTCACCACCTGGCCCGGCGAGGTGTCGGTCGCCCACCAGGAATATCCCCGCGCCGGGTCGATCACGCCCGCCTGCGGGAAATTCGCGCCAGACGCAAACACTGCCGCCCCCGCGCGCGATGGCGGGGCATTGCCTTCGCTGAGCGCGACCTTCACCACCTGCCCGGGAAACGTATAGGTGGAAAAATAAGCGTATCCCGCCGCCGTGTCGATGACGGCCGCGCGCAGTTTGTCCTCGCCCGAATTGAGCACCAGCGTCCCGACGCGGACCGGCGCGTCCGTGCCCGGTCCGAACCACACCTTCACCACCTGTCCGGGCGTGGTGTCCGTTCCGAAATACGCATAATGATTGGCCGAATCCAGCGCCACACAACGGAAAAAGCGTTCGAGCGGCAGCGGCGCCGAGCCAATCCGCGTCATTCCCCCCATCGCGTATTGCGTGGTTCCGGGCGTGCTATTGCCCGCCGCAGGATCGGAAAACTCGAGCGAGCGATCCTCAAAAACATGCCCGTCCGCGTCTGTTGCGCGCAAGGTTATCGGATATGTTTTTTCTTCGAGGCCATGCGCGTTCCATCGCCCCGCAAACAGGACGGCATTCGAGCCAGAACTGCCCGGCGTCATACCCGCAGGCAAATCAAGCGCAGGCGCCTCGGAAGAGGCGAGGCGGATTTCTTCAATTCCGCCGAGGTTGGCCGTCAACTCGCGGATCGGGACGGCTGATTTCACCAACGCGCTGATTGTCAAGGTCCCGCCGTTTTTCACCGATGGCGAGGAGAGGGCAGGAATGATGTGAATCCGCCCGTCGCCGCTGCCAATCAACTCCCCGCGCTCGGCAGGACATTTATTCGGATTCAGAAATGACAACACAAGTAAAATCAGTGTTCCGACTCCGATAGCTTTAGCAATTTCCTTCCGATGTTCAGTAAGGAGACTCATTGGACATCCTTTGCGCGGATTGGGAGGTTTGGAATTCTCTGTCGAGGTGTGGTTTCTCGAAATGATACGCACAGTTTGTGTTCACGTGGGTTGGTGAGCACAAATTATGTGCACTGCTGTTTGGCGTCGGCGAGAGATTCCGGACAAAAATCAAGCGGGGGTTGCATTGGCAACTCTTTTAATACCAATAGTATATCTTGTGATTTGTCAGCATGGATCCTTGCGAAAGGATGTCCAAGCGATTGGCGTGATTCCTGCATAAAGTATGCCTGAGTTTTTGTGGGTTTCGGTATTTAAGCCGATCGCTCCCTTCGCTTCCTATGCGCCCTATGTATCAGAAATCCATTCGGTTCCACAATAGTCCGAGCAGGAGGTCTTCCATGATCCGTTCCCGACTTCTTCCGGGAATTCTGTGCGGTGTGATGCTGGCCCTGTCGCCGTTTATCCGTCCCGCCGCCGCAGACATTATTTACATTTGCATCGACACTATGTATGGCGTTGCGGACGACGGAAGCGGCAACAGCCAGTTCATCATGGTGGCCGGCCTGTCGATGGGGCCATTGTTTGTGGCGATCGACCCGATCGGCTCGCCTCACAACGGCTATGCCTTCGAAGCAGTCGCCGTGCATCCGCGCACCGGGTCGCTCTACGCCATTGCCGGCAGCCGGGGAACACACGCGGGCGAGCTTTACCGCGTGGATAAAAACACCGGCACGCTGACTTATATCGGCAACACAGGCGCCACGGGGGCAAACGAAATCCTTGGCGCGGCGTTTCACCCGCTGACGGGCGATCTGTGGGTGGCGCAAAAAGGTGTTGGGCTGGCAAAAGTCAACATCGAGACAGCCGCCCTCACGGTAGTGTGGAATGGCGCCACGCAATGGGACGACATCGCCTGGCATCCTTCGGGCGGCACACTTTACGCCATTCAGGGCGGCACGCTTTACCAGTGGGACCCAGTGTCGCAATCCGCGTCCACTGCTTGCGCCAATCTCCCCAAGCCTGTGGACGAAAACGACGCCAGCTACCTTCCGGCCCTCACATATCGCGTTGGATTGGCCGAAGTTCCTGGCTACGAAAATCCCGCGCTGTTCACCGTTCTCACGGACCCGGATATTTTGGGTTCCGGATTCGCCGGAATTCATCTCTCGGAATATGGCACACCTTCTTCCTGCGCCCCTGACGCCACCAATCCTTTCACGACTTCTGCTTACCGCAACATTCGCGGCCTGGATTTTGAAATCTGCACCAACCCGTTCATGACGCTTACGCCAGACACAAGCGCCATCGAAGTGGGCGAAACGCAGAACGTGACGCTCAATCTGGACACGAGCGGACAAGAGGTTCAAGGGGCAAACATCGTTCTCGATTTCGATCCGACGGTGTTTGAACTCGTGAATGGAACCAGCGGCCTTGCGGTGGATGCCGGGTCTCCTTTTAGCATCAGTTCCAGCAACTTGACGGGCGGAACCCTGACGGTATCTATCCATACAAGCACACCGCAGGCCTTCGCTGGCGCGGCGCTTCATTTCACCCTGCGCGCCCTGACGTCCAAGCCGGCTGGTTCGCCGGTTCTATTCAACGATTCAAGCACGGCTTTTGTTCCCGAATTGGCCGGGACCACGTTGAGCGGCGCCACATATCGGGTGTTTCCGCGTCCGTTCATGAACCTTTCGCCCGCGGCGGCCGATCTGGAAATCAACGAAGTGCAGACAGTCACGGCGAATGTGGGTTCGGGCAAATACACGATCGATGGCGCGACAATGGTCATCACGTTCGATCCCACCGTATTTGCACTCAATGGCGGCGTGGGATCGGTAACCATTCCCTCGGGATCGCCGTTTTCGATCAGTGGAACGCCAACCCTTGAGAGCGGGCGTCTGACGGTAAATCTGACGACGGCTTCGAGCGTTCGTTACGAAGGACCGGCCATCCAATTCCCGCTTCGTGCACTCATAGTCAAAACTGACGGTTCCCCAGTAAATTATGAGTCCGGGCAGACGAATTTCGCGCCCGCCGTTCCCGCGCTGACTCTCGATGGGGCCAATTACGCGGTTTATCCGCTGCCAGCAATGGCCCTTTCGCCTCCGGCGGCGGACCTCGAAGTGGGCGAAATCCAGGCGGTTACGGCGTCTGTCGAAACCGGCAAGCACCGCGTAACCGGCGCGCAACTGGCTATCAACTTCGATGTGAATGTGTTTAATGTGGATGGGGGCGCTGGCTCGATCACGGCGGCGCCCGGCTCTCCTTTTACAATTCAGGGAACGCCCACCATCGTCGGCGGATTGATAACCGTGAATCTGACGAGCGCGGGCGGCCCGGTGCGCTATACGGGCAATGTGATTCAGTTCCCGCTGAAGTCGAAGGGGCTGAGCCAGGCGGGTTCGCCCGTGACGTTTGACGCCGGGGCGACAAACTACACGCCGTCGGTGACGAACTTGCAGTTGTCCAACGCGTTGTATCGCGTTTTGCCGCCTCCGTCGCTGACGCTTCTTCCAGCCTCTCAAGACATTGAAATCGGCGACGTGGTGACTGTGACTGTGCAGGCGGGAACAGGGAAATACAGCGTTACAGGCGCGGAGATCGAAATCACGTTCGATCCGTCGATTTTTGACCTTCCCGGAGGCGGAGCGGCGGTCACACTTGCGCCAGGATCGCCCTTCACGATTTCCGGGACCCCAACAGTGGAAAATGGTCATATACGACTATCAGTCACAACTCCAGAGGCTCAATACGACAGCGTTCCGATGGTGCAATTCCCGTTGCAGGGCCGCGTGGTCTCGAGCGGTCCATCGCCGGTGGCCTTTGTAACTGGGACTACTCAATATGTGCCTTCGGTGGCGAATTTGCAGCTGACCGGCGCGGCTTACGAAGTCTTCCCGCGCCCGTCGTTCACACTTATCCCCGCGGCGGCGGATGTCGAAGTGGATGAGGTCCTGCCGGTGACGGTGTCGCTAAGCACAGGACGCCGCAACGCCAACGGCGCGGCGGTGGTGATCGACTTTGACCCGGCTGTTTTTGAGATTCCGGGCGGCGCTTCCGCTGTGACTTCGGCCCCCGGATCGCCCTTTGCCATCCAGGGAACGCCCACGATCGTGGATGGCCGCCTGACAGTGAATCTAGCGGCGGGCAGCGCGCAGCGATATACGGGCAACGCTATTTTGTTCCCGTTGAAGGCCAAAACCGTGAGCGGTCCGAGCGCGGTGGCGTTTGTGCCTTCGCTGACGAAATTCACACCGGAACTGGCTGGCACGATTTATCTTGATGCCAGTTATACCGTCTATCCCAAGCCGTCGATGGTTCTCAGCCCGCCGACGGCGAACCTCGAAGTTGGGGAAACCCGGGCGGTTTCCGTCACAGTGGATTCCGGAAAGAACCTCGTATCGGGGGCGCATCTGGAAATCTTGTTTGATCCGGCTGTGTTTGAGCTGCCGGGCGGCGCGGGAGCGGTGACGGTTGCCGCGGGTGCGCCGTTCACGATCCAGGGGACTCCGACGGTTGCCAGCGGGCGCCTTACGGTGAATCTTACGCTTCCCGCGAGCCAGCGCTATTCGGGCGGGGCAATCGAGTTTCCGTTGCACGCCCTGGCGGTCAGCGTGGGATCCGATGTGAAATTTGACGCGGGAACCACGAACTTCACGCCGTCAGTGGCGAATCTGCAACTGAGCGACGCCAATTATCGCGTGTATCCGCATCCTGGGATGAGTCTGTTGCCGCCAAGCGCCGACCTCGAAGTGGACGAAATTCAGACCGTGACTGCCTCGGTTGAAACGGGCAAGCATTCGGTGACCGGGGCCACGGTAGTGATCAATTTCGACCCGGCGGTGTTTGAGATCGCTGGCGGTGTGGGGGCCATTGTGCCTGCGGCGGGGTCGCCGTTCGTGATTCAGGGAACGCCCACTGTGGTGAATGGACATCTTACGGTGACGCTGGTATCGCCGGGCGGGACGCCGGTTCAATTCAGCGGCGCGGCAGTGGATATTCCGCTCAAGGCGATTGCCACAGACCTGGATGGTTCGCCTGTTGCCTTTGACCAGGCGGCGTCGGACTTCGCGCCGGAACTGGCCAATATGCAGTTCTCGGATGCCTCCTATACCGTGTTCCCCAAGCCCGCGATGAGCCTGTCGCCTGTGTCAGCCAACCTGGAGGTGGGCGACATTCAACCAGTGACCGCCTTGCTGGAAACCGGCAAGCACGCGGTCAGCGGCGCTACGCTGGTGATTACCTTCAATCCGAATATCTTTGAGGTGGATGGCGGTGCGTCGGCGGTTGTGGCAGCGCCCGGATCGCCTTTCGCCATCCAAGGAACTCCCACGATAGCAGGTGGCACACTTACGGTCAATGTGGCCACGGTGGGCGCTCCGCTGCGCTATACGGGCGACGCGGTGAACTTCCCGCTCAAAGCAAAGGCAGTGAGCGTGAGTTCGCCGGTGGGATTTGATACAGGGGCCAGCCATTTCAATCCGAGTGCGCCCAATGTGCAATTCAGCGGGGCGGCCTATCGGGTGTTCCCGCCGCCTTCGATGAGCATTTCGCCTTCGGCTCGCGACCTCGAAGTGGGCGAAACGATGACCGTAGCTGTCGTGGCGGATTCCGGGAAATACAATATAAACGGCGCACAAATCGAGATCACCTTTGATCCGGCTAATTTCAACCTGCCCGGGGGCGGCTCGGCGGTGGTTCTGGCTCCCGGATCGCCGTTCACCATCGTGGGAACGCCGACGGTCGAGGACGGGCGCATTGTTGTGACGGTGACGTCTCCCGATGGGCGCTATGAATCCGCGCCGGTAATACAATTCCCACTGCAAGCCAGCGCTGTAACGAACGGCACTCAGGTGGCTTTCGATTCGGATACGACGAATTTCACACCGCCTGCCACAAATCTCCAACTGAATAACGGGACCTACCGCATCTATCCCGGGCCGTCGATGACGATCCAGCCGCCGCTGGCGGATGTGGAAGTGGATGAGGTGTTTGATGCGGCCGTCCGCATTACAACGGGCCGCTATTATGTAACCGGGGCTACGATGGCGATCGACTTCGATCCCACAGTGTTCGAAATCCCCGGCGGGGGAGCGGCAGTGGTGGCGGCGGCCGGTTCGCCTTTTGCGATTCAAGGGACGCCGACCGTTGTCAATGGACGAATTACGGTTACGATTGCCTCGGCGGGCGAAGAGCGGTTCGAGGGCAATGTGGTCCAATTCCCGTTGCAGGCGCTGAAGGTGAGCGGCCCTTCGCCTGTGAACTTTGTGGATGCCCTGACCAACTTCACGCCGCTGTTGGAAAACCGCCTTCTGCTTGGGGCGGCATACACGGTGTATCCGCACCCGACAATGGCACTCGACCCGGCGTTGCAAGACTTTGAAATTGAAGAAACCCTGCCTGTTACTGTGAATGTGGATTCGGGCAAGAACCTGGTCACGGGCGCGCACCTTGAGATTCTATTCGATCCGGCGGTGTTTGAAGTGGCGGGTGGCGGGGCAGCCATTACGGTGGCTCCGGGCGCTCCATTCTCGATCCAGGGCACGCCGAGTGTTGCGGATGGGCTGCTTGAGGTCGATCTCACCTTGCCCACGAGCCAGCGCTATATGGGCGGTGCCATTGTGATTCCTCTGCGGGCGCTGGCGCTTAGCACTGGGTCCGACGTTGAGTTTGATCTCTGGACGACCAACTTTGTGCCTGTCGTGCAGCACCTGGAACTGGGCAATGCACGCTATCGCGTGTTCCCGCATCCGGGAATGAGTCTGGCGCCGCCGCAGGCAAATCTGGAAGTGGATGAAGTCCAGATCGCCACGGTCTCGATCGAGACGGGCAAGCATTCCGTCACCGGGGCGACAGTGGTGATCGATTTCGATCCGGCGGTGTTTGAACTTGCCGGCGGTGTGGAGGCCATTACGCCTGCGGCCGGGTCGCCGTTTGTGATTCAAGGAACCCCGACTGTCGAGGATGGTCACTTGACAGTGACACTCGTCTCGCCGGGCGGCATCCCGCTGCAATATACAGGTCCGGTGCTTGACGTGCCTCTGAAGGCGATTGCGGTGGATCGCGACGGTTCGCCCGTTGTCTTTGATCCGGCGGAGTCGGACTTCGCTCCGGAACTGGCCAATATGCAATTCTCGAATGCCGTCTATACAGTATATCCCAAGCCGTCTATTTCGGTGAATCCGACCTCGGGCGCGTTCGAAGTGGATACGGCCTGCACCTTAGGCGTAGCGGTCGAGACGGGAAAATACTCGGCCAGCGGCGTGGAGATGCAAATCCGTTTTGATCCGGTGTATTTCTCGTTTGTTGGCGGACCGGAAACGATTACCGCGGCGCCTGGATCGCCGTTTGCGATTCAAGGGACACCGTCGGTCGATCCGAGTGGCGTCATTACGGTGTCCGTGGCTGCGGCAGGGAGCGCGCAGTATTCGGGACCGGTGGTGCAGTTCCAATTGATGCCTCTTGCGCCGACGCCAAGCACGCCGGTGGTTCTTGATCCGGCAGTAACGCATTTCGTGCCCGATCTGCCCAATACAAGTCTGGTGGATGCGGCTTACCGGCTCTACTGCCCGACGGGAGGCCAAGTGGCCACCATAGCGGTTCTTGGCAATCCGTCCGGCGGGGGCGTGTATGAAATCGACACTTTCCAGACGCTCCAATCCGTTCTAGCCGATCCGGCGGGCATCCTGATTCCTGGCGGCCAGAATCCAAGCTTCGGAACGATAACGGGAGCGGGCATCATCGGCGGCGAGCGCGACATCTATGTGGAAAACCTCGAGGCCGACGGCATGATTGAAACGAAGTTCCTCCAGAGTCCAAACCGCCTCGAACATGTGACCGACGCGCTTGGATTCGCGGAAATCGTGTGGGACGGCCCGGACGGCAATCCGCTCAGTTTGAATCCGACGGGCCTTGGCGCGATCGACCTGACAGAAGCGGGGACCAAAAACGCCTTCGCCATTACCGTTCAACGCGTGGACCTTATTATTGATTTCGAGGTTTCCATCTACACGAACGCCGGCAACTGGTCGCAGGCGACAATCTCGGCCGGCCCGGCTATCGGACCCAGTTTCGGAGATGGCTTGCCGAAGAGTTTCTTCCTGAAATTCGCCAACTTCGTGCCGCAGGCAGGCGCGGGAGCGGACTTCACGCGGGTGGGAGCCATTAAACTCCTCATCACGTCGCAATACGCCGCCGTGGACTGCACGATCAGCTCGTTCGGGACGGGATTTGCCCCCGAGCTAATTTTCGGAACGGAAAACTGCACGGTCGTGAGCGCCTGGCCGGAAGGCCATGAGATCGGCCTCGAGCCGGTGACGGGAATCAATGGCGTTGCTTGGCCCGTGCTTCCGGGAATACGTGACTACGTAATCGAATTCATGGGCGCCTATTACTATCCGTCCACGGATATTACAAACTATGTGTATAATGTGACAGCGGGAACGCAAACGAGCGAATACCGAGTGGGTGTGCAAGGGGCCATTCCGCCCGGCAAGGCGCGCGTGGGGGTTCTTTCGGGAGCGTTCTATGGCTCGGCGTATATCGCTGGGCCAAACTGCAACTGCTTGGGCGAGGCGCTGCCGCTGCTCACGCCTACGCCCACGCCCACGCCGTCGCTAACGCCTACGCCTTCGCTGACTCCTTCACCGACGCCTTCGCCCTCGCGGAGTCCGTCGCCAACGCCCTCGCGGACGCCAACGCCTTCGCCTTCGCCATCGGCGACACCCACCGCATCGCTGACCGCGACGCCGTCGCTGACCCCGTCGCCTTCTTATACCCCCTCGCCCTCGCCCACATCGTCCGGCTCGCCGTCGCTGACGCCGTCGCCGTCGCTGACTCCAAGTTTGTCGCCGACGGCTTCGGGAACGCCGACGCCTTCGCCGACGCCGACGGGAACGCTGACAATATGCGTCAAGATTCAGAACGCGGCCGACGACGCCAAAGAACGTGCCAACGCGGGCAATCCGAGCGACACCGAACACGGCAAAATGTATCTCAACGCCACTTCGCTCGATATGGCCTACGAGGAAGCCAGCTATATCGTCTATAACGTTCTGACCGGGTTGCGATTCCCGAATCTGGACATTCGGCAGGGTGCGATGATCTGGGAAGCCAATATCTACTTCAAAGCACGCTATGCAGATAGCACGCCTGTGACATTCTATATCCAGGCGGAAGCGGTGGATAATGCGGCGGCGATCACCACGACACGCTACAATCTGAGTTCGCGCACGCGTACGTCGTCCATAGTTTCCTGGACTCCGCCCGCTTGGACGGCAAACGCCACCGGCTTGGCAACGGCCAATGTCGCGCCGCTGATCCAAGAAGTTGTGAACCGGCCCGGATGGCAGCCTGGAAACGCCATTCTATTCTTCATCTGGAACGAAGACACGCAATCGCGGCGCCGGGCTGTGCCCTATGACTACGAATCGGCCAATGCGCCTGAATTGTGCATTACGTTCTGGTCGGGCGGGGCGACACCGACGCCCTCGCCTTCGCCAACCGTCTCGCGCACGCCAACGCGCACGCCAACGCCGACTGTCTCGCCCACAGGCACGGTCAGCCTGTGCTTCAAAGTCAGCGCGGCGGAAGATGATGTGGAGGAGCGCCAATCTTACGACTTCTGCGACAACGCGCTGAACGCCGGGCCGGTTACGCCAGGATATACTTACACTGGGACTACGGCCTCGGCCACGATTGATGGCCAGGCCACTTGCGAGTCCAGCTCGAACAAGCGCTCGAAGGATGTGTTCTATTCCTACACACCTGCATCGAATGGAACAGCGATTATCAACCTGTGCGCATCGGGCTACGATACGGTGCTGTCGGTTCACACCGGATGCCCGGGTCTGAAAACAAACCAGATCGCCTGCAACGATGACGATTCCGGCACCTGCGGAAACAACCATTCGCTTATCTCGATGGCCGTAACTGCGGGAACCACTTACTACATCCGAATCGGCGGCTGGGACAGCGCGACAGGCACTTATAGCATGACGCTGACCGGTCCCGACGCCTCGACGGCGCCCACGCCGCTGCCGCCGATTCCGAACCCCGATACCCAGCACGGGCGCATATATCAGTATGAAACTACCATCGAGATGTCAACGAGCGGCGCCTATGGGTATATTTCCGGATACCGTTTCAACAATATCCCTCTGCCGAACAACACACTTATTACAGGCGCCTATTTGCGGTTCAAGGCGCGCAACTCGGACAGCGGCGCAACAACGCTTCTGATTCAAGGCGAAGCGTCGGACAACGCAGCGGCAGTCCCCTCGGATAATTACTTCGATTTGTCGCTGCGCCCCAAGACAACCGCGTCCACCTTATGGGTGCCCGCGGCCTGGACTTCTGGCACGTTCTACAATTCGGATGACATTACCGAGATCATCCAGGAAATCGTAAGCCAGCCTGGATGGGTGCCCGGGAACTCGATGATGATGTTCATTTCGGGAGTGGGCAGCGGCCTGCGGCGCGTGACACCTTATGACTATTCAGCGTCAAACGCGCCGCAATTGTGCATCACGTATTGGTCGGGCGGGGCGACGCCGACCCCAAGTCCGACGCCGTCGCTGACCCCCTCGATGTCGCCTTCGCCGACGCCCTCGCGGACGCCGACGCCGACTCCGTCGCCATCGCCTTCCTATACTCCAACAGCCAGCCCGACGCCCTCGCGGACGCCGACGCCGAGTCCGACCCCAACGCGCACGCCGACGGCGACGCCGTCTTATACGCCTTCACCGTCGCCCTCGCGGACGCCCACTCCGACCCCCTCGCACACCCCGACGCCAACCAAGACGCCAACGCCCACCCCCCCGCCCACCTAGTCAACGCCTTGATCTTCTTGCCATTCACGGCCCACTACGCCCGGCTCGTGGCCCGGCTCACACCCTCGCGCAGCAAGCCTCCCGAGAAGTCCCACCTCGAGGAGCGTTGCCTGAGCACCCCCGAGATGGCCATCGTCGCGGCCTTGCGGGAGAGCCAGCGCATGGCCCGGCTGACGCTGCACCAGCTCACCCAGGCGATGCGCGGGCTGGTCGAGATGAAGAGCGAGCCCTTCCTGGACGTGCGCAAGACCGAAGAGGCCGTGGACACCATCAAGGACTCGATCCGCGATTTCCTGGTCCGCCTCGCCTCCCACGACCTCACCCAGCGGCAGTCGATCCTCACCCAGCACATCCTCTCGAGCGTCGCGGACATCGAGCGGATCGGGGACCACGCCACCGTGCTGGTGGAGCTCACCGAGGAGAAGGTCCAGCGCAACGTCTGGTTCGACGACGCGAGCATGGAGGACCTGCTCCAGCTCTACACCAAGGCCAAGCACGTGCTCGAGCTGACCTGCGAGTCCCTCGAGTCCCAGATGCCGGTCAAGCAGCGTCAGGAGCTCGCCTCCGCGATCCTGC
>CAYUNT010000128.1:0-13768 GCA_964446285.1 uncultured Candidatus Sumerlaeota bacterium | reverse complement strand
GGCTGTATTCTTTTGCTCCTTCAGAGCAAATTCAGGGAACAGAATTACGGGAAATAGGTATAATTTCCTTTTCGCGGCGTTGGTTTCCCAGGGTGGCGCTCGTTCCTCGCTGACCTTGGGCTTTGATATTGAACCCCTTGCGGGGTTGTTTAGAACATCGGCGTCTTTGCCTCCTGCAACGCACAAAACACAGGCATAAATGGCGCCATGTGCAATTTTTCGGGCTAATACAAAATCCAATTCGGCCCTTCTTGCGGCGGCTGGTCGAGTCCGAAGTATTCGATGAGCGCGATGGCCATGCCGCGGCCGACTTCCTGATAATCCGCGCCGGTGTTCCACGCGCCGTCAGTCGTGCGGTAGTAAAAATGCCCTTCGTGCGTCATGGCCATAACATTCGCGCCCCACTTGTGCCAGAAATACGACTCGATAAAGGCATATCCGCTCGTCGAGCAATTGGCGACGAGCGCAAGCGAGCTGGTCTGAGGATCGCGGTTGTCAAAGTAGGGGGTGGCGTTGTTCACCGCGTCGATGTAGCGTTGCTCTATCGCTTCAAAAGCGGAGGTCACTGTGGAACCGGTATGTTTGTAAAAAAACGAATCCGCGAAATTTCCCACTGTGGAGTGAAGATTCAACGCCACCTGGATCGGGCTGGAGGTGGCCATCAGGGCATCCACGCGTGTCTGGAACAAGGCCGTCTCCGGGATGCGGGTGGGATTGCACCATTGGCGCTCGGGATCGATTCCCTGCGAATCCCACCGCGTATGGCCAAGCCACACGCCATCGACGTTTTGAAGCGGCACGAAATTGAAAATGCAATGGCGGCGCAGATGGCGGCCCATCGGCGAATCCTCTGTGGCCTGCGCCAGAATCCCGAGCATGACATGCGTGCTTGTGTGCTCGCCCGCGTGTGCGCGCGAATGAACCCACATGCGGTGCTTTTGCGAATCCGGGACCGTCGGGTCCGTCACGGTGACAAACCACAAATCGCGGCCCATGTAGCTCTGGCCCAGGACCTCGCTTGTGGCGTCTTCGCATTGGCGGACAAGATCGTTGACGCGTTCGAGCGTTTCCGCATAGCCGAGCGGATCGTAGAAGGCAACTTCCGCCGTGTTGGTGGCGGCGTCGAAGGCAAGAACAACGCGCGATGTGGACGGCGCTTCGGCGGACGTCATGCGCCGCCACGGCCCCGTGAATCCCATGCGCACAAATGGGCGCGGATTATTCGAATGCGAGATATTCAGCGTGATTGTCCGGCCAGCCACGCCCGTCAGCCGGAAGCGGAACCAATAGTTCTTTGAGCCAAGTTCGCCCGGTTCCGTATATGTGGTGCAGTTGAAAGTGTTCGTTCCATTCTCAACTACGGCGGCCAGGCTTCCATTGTCGTAATTGGAGTCAAACGTGATTCCCTGCAAGGTTGCCGTGATTTTCATCGGATACGTTGTCTGCGCCGCAAGTGGCGAGATGAAGGGTTGCTCGGGAGCGGGCGCGGGGGCGGCGCGCATGGATTCGTAGTCATCAGCCGGAGCGCGAACCGTCAAAACGGTAAAAACCATCGCAGCCGCAAGCAGCATCCGGGAACTACATGCTGGAGCCTTTTTGAAAAAGCCAAATTCAAAATGCATGATCGAGTGTGTCCTTCCGGGGGGACTCCTGGGACATTGCGCCCCATTTGGGACGCTATGAAATGGCAGGTGGATGACGGGAAGGGTCAACCCGAATGTCCTGCCTTTCCCATGCGCTCGGACGTTTCAACGGTGGAGGGGTTATTGCATTGGAAGGCACTGCGGAGCAGGTTGCCCGTGTAGATTGCGTTGGGGAGGACTTCGCATTCGGCCCAGCAACCGGGGCAGCGGCGCACCCACTGGCGATGCGGGCCGATGGCGTCACCAAACCACACATCACGAAATGTTTGCTCGCGCAGGTTCCCCACGCGCCTCGAATTGAACTGGCAGACGGGCACGTCGCCGTTCGGATAAAGCCGAATATGCGCCCCGAGCGCCACGCAAGGCGGATTCGGCTCGCCGCGCCCCCCAAGCAGGCGGTTGCGGATTCCGCTAAGGTAATAACGTTTGGCAATTCGCTCCGCCCAGGGGAGTTCGCCGAGGCCGGCTTCCGCCTCATCAAGAAGCGCGCGCAATTGATCCGCCGCGAACTCGCCCCAGGGAACAAACTGGCCAATTTCGCGCGGGGCGGCCTCGATTTCGCGCTCGGCGCTGTAGGTGGCGCTGACGTCGTAGGCCATGACAATGTGGTTGGCGATGCCGAGCGGGCGAAGCGCCTCGCGCAGCGGACGGTATTGCGCCGCGCCTTCCGCGTCCGTGATCGTCTGGTTGACGGCAAGGCGCAGGCGAAGTTCGCGGCGGCGCGGGGCAAGCGCTTCGAGGGTTTGCATGGCGAACTCAAAAGCCTTTTCACGCCCGCGGATGGCGTTGTGTTTATCGCGCAATCCGTCGATGGATACCAGAAGGGCAAGGGGCAAATCGCGCGGGCGGCGTTCGCAAAACTCGACGATGCGATTTGTAAGAAATCCGTTGGTAGTAACATGCAAAAGGAGCGGGCGGAGGTGCGCGTGCGCCAGCGCGGCAATATCGACAAGGTCCTTTCGCAGAAACGGCTCGCCACCCGTCAGGCGAACCACGTCCATGCGGGGCAATTGCGAGAAAATCCGATCTGTTTCCTCTGTTGTTAAGTCGTCATCGGATGGCTTTCGCCAAGAGTCGCACATGACGCAACGCGCGTTGCAGGCGAAGGTAACGATGTAGGTGAGATACCGCGGCGCTGTGGGAACTCGGCGGCGGCTGCGCAAAATATCGCGAAGGAACGAAAACAGTCTCATGTCGGCGCGGCGCTTTCTCCCCCCCCGCGCGGCAGATGACGGCGGATGGCCGCGAGAGTGGCGGGATTGCCATTTACGCGATCGGGGCGGATGTGGGCGCGATATTCCTCGATGCGATCAAGAAATCCGCGCAGTATGGCCGTGTTCACAAGTTCCATCTCGGCCCAGTCGCCACCGCCCTCCGCGCGGAGGAAATGCGCATTGATGTATTGCTCGAAGTTGCGCGCCTCGGGCATCGCAAACACGGGCTTGCGCAGGAATAGCGCCTCGCCAACCAGTTGATTGCCCGCGGTGGTAACAAGCGCATCGCATGTGGCCAAATCCTCAAGAAATCCCGACTCGCTGATCTCGAAATACCGCAAATTGCCCTGCTCGGGCCGCGCGCCCAGTCCGTAAATCCGCACGGGGCGTCCGCATTCGCGCAACGCTTCGAGAACGGCCTTGGGAGCGAACTTGCGCAAATACACGCACAGGTGGCCGCGGCATTCGGGCGCCGCGCGCAGCATCTCGGGCCGCAAGAGAACTCCCACTTGCGTGACGTTGCGATATTTCGGTTTCAGCGGCGGGAAATAGAACGATGAAACCACGGTCTCGGCCTGTCCGCTGTAATAGGTGCGCACAATCCAACTCATGTAGGCGGCATGGCGGCGGAGCGCGGGCGGAAGGCTGGAAAGATCGCTAACTACAAGGAAATGCTGGTGGTTGACGCTAAGAAATGGGATGCCCGCGCGGCGCGCGGCGCGCGGAAGAGCAGGTTCAAAATCCACAATCACAAGATTAGGGCGTTCGCGCCGAATTGTCTCCGTAAGCGACGAAACCAAGCCGTTCATGCGCCCAAGATACGCGGCCGCCTCGCGCCCCGTGCGAAGATAATCCAAGCGGCGGCTTGGCGTATAATAAAAATGCAATCCGGGGATTTCACGCACGCGCACGTCCGAGCCGCGATAAATCGGCTCGAGCATCGCAAAGGCGTCTCCCGGAGCGAAGAGAGATATTTCATGTTCGCCGCGCAATGCTTCTGTCAGAACGCGCACACGAGCGGCGTGTCCGCGCCCTTCGCCCGCCATGCTGAAAAAGATTTTCGCCATTGGTTTCCGCTGGATTGGCCTGAAGAAAAATGCGGAATGCCCGTCCAGGGGGACTCCGCGTCAGGAGGCGGGCGGCAGCCCCATAAGCGCTCGCACATGCGCCTCGGCGCAACGGCCCAGCGCCTTGACGTCATAGCCGCCCTCAAGGACGGAAACAACCGGGATTGGCCGCAAAGAGGCGTCCGGCGCGCCGCCAGATTCCGGCGTTTCCCCAAGCGCGAGGCGCGTCAGACGCCAGAAATCCTCCATTTCCAGCCCGCCGCCGCCGAGCAAATCGCCGCGCCAGGCGTCGAAACCGCAGGAAATCAAAAGGAAATCGGGATCGAACATGCGGCGGGCATCGTCCAAGCCTTTGGCAAATCGCTCGAAGAAACGCGACGCCGGGGTATTGTGGCCCAGCGGGATATTGCTGATATTTCCGCATCCGCGTTCGTCCGCCCCGCCAGTGCCCGGATACATCGGACGGCGATGAATGGAGAGGAAATGGATGTCAACATCCTCCTCGACAGCGGCCTGCGTGCCGTTTCCGTGATGGCAGTCCCAATCAATGATGAGAACGCGGCGGCCTTTGCGCTGAAGGTATTTTGCGGCGATGGCGACGTTATTGAACAAACAAAAACCCATCGCGCGATTTGGCATGGCGTGGTGCCCCGGAGGGCGCAACAAACAAAACGCCCGCGTAATGGGGCCAGTCAAAACCGCTTCGCAGGCCGCCAGCGCTCCGCCCGCCGCCCGCGCCGCCGCGCGGAAAGAATCCGCGGTGGCGTAGGTGTCCGCGTCGATCCGCCCACCGCCCGCGGCGCAAAGCGCCCTCATGCGCTCGATGTGCTCGGGGGTGTGGACCAGGCGCAATTCCTCGTCCGAGGCGTCGCGCGCGGCGAGGGGCGCCATGCTTTCAAGAAGGCCCGTGGCGCGAAAATGCTCATAGATGGCTGTAATCCGCTCGGGACATTCCGCGTGGCCAGGCTTGGCGTGGCCAATATGCGCACCATCTGTGACCAGATAGAGCATTGGCTTTTCCTATCTGAATTGTCACCACAAAGACACGAGGACACAAAGGCCGGAGAATCCGGAAGCGGAAAGAAGAAATCGTTATATCAGAAGTCTTTCAGCGGCGTGCTGGCGCTTGCATATAACTTTTTCTGCATACGGCCAGCCAAATAGCCAAGCCGCCCGGCTTCGCAGGCCAGGCGCATGGCGCGCGCCATTGCCACCGGATTTTGCGCCGCCGCAATGCCGGTGTTGAGCAGCACGCCCGCGCAGCCGAGTTCCATCGCGACCGCAACATCCGACGGAACTCCAACGCCCGCGTCCACAACGATCGGAACGCTCGCATTCTCAAGGATGATGCGGACATTCGACGGATTGAGGATGCCGCGGCCCGACCCGATGGGCGACCCGAGCGGCATGACGACCGCGGCCCCGGCCTTTTCAAGATGCTTGCAGAGCACGATGTCGTCCGAGCAATAAGCCATGACGGTCCACCCGCGCGAGGCGAGAATTTCCGTCGCCTTCAGCGTGCCTACCGGGTCTGGCATCAGCGTCTTTGGGTCGCCAATCACCTCAACCTTGATGAGATCGCCCGTTTCGAGTTCTCGCGCCAGATCGGCCACCTGCAGCGCTTCCTCGACCGTGTAGCATCCGGCGGTGTTCGGGAGGAGCGTGTATTTTTTCGTGTCGATAAAGTTGAGCAGATTCGGAGTTTTTCCCGAGAGATCGACGCGGCGCAGCGCCACCGTGACGAGGTCCGCGCCAGAGGCCTCATGCGCCGCCTGCATAATTTCCATCGTGGCGTATTTCCCCGTTCCGACAATCAGGCGCGACCGGAATGTGTGGCGCCCGATCTGAAGCGGGGCATCTTCCACCAAGGGCTGGGCAGTGGGGAGTTCGGACATGGAAAAACCTTTCGCAAAAAGGGAATATGTGAATCGCCACGCGCGTTCAGCCACCGCCGACCATCTGGACAATGTCCACGCGGTCGGAGTCGGCCAGGCGGCGCGCGGCGTGCTCGGCGCGTTTGCAAATCTGGCCGTTGACAAGCACCGCCACACGCTGTTCGTGCAGCGCCAGCGAACGCAGCAAATCCGCCACCGTCGTTTCCGGCGGCAGATCGCGCGATTCGTCGTTAACCAGAATTTTTACCGCCATATTGCAAATCCATAAGTATTGCGCGGAAGCAGGGAGAGGCGAAAAAACAGGTGGCATGGGCATCCCGCCCATGTTTTCCAAGTAGCATGGGCACGATGCCCATGCCACGGGAATCTTAAGCCGGATGCTGATGCCACGGAGTCATGTGGCAGGATTCTCGAAGGGCATGGCTGTGGCGAACGCCTCGGAAAAATCAGGATGGGCGGCCATCTCGATGAAGCGGCAACGCCGCGCGATGATCCGCGCCCGGCGCCGCGCATCGAGGTCCACCGCGGCCATTCTCGCCCCGACGCCCGCCGCGTTTCCGATAAACCGAATGCGTTGCGCGCCAACATCCGGCAGCAAGCCCACGCGCAGAACGCTCGCCATGCGCAGGTAGTTACCAAAGGCTCCCGCCAGGCAAACCGCCTCCAGGTCGTCCGTGCCAATTCCCGCCTCGGCCATCAGCAATTCCGCCCCGGCGCGGATGGACCCCTTGACGAGCTGAAGCGCGCGAACGTCTTGCTCCGTAAGCAAAATCGGACGCCCGCTGCGCGACTCGGACGCCTCCGCAATCACGACGGCCTTTTGCGCGGCGTCTGTGAGGGCAAAGCGTCCCGGCAGGAACACCTTTGCCTCCAATCCGGCGGCGCGCGCGGCCTCCGAAGCGGCTTGGAATTCCTCGCTGGACTTCATGCGCCCGCTCGGCTCGATGACTCCCGCGTCGAGCAGCGCCGCGATGGCATCCACCAGCGCCGAACCGCACAATCCCCGCGCCGGAATCTGTCCGCCAATGATGCGGATGATCATCCGGCCGCGCGGACTGAGCGTTACACGTTCGATGGCCCCCGGGGACGCGCGCATTCCGTGGTGGATGTTCACGCCCTCGAATGCCGGTCCCGCCGCTGTCGAGGTCGCCATCATCCATCCCGAGCATCCAAGCAGGATTTCCGAGTTGGTGCCGAGGTCGATGAGCAGCATGGGGCGCGCCGCCTGGTCCATTCCCGCCGCCAGCGCCGCCGCGACGGCATCGCCGCCGACCGTGCTGCGAATTTGCGGAAACACCCAGACGCGCGCCTCGGGATGCATGGGCAAATCAAGATCGCGCGCAGAGGCATCGAGGTCGCGAAGGAAAACGCCAGTGTAAGGAGCGCGGCCAAAGGGGCGAACATCCGCGCCCGCCAGAGCATGAAGCATAATCGAATTGCCGCATACAGCGCCCGCCACAATATCGCGCGGCGACAAGCCCGCCTGCTGGCAAAGCGCTTCGATCAGGTCCGCGATGACCGCCCGCGCCGCGCCCATCAGGTCCGCGTTGCCGTCGGGCTGCTGGATGGCATGATGAATTCGCGCGATCACATCCGCCCCATAGCGAATCTGCGGATTAAGGTCCGAGGTCATTGCGGTCACGGCGCCCGTCTCGACATCGAGGAGCGCGGCGGCCACAGTGGTTGACCCGAGATCCACGGCGATGGCGTGGCGCGGCGAGGCTCCAGTGGGCGAGACCTCGATAAGGCGGCGGCCTTCGAGCAGCGCTTCGCCCCGGCCCGCCGCGATAGCCGGTTCCACCCCAAGGCGTCCGAGCACCGCCGGGGACATTTCCAGCCTTTGCGCCGATCGTGTTTCATCCGGCCTTGGCATGGCCGGCGTCCCTCCCGAAAGCCCCGCCCACAACGCTTCCTCGATGCATATCGGATGTTCGAGCGAGGTCTCCGGCAGTTGAAAGGACGCCCGGCGCACAACGGGCATGGAAATCCCTTCTGGGAAAAGGTCCGGCGCGCCAAAGGACTTCGCGCCGCGCGCCAGTTCCGCCGAGGGCGCCTCGACCGTCGCGCCGTCCGACACAACCGTCTGGCACGAAAGGCGCCATCCTTCGGCAAGTTCTTCCGATGTCAATTGGGCTAGATCAGCGGGCGAAGGATCGGGCGCGCCTTCGGCAAATCGCACCCGGCACTTCGAGCACTCGCCTTTCCCGCCGCATGGATGCTCGATCAGAATGCCGCACTCCGCCGCCGCTGTGGCCAGATGAATCGGCTCATGCAGCCCGAGCGTCCGATTCTGCGGCAGAAAGCGAAGAACAGGAACGACGTGGTGCGGTTGCGTAGGAGTTGGAAGGTCTGCGGAGGCTGGAAGCGGCTTATTGTCTGTCATGCTGATAAATCCAAGTTGGTTTTATGAGAAAGGATGAAAGCGGCGGCGGGCTAAAAAAGAACCTAAAGGATGCAAAGAATTGGGTGGCCCGTGGTGAGTGGTGGGTTGGGGGCTGTGAGTTGGGAGTTGTGAGTTGTGGGTTGGGAGTTAAGAGATGGGACGCACGAGGTTGGAAGGTTATTATTATGCCGCCGTAAAAACCGAAAGCACTGATTGCTACTCACGGACCACCGTCCATTGATCACTTCTTCACTCACAACTCCCAACTCCCAACCCACAACTTTCAACTCCCCTTTCACAGCCGCCTTTCGAGAAACAGGCTGCTGAATGCCAGAATCCACGAGGTGAGAATGTAATCCCACACGAGAATGAGAACAAGCGTGGTAACGACGGACGTGGTCGTTGCGCGCCCGACGCCTTCCGCCCCGCCTTCGGTCCGGAACCCGTAGAAGCATCCCACAAGGGCAATGATCGCGCCAAACACAAACGTCTTCGCGATGCCCGTGTAGAAATCCGTGAGTTTCGCGAACGCCTGCGTCATGATGATGTATTTTTGCGGGTGAATGCCCAGTCCGGCGAGGGCGACAAACATGCCGCCGAGCGTTCCGGCGAGCATCGAATACAGCGCGCAGACGGGCAGCATGAACACAGTGGCCCAGAAGCGCGGCACGACGAGATAACTCAGCGGATCGACGTTGAGAACGTCCATCGCATCAAGTTGCTCGGTGACTTTCATTGAGCCGATTTCGGCCGTCATCGAGGCGGCGACGCGCGCCCCAACCACAACGGCGGTGAAGGCGGGGATCATCTCGCGCGCCATCGCGATAAACGCAATGCCCGGCACGTAGCTGGTCATGCCGAATTTGGCCAGTGTGACGCCCGTTTGCAGCACCATGACCATGCCGACAAACACGGCGGTGAGCGTCGCGATCGGGAGCGATTTGACGCCGACGAATTTCATCTGGCGGATGATGAGCCGGAACCGCAGGGGCGGAGAAAATGCACGCCGCAGCGCCGCGCCACAAAAACGGGTCAGGCGCCCCGAGTCGCGGCAGAATTGGAGGATGGGACCTCCGATGGCCTCGGCGAGCGGATACCTCATGCGCTTGGCGCCTCCTCCGCGCCACCGGCGGCGGCGGCAGCGGGGGCGCAGATCGCGCGGGCGATGCGCGCGGCTTCTTCGGCGCCTAGAACATGCTTGACAAGCGCCAGCCCAAACGCCACGGCGGTTCCCGCGCCCCGGCTTGTGATGAAATTGCCATCCAGAGCAACCGGGTCGTGAGAGAGTTTTGCGCCTGTCATCTTCGATTCCGCCGTGGGATGGCAGACGGCGCGGCGGCCTTCAAGAAGCCCCAGTTCGGCCAGCACCGACGGCGCGGCGCAGATGGCGCCAATCCATTTTCCGCGTTCGGCATGGCGGCGGACCACATCGCGCACGGCGGCGTTGCGCGCAAGGTTGGGCGTTCCCGGCCCGCCCGGAAGCACCACCAAGTCAAACTCGCGCCCGGCCACTTCGGCCAGCAGGCGGTCGGCGGCCACGGCGACTTTATGCGAGCCGTTGACGAGCGCGCGCTCGACTCCCGCAACGATGACCTCGATTTGCGCGCGCCGCAGGATGTCGATCGCGGCGATCGCCTCGATTTCCTCGAAGCCGTCGATGAGAAGGACGAGAGCGGTGGCGGGATTGCACATTGGGCATTCTCCTTGGAGAGGGGAGAGGGGCGGCGAAAAGGAACGAACGCGGGCGCGAATGCCGGCTTTCGGAAACCGCGCCGGAGCGCGGGCGCGGGCGTCAGGTTGGTCAGGTTGGAAGGATCAGCCGCGACGACGCCGGTTTGGGGGGCGGCTGGTCGGCATACTGAATCAGCAGATTGATATATCCCCGGCCGGTTTCGTTAGCGAAATGCGCCGCCGAGGTGCGAACTATGCCAAACGCTTCCAAGCACGTCTCTCGCATGATGACAATTTGTTCTGGGCTTAATCTCTCGATGTCATCAAATCCAAGACGGCCTTCCAGCTGGGAGGCGAGTTCGTTTTGCCAGCCGGATGTATAGTTGGGGCGGACTTCGATTTTAGCGATGCGGCTTCGCAGCTGCGCCTCGATGTCGTCAATGACGAGCAAAATATCTTTATCGAGAATTTCAGAATACCACTGCCCAAAGCGGGCGATAAACTTTTCCGTTTGGAGAAATACATCGAGCAATATGCTGTTGTCTTCCTTCAACCACCCCGGCGTATTGTGAGGAAACTCAATCAAAATGCGGGGCATGGCGCGTCGAAGCAGGCGCTCGACGTCGCGGCCCATCACCTCCATCAGATAAGGGCACTCGTGGGGGCACTTGAGTTCCGACAAGTATTTTTCCGTGCAGGCGCGCGAACTGATAGGCGCCTGGATGGCCGGGCATTGCCGCCGGGCGGCTTCATTGGGATAAAAATGGCAGCGGGGCTTGGACATCAGGAAAATCTCCGGCAAGAGGAAGAGAAAGCGGCGGGCAAAAGCCAGCCCGGCCGGGGTCTATTGCGCGCGCGAAGGTTCGTTCTGGCGCAAGGGAAAATTATGCCGTGTTCCTCTCAAAAACATACTGCCGCTTCAAATGCCTTGTTGCGAAACGCCTCCCAACCCCCCAAGCGCCAGCAGAAGCCCGGCCAGGCTGAATCCATCGCGGATTTCGCCCCGGCGGAGCATATCGAGCACTTCGGCGCGCGAAAACCATCGCACTTCCGCGATTTCGTTGGCGTCGATCTCGCCCGCGGGCGCCCCGGCCCGGCAGCGCACCACATGAAACACCTGGTTGGTGATGCCGTTCATCGGGCAAAAGGAATAGAGAATGCGGTGGCTGTGGCTCTCGATGCCGCATTCCTCGCGCACTTCGCGCCGGGCCGCCTCGATGGGCGATTCGCCATCGTCTATTGCGCCGCCGGGGATTTCCCACTCGACCGAATCGATTACATAACGATACACGCGGGCCAGCAGAATATCGCCCGCTTCGTTTTCTACCACGGCGGCGGCAGCCTGGCGCGGGAAATCGAGGAAATGATGCTCCTCGGCAATCCGCCCGCCAGGCAGTTCGACGCGGTCGATGTAATGATTCACCCACCGGGTTTGGCAAATCACGCGGCGGGCAAGGCGCTTGGGTTTGTTCATGGCGAGGCGGATAGGCGTTACACAAGGCGGCGGGCAACAGCGTCAATTGTCAAACTTGGCCAGCGTAATGCGGCTGTCGATCCGGCTCAGGCCTGCGTCCTGCGCAGTCTTGACCGATTCTTTGTATTCCCCGACGGTTACAAACCGATTGATTTCCGGATACTCCGCCGCCTGGCCCTGAGGGTAATACTGGGCCATGAGGTTGACGTAGGTTTGCGGCGAAATTTCGTGCGCGATGAACTCGACAATGTGGCGCGTGTCCTCGAGAGCGCCGGGCATGACAAGGTGGCGGACCAGGAGGCCGCGTTCGGCGATGCCGTCGGCGCTAAGAACCAAGTCGCCCACCTGGCGGTGCATTTCGCGAATCACGTTGCGCGCCACTTCGGGATAATCCGGCGCGCTCAAATAGGTTTTGCCCTTTTCCGGGTCCCAGAATTTGAAATCCGGCATGTAAATGTCGATGAGTCCGTCGAGAAGGCGGATCACCTCGATCGAGTCGTAGGCGCTGGAATTATAGACGATGGGGATATGCAATCCGTCGCGCGCGGCGATGCCCAGGGCCTCGATAAGCGACGGCGCGAAGTGCGTAGGCGTCACCCAGTTGATGTTGTGGCATCCGGCGGATTGGAGCGCGAGCATGATCGAGGATACAACGGCGGGCGTGCATTCCTTGCCGCGTTCGATCTGGCTGATCTCGAAATTCTGGCAAAAATGACAGCGCAAGTTGCACGACGAGAGAAATATCGTTCCCGACCCGTTCCAGCCGCGAATGGGATCTTCCTCGCCGTGGTGCGGCCCGTAGCTCGATACGCGCATCGAGTCCGTCGAGCGGCAGATGCCCGTTTCGCCATGCGTGCGGTCGATATGGCAGCCTCGCGGACATACTTCGCAGCGCGCGAAGAACGCCTTGAGTTTCGCCACACGCGCGTCGAGTTCTCCGCTTTCGAGCAGATTCAGATATGATGGGTATTTCATCAGAATGCCCCCTGCCAAAGCATGTCGTTCGTTAACCTGGCAAATCCCTCTCACCATCCGGCGCATCCAGCCAAATCGCGCGGCCAGGAAGCGCCGTGAACCGAATCATTAACGCAATGATACCACCTTATCGTGTTTTGTGAACGGGAATTTCCAGAAAAAGTTCCGCATAGCGCCGGGCGACGACAGGCATGGCGCATTCGGCGAGCACATGGCGGCGGGCAGCCTCGCCCATGCGGCGTCGCAAAGGCGCGTCCCCGAGCAGATTCCCGATAGCGGCGCGAAGCCCCGCCGCGTCGCCCGGCTCGGTCAGAAGCCCGGTTTCGCCCGGCGAGATGTGGTCCTCGCTGCCGCTGACGCGCGTGGCCACCACGCCCAGCCCGCTTGCCATTGCCTCGAGCAGCGCCAGAGACAATCCCTCCTCGCGCGAGGGTTGGAGAAAAACGTCCGCCGCGCGCAGCAGGCGTTCGCTCGCCTCCACATGGCCGAGGAACTTTACGCGCTCCGCCAAACCGCCCACGCGCGCAAGCGATTCGAAGTGCGCGCGCTCGGGACCATCGCCCGCAATCCATAAGCGCCACGAGAGGGGAGCCGCGCCGCGCCGTTCTGAGGCGCCCTTTGCATCCTCTGGCGCCGGTTGCCACTTCGCCAGCGTTTCGATCAGCAGATCGAGCGCCTTGATAGGCACAAGACGCCCGAGGCAAATCATCACCAGATCGTCTGGGGCGGCGGCGGGATCGAATTCCCGGCGCAACGCCGCGCGATCCTCTTGTGCAGCCAGCGGGCGGAACTGCTCGCAATCGACGCCGTTGGGAATGAGGGCGATGCGAGAGCGGTCGAAGCCTTCGGCGGCGATTTCCTCAACCGTGCGGCGGCTGATGCCCACAAGGCGGTCGATCCTGCGGATGCCCGCGCGCACCAGGCGCTGCGCCCAAAGCGAACGCAGCGTGCCGATGTCGCCCGTCGGCCCCGCGCCCTCGACGCGCGCAATTACGGGCGCTCCGCCGAGTTGCCCGCGCATTGCGCCGCACAACATCGCGCTATACTTCAGAAAATGAACAAGAATGGCATCGTAGGAAGCGCGCTCGCGCAGCAAAAACTGCCGCAGAGCATTGAGATATACTAACGTCCCCGCTCCGCGCGGACGCTGCGGCGAGGCAATGCGAGTTACGCGCAGCCTCCCGCCAAACATGCGCTCCTCGGCGGGCCACGCCGGATCAAACCGCCCCGTCACCACGCGCGATTCGCCGCCCAAATCCTGCCAGGCAAGCGCCAGCCGCGCCGCATGATGCTGCGCCCCGCCTTGCGTTGGCAAAAACCAGCGGGTGACTAGAAGCAGGCGGGGAATGGAAGAAGATGGCATGGGGGAGAGTTGAGAGTTTAGGGTTGTGGGTTGTGATTTGTGAGTTGTGAGTGAAGAGTTGGGGGGTGACAGAGGGTTGGGGA
>CAYUNT010000127.1:0-13896 GCA_964446285.1 uncultured Candidatus Sumerlaeota bacterium | reverse complement strand
CCCGAACCGCCATCGAGGAATGGAGTGGGTTTTAGTAAAGCGTCCAATTTGCCACCTCCGAAAGCGGTGTGGGCGTCACGTAATACAAATAGGAATCCACAGCGGAAAAGGTGGAGTTCCATCCGCTAAAGAACAGCCTCGCGCCGCCCGGCCCCGAGTTCGGCGCGAAATTGAGCGATTTCGACTGGATGAGAATCCCCGTGAGGAAGCCGGAGTTCGTGGAAACAAACGTCGAGGCCGTGGTGGATTGTGTGAGCGGATCGGCGGGAATATCGAAAGCCATCACATCGCCATATACTGCCACGTAGCCGCGATCCGCGCCATCGAGCGTCAGGTCCGAACAGCCCCAGAGGCCCGTCAGGAAAGCGTGCGCCTCGGCGGGCGTGTCGATCTGGTTGGGAGTTCCGCCCGAATCGCGCAACGCATACACCGCCCCGGAAAACATATAGTCGAGCGTTCCCATGATGGCATAGCCTGTACTTGTGAAATCGAGTCCGCCGTCATAGCCCGCATACGAAAACCACGCCCCGCCCGCAGGAACATAGGCGGCGGTGGAGGGCGAGGCGGGCTGGTCGATCACGAGCAACTCGGTTTCGGTCGTATCGCTCGTTTGAACGAGGACGCGTCCCGGTTCGAGTCCGCCCGGGCCGCTGGACGGAACGACTCGTATTTTCGATCCTGTGAACTTCATTCCGACTGGATCATCCTCAAGAATGGGGGCGATCAATTCCGTTACTTCGTTTGGATCGTCGTAGTCGCCGTCTGCGGGGTTGAAATCGCGCGCGATGAGGATCGTTTCGCCCGGCAGCGGCCCGCCCACATCGGCGTTGTTGGTGATGAGGAATGTATGGTCGTCAAGGATGGCCATCCCGCCAATGTAGTCCACATCGATCGAGAGAATCGTCGTCACGGCGGGTGCGCCGGGGTTCGAGAAATCGATCCGGCAAACGTGCGATGCGCCATACGACCCCACCGCCGCGTAAATCACATTGGGATTGGAGGGATGTGCGGCGAGCGCCCCGGCAAATGCCTCCGGCAGGGCAATGGCCCCGGCTTCGTAGCCTTCCGGGACCGACGTGACGCTGATGAGTTGCGCGGAAACCGATTCCGCCCCGAGCGACAGGGCAAAGACAATCGAACCAAGAAGCGAAATGCGAAGAAGTCGAGACAGGACGCGATTATTCATAGAAGTAATCTCCGGAATTGGGATGGAAATGGCGCGCGGCGCATATCGTGAATCTGCGCCTGTGCGTGTGTGTGTGTCTGCGAGTGGAACGAACTGCGGCACCTTGACGTGCGGAATGCGAAGAAACACTTGGCAGTGGAAACCACGTTCCCAACGTTCCGCGAGACCGTGCGCCTTTTCCCAATCAGGTTCCGGGCATGATGAAAAATCCTTTCTTGAGCGAATCGGAGATAGAAATCGCCGCCGGGAAGACCGCTGTTATCGCGCGTTGGGCGCAAATGAAAACAGCCCCTTCGCCGTTGCGACGAAGGGGCTGGATCAATGCGCTCGATAAAGTCCGAGCGAAAATCCGGCGGGCCGGCGCGACTTCCAAACTGCGCGCGCCTGGCTTCACCCTTCTCGGTCCACGGAGAAGTGAACGTGAAGCGCACGCGCAGGAAGGTCTTCTGACTTCCGGATCGTCCTACTGCCCACGCCTTCCCGTCCTTCCGATGCGGCATTTGCCAAGGGGCGCAATGCCGTGGAAGGATAGTGGCTCAAACCGGTGGCCGATTGCGTTTGCGCACATCAGCTCTCTTGCCCGTGTGCCGCCAGCCTTTCGGCATTTTACGGCGGTTTCGGGCAATCGGACCGGGTGTGGGGTTCGTCCCCGGTTACAGCGGCGGGTCCGTGGCGGATTTTCACCGCACTTCCCGGCCGGGCGGCGAAGAGAGCGAGGAAAGGGCCGAATCGGACGCGCGGTTTGTGGTCAGAGGACTCCAACCGCCGCGTTTTTTCCGAAACCCTTTGCCTCGGGAGGAGCGCGAACCGCCCATCCGAGTTGCCTCGGAGGGGAGGGCCGCGAGTGGTGCGCCCGGCCGATTTCCTGCGCGCCACTGTTCCCAATGCCGGGCGAAAAATCACCCCTCCCCTGGTGCGAGGTCAAGACGATTTCGACCTTGAAGCACATGTTCGACAGGGGCTGTTCAAAGTGCGGGAAAAATCTTGGGCGAGACGCCCAAGCCACCGGAATCACGGGCAAAATGCCCATGCCACCAGTAACTTTGAACAGTTCCTGACGTGTTCGATTGGATTCTTGCGAATGACCGCATGACTCGACGTGGCGAACGGATTGACAGCGCATCGGCAAGGCGCTAAGCAACCTTGCCCTTGTGCGCAATGGCAGGGCGAAAGCGCGAGGGCGGAACCTCGCAATCCCACCATCTTGCCTTTGCGCGAATTGCCTTTTCCTGCTCCGCCTGACGCGCCGCTTGTTTTGATTTCTCTCTGTCCCCCAATCATTTCGGAGGTTATATAACGTGTCCACCGAATCCAACGCCGCCGCTTCTTCTCCCGCTCTGCCCCCCGCCAATGTGCCGCAGACAATCACTCCGCCGCTCGTTAAGATGCCCGAATGCGGCGTGCTGCGCCAAAGCGATCCCGAGGTCTATGCCGCCGTCGAAGCCGAGTGGAAACGCCAGACCTCCACGCTCGAAATGATCGCCTCGGAGAATTTCCCCTCCGAAGCCGTTCTTCAGGCCGCCGGTTCGGTGCTGACCTCGAAATACGCCGAGGGTTATCCGGGCAAGCGCTATTATGGCGGTTGCGCGGCGGTGGATATTGCGGAAAACATCGCCGTGGCGCGCGCCAAACGCCTCTTCGACGCCGAACACGCCAACGTCCAACCCCACAGCGGCTCGACGGCCAATCAGGCGGTGTTTCTGTCGTTTCTCCAGCCGGGCGACACGACGCTTTCGCTTTCGCTCGCGCATGGCGGCCACCTTTCACACGGACACAAGGTCAATATCGCAGGCAAGTATTACAAAATCGTGCAGTATGGTGTCCGGCAAGACACGGAACTGATCGACTATGACGAGATGGTCCGTCTGGCGCGCGAGCACAAACCAAAACTCATCATCACGGGCGGTTCGGCGTATCCGCGCCTGATCGACTTTGTGAAATTCCGCGAGATCGCAGACGAAATCGGCGCGATTTTCCTCGTCGATATGGCGCATTTCGCGGGACTTGTGGCGGCGCGCCTGATCCCGTCGCCGGTGCAGGTGGCGGACGTCACCTCCTCGACGACGCACAAAACACTACGCGGACCGCGCTCGGGCTTGTTGTTGTGCCGCGAGGCGCACGCCAAGGCCATCGACCGCGCCGTGTTCCCTGGCCTGCAGGGCGGACCGCTCATGCACATCATCGCCGCCAAGGCCGTGGCATTCGGCGAGGCGCTCAAACCGTCGTTTGTGGCCTACTCCAAGCAAATTCTGGCCAATTGCCAGGCGCTCGGCGAGGAACTGACCCGCCAGGGGCTGCGCCTCGTCAGCGGCGGAACCGACACGCACCTTGTCCTGGTCGATCTCACGCCGCTCAAGGTGACGGGCGCCGCCGCGCAGGAAGCGCTCGAAGAGGCCAGCATTACCGTGAACAAAAACGCCATTCCGTTTGATCCGCTGCCGCCGATGGTCACTTCGGGCATTCGCATCGGCACGCCCGCCCTCACGACGCGCGGCATGAAAGAACCCGAAATGCGCCGCATTGCCGGCCTGATCGTCGAGGCGCTGAAAAACGTCGGCTGCGAAAAAACGCGCCAGCGCGTCCGCGCCGCCGTGGCCGAACTCACTGCCGCCTATCCGCTCTATAAACCGGAGCCATAAGCAAATAAGGAAGAAGGGAATTTTACCGCGAAAAACGCGAAAAAACGAAAAGGAAGAAGACCATTTTCCCAGCCTGTCTTCAGGGCGTTGGCTGGTTTTCTCCTTGTATAGTCCCATTCGTCCCATAGGTCCTATAGGTCCCATACGTCCCATCTTCTTCCGCACTCCCCGCGCCGGCCACATCGGCCCGATTTCTTTTCCAAACCATGAAACTCCCTGAACCTTTGCGCGCATTGATTGACAAAATTGGCAAATCGGGCGCGAGCGCGCCTGAAACCGCCGCCTCGTCGCAACCGCCCCAGCCGCGTGGAACTATTCTCCCCGAAGGCTTTTCGCTCGAAGCCTATCTGGATGGCGCGCCGACGGTGTTCGACAAGCCGATCTACGACGACCTCAATCGCGCGCGCATGGACCATCTGGCGAGCCTCGGCCTTGACCTTGCGGGGGCGAGCGTTCTGGAGGTGGGCGCGGGCGTCGGACGGCTCACCGGGTTTTTCCTCGAACGCGGATGCCGTGTGACCGCAACGGATTCACGCGAAGAAAACCTGGTCGAATTGCGCCGGCGTTTGGAGAAGGCGGAAGAGAATTGCACCGCAGAGACGCTGAGAAACGCAGAGAAGAAAAATGAAGATAGAAGTTCTCTGCGCCCTCCGCGCCTCTGCGGTGAATCGTTCTCTGCTTCCTCTGCTCCCTCTGTTCCCTCCCTCCGCGCCGTGTGCGCCGATTTGAGCCGCGAGGGCGATCACAGCCGCCTGGGCCGGTTCGACATCGTGTTTATGTATGGCGTGCTGTATCATTTGGCGGATCCCGCGCTGGCGTTGCGCGAACTTTCCGCCTGCTGCGGACGCCTTTTCCTGCTCGAAACCGTGGTCAGCCACGCCGACAACGGACAGGTGAACCGCGTCGAGGAACCGGCGCAAATTCCCGATCAGAGCATGGAAGGGCGCGGCTGCCGTCCCGGGCGCGACTGGGTGTTCGCCGAATTGCGTCGTCATTTCGAGCACGTGTATTTGCCCGCCACACAGCCCGCGCATCCGCAATTTTCCACACGCTGGCCCGCCGGCGCCGCGATCGACTTGCCCCGTGCGATTTTCATCGCCTCGCGCGCGCCGCTCACGAACACCGCCCCCGACGGCTCGCCGCTTTTCCTCGATCACGTCCCCGCCACTCAGCGCCCCGCCTCCTCACCCTCCGCCTGATACTGAAACGGCTGCTTGCGGCTGTATCATGGAAATGGGACCTATAGGACGAATGGGACCTATGGGACGCTTGCCTTAAAATGCACAGAAAAAAGAGCGCCAGGCTTTGAGTATATCGCGAAGCGGGCAATTCCTTCTCCCATCTGCCTCCCATCTGCCTCCCACCTGCAACGCAACCGCAAAAAAGAATCGGGCGGAGGCCGGGGTATTTGTCTGCACCGCCGGACCTCCGCCCGATTTCATTGCGTCGAGAGTTTCTCAAATCAGCGGCTGTTTGCACCACCGCTGGATTGGAAGGGGCTTTTTCTCAACGACGATTATACGTCGTAATACATGAAGAACTCGTAAGGATGCGGGCGAAGGCGGATTGCATCGACTTCGGCCGTGGTCTTATACTCGATCCATGTCTCGATCACGTCCTCGGTGAACACGTCGCCCTTGAGCAGGAACTCATGATCGGCTTCGAGGGCCGCCAGCGACTCGGCGAGCGAGCCGGTCGTCTTGGGCACAGCCTTGGCCTCTTCGGCCGGCAGATCGTAGATGTTCTTGTCGAGCGGCTGTCCGGGGTGGATGCGGTTTTGAACGCCATCGAGGCCCGCCATCAGCACGGCGGAAAACGCATAGTAAGGGTTCGCCGACGGGTCGGGGCAGCGGAACTCGAGACGTTTGGCCTTCTCGCTGGCTGAATACATCGGGATGCGCACGGAGGCCGAACGGTTGCGCTGCGAATAAGCCAGGTTGACCGGCGCTTCGTAGCCAGGAACCAGGCGGCGGTAAGAGTTCGTCGTCGGGTTTGTAAAGGCCAGAACGGCTTTGGCGTGCTTGAGGATGCCGCCGATGAAGAAGAGCGCTGTTTCGGAAAGCCCCGCGTAGCCATTGCCCGCAAACAGATTCTTCGATCCCTTCCAGATCGACACGTGAACGTGCATGCCCGAGCCGTTGTCGCTAAACAACGGTTTGGGCATAAAGCAGGCCGTCAGGTTGTGGCGGCGGCAGACGTTCTTGATGACGTATTTGTAGAGTCCGCATTTGTCGGCCATGTGCGTCAGCGTGTCGAACTTCATGTCGATTTCGCACTGTCCGGCCGTGGCCACTTCGTGGTGGTGCGCCTCGATCTCGATGTCGCAATCTTCCATGATCGAGACGATCTCGCTGCGGACGTTCATCAGCTGATCCATGGGCGGCAGGGGGAAATAGCCTTCTTTGTGGCGGAGTTTGCTGCCCAGGTTCGGGCGTCCGTGCGTCGAGCGTTCGTCGCGCGCCGAGTTCCAAATCGCCTCGTCCGAATCGATGAAGTGCATGGAAGAGTGGGCGTTATAGTCATAGCGAATTTCATTGAAGATGAAGAATTCGAGTTCGGGGCCGATGTAGGCCACATCGCCGATGCCCGTGCTCTTAAGATACGCTTCGGCCTTGAGGGCGGTGTTGCGCGGGTCGCGCGTATATTTTTCCTTGGTGATCGGGTCAATAACGTTGCACACGAGCGAAAGCGTCGGAATCTCGCAGAACGGATCGAGCATCGCCGTGGCGGGGTCCGGGAGGATCAACATGTCCGACTGGTCGATTGCCTGCCAGCCGCGGATCGACGAACCGTCGAATCCGAAGCCTTCCTCGAAGACCGATTCCTTCAACTGGCACACCGGAACCGTGAAGTGCTGCTGAAGTCCGGGGAAATCCATGAACTTCAAATCTATGAACCTGACGCCTTTTTGTTTGCAGAGATCAACTACTTCCTTGGGCTTCATCGTATCAGAACCTCCTGGAGATTGGCCCGCATGTGAATAAATGAACGCGCGGGATCGCGTAAAATGCGGAGCATGGAATGTGCCGGAAGCAATCTTGGGGGACCCTGTTTTTATATATCATTGATGCTGCTAGTGTTGTAATTGATCCTCTCGCCTCAATTCTTGCCTGTCCGCTTTGGAATCCCGGCTGGTCCATTGGTCCAATCTGGACAAGGTGGCTAAAAAAGACCACTTTTATCTTGGTATGTTTTCTCGGTTATTGACGAAACATAAGCGAAAATCATGCGCCCCTCCTGATTGCATTGACCGCGCCCGAGTTTATGGGCTAATGGCCATCCCAACAAGGTGGCTTGGCGCGCTCACGCATGCCTCGCGCGTGGCGCGTGCCGGGAGGCGTGGGTTAATGTAACGGAATGAGCCGCGTTTTGCTCTCTTTGCTTCCATGATGACCTCAGCCGAATTGCATTGCTTTTTGGAAGAACACCTGGGCGAGCCGATTTCGCTGCGCCTGAATGACAATGTTCATTCCATGGTAAGCGTTCGGCGTCCCAAGGGCGATCCGGCGCGCGCCAGCGTGCATCGGATATTTCTCGACGCCCCCGCGCCGGTGTTGCGGGCGCTTGTGCAATTTCTCAAACGCCCAACCCCGGCTTCGCGCAAGGTGCTGCGCCAGTTTATCGTGAATCATCAAGGCGCGGGAGAATCTGGATGTGGAGAAAAAGAAAAAGCGGGCCGCGCGGAATCCGCCTCGCGATTGCGAACCCCTGCGGCGGCGGGCGCTTGCGGCGGCGTGCTTTCACACCCATCCTCCGCCTCGCCGCGCGGATTTGCGGCAGCGGGGGCGCGCGGGCTTCCCCAATCGCGACCGCCGCACGCGCCGGTCGCGGTGGATGACGGCGAGTCCGCGCAGGGCCGCCATGTGAATCTTGAACCGATTGCGCGCCGTCTCAATCGCGAGTATTTCAAAGGAAAATTGAAATTCCGCGTTGCCTGGGGCCGCCGTCCCGTTAAGCCCCCGAGCAGACAACGAACCTTGCAACTCGGCCTTTGGCTCAAGGATCGACGCCTCATCCGCGTGCATCCCGCGCTCGATTCCGCCGAGGTTCCGCGATTTTTTATCGAATATATCATCTACCACGAGATGTGCCACATCGTCACTCCGCACCGGGTGGATGAAGCCGGGCGAATTTGCCATCATCACCGGGGTTTTCACGAACTCGAACAGCAATTTCCCGACTATGAGCGGGCCGAACAGTGGCTGCAAACACACATCAACTGGCTGCTGGCGCGCTATTGTTCGCGAATTCCCGAACGCCAGGCAATCCAACTGACGCTTTTTTGAACTTCATCGCGCGCCGCATAAAAATGGGACCTATGGGACAAATGAGACCTATGGGACGGATGGAATATCATGCGGAGCTGGCGCTCTGGCAAAGCACCTTTTCGCCGGCCAATGTCTCATAGGTCCCATTCGTCCCATACGTCCCATTTCCGCGTAGCCAAAGAGTCTGTCATCGTAAAACGCCAAGGGCGCGGAACCTTAGAAGATTCCGCGCCCTTTGGAATTGAATGAGGCTGATGGGAAGAGCCTTGGACAAGGCGTCCAAGCCACCGGAGAATCTTGGACGAGACGTCCAAGCCACCAGGGAGGAGCAGGCGATTAGAATTCGCCGCCCATTCCGCCGTGCATGTGTCCGCCGCCCGGCATCTCTTCCTTCTTTTCCTTGATTTCCGTGACGATGCATTCGGTCGTGATGAGAAGCCCCGCAATCGAGGAGGCGTTTTCGAGAGCCGTGCGCACCACCTTGGTCGGGTCGATGACGCCAGACGCCGCCAGGTCTTCGTATTCGAGCGTCGCCGCATTGAATCCGAAGTTGATGTCCTTGCTCTCTTTGATCTTCTCGACCACGATCGAGCCTTCAACGCCGGCGTTCATCGCAATGCTCTTGGCCGGCAATTCGCAGGCCTTGCGGACCACTTCCGCGCCGGTCTTCGTATCGGGATCGAGTTCCTTGATCAGGGCATCGACGGCCTTCAGGGCGCGCAGAAGCGCCACACCGCCGCCCGGAACGATGCCTTCTTCGACTGCCGCGCGAGTCGCGTGCAGAGCGTCTTCAACGCGCGCCTTCTTTTCCTTCATCTCGACTTCGGTCGCCGCGCCGACGCGGATCACCGCCACGCCGCCCGACAGCTTCGCCAGGCGTTCCTGCAGTTTCTCGCGGTCGTAATCCGAGGTCGATTCCTCGATCTGCTTCTTGATCTGCTTGATGCGGCCTTCGATGTCGGCCTTCTTGCCTTTGCCTTCGATGATCGTGGTGTTTTCCTTCTCGATGCGCACCGTCTTGACACGGCCGAGGTCATCTACGCGGGCATTTTCGAGCTTCATGCCGGCTTCTTCGCTGATGACCTTGCCGCCCGTCAGGATGGCGATGTCTTCGAGCATGGCTTTGCGGCGGTCGCCGAATCCGGGCGCCTTCACCGCGCACACACTGATCGTTCCGCGCAGTTTGTTCACCACCAGCGTCGCCAGGGCCTCGCCCTCGACTTCTTCAGCGATGATGAGCAGCGGGCGGCCCTGCTGGAGCACGCGCTCGAGCAGCGGCAGAAGGTCTTTCATCGAGGAGATCTTCTTGTCGTAAATCAGGATCATGGCGTCCTGCAGCTCGGCCACCATCTTCTCGGGATCGGTGACGAAATAGGGCGACAGATAGCCCTTGTCGAACTGCATTCCCTCGACGAGTTCGAGTTCGGTCTGGATGCCCTTGGCCTCTTCGACCGTGATGACGCCGTCTTTGCCGACCTTGTCCATCGCGTCGGCGATGAGCTTGCCGATTTCCTCGTCGCCATTGGCCGAAATTGAAGCCACTTGGGCGATCTTCTTATACTCGCGGGTCTCGACCTTGATTTTTTTCAGTTCGGCCACAACGGCCGCCACAGCCTTGTCGATGCCGCGCTTAACGGACATCGGATTGATGCCCGCCGCGACGAGCTTCATGCCCTCGCGGTAAATCGCCTGCGCCAGCACGGTCGCTGTCGTCGTGCCGTCGCCGGCCACATCCGACGTCTTGCTCGCCACTTCGCGAACCATCTGCGCTCCCATATTTTCATACTCGTCCGGGAGCTCGATTTCCTTGGCGACCGTGACGCCGTCCTTGGTGATCGTCGGGGCGCCGAACTTCTTGTCCAGAACCACGTTGCGGCCCCGGGGGCCGAGCGTTACTTTGACGGCATCGGCCAATTTATCCACACCGCGCAGAATGGCTGTCCGCGCCGCTTCTCCGTAGAGCAGTTTCTTCGCTGCCATAGTCAATTACCTCCAAAATAAGCCTATCCAGAGCGGAATAGGGGGATCAGTTTTCGATGATCGCCAGAATCTCGTTCTCGCGGACCACCAGATACTCTTTGCCATCGATCTTGATGTCATTGCCGCTGTAGCGTCCGAAAAGGACCTCGTCACCGACCTTGACATCGAGCTTGTTGCGTTCGCCCTTGTCGTTGAAGGCGCCCTCGCCGACGGCGATCACGCGGCCGCGCTGTGGCTTTTCTTTCGCCGTATCCGGGATGATGATGCCCCCGGCGGTTTTCTGCTCCTCTTCCTCGAGGCGCTCGACCAAAACACGGTCGTGCAGGGGTTTTACTTTGACCGACTTCTTGCTGGACATAACCGATTCTCCTCCTTTCAGGAGTGATGTTCTACGGTCGGAAGGATGTGTGAGCAAACGACGTTCCCAGCGGGGCTGGCAAAGGCGTGGGGTTGCAAGTAGCCTTTTTTCAATAATTTATGTTTTTGCGATTTGTTTGCGAATGAACCAGATGCGCCGCGTTTCCGCCCTCATTGTGTCTCTTTGACACACCCCCTTCTTCCTGCCCCGTTCCATTGTGTCACTTTCGGAAATGGCGGCGCAGTCGCCTTGCCGAGTGCCCTTGTCCTGGTCCACCTCGCGTTCGCATCCATATTCGCTTGACGGCGCGCCCCATCTCCAGACCCCTATTGCTTGTGCGCCGTGCAGGCGGATTGGCTCGATTTGACCCCCTGGGACAAAGGCAAAAGGATGACGCACGAAATCGAGTTCAAACCAAGGGCTGTCAAGGACCTCAGGCACCTTGAACGCGAAACGGCGCGGCGTATTATAGAGCGCATCGAGGGAATGCGCGAAAATTTGGCTGGCGACGTCAAACACCTGACTTCAGCCACACCCGAGTATCGCTTGCGGGTGGGCGATTATCGGGTGCTCTTCGAGGTGGACAACAAACGGATCGTTATCTATAGAATCTTGCATCGGCGGGATGCCTATCGCTGATAGGAGGCGGCCCATGATTGAACTTCATCCGGAAATTCTAAAGAAAAACGGGCGGAATGAGTTTGTCGTTCTGCCCTACGAAGAATATGCCGCCATTGAACAATTCCTTCAGGATGCCGAAGATTTGCTCGATTTGAGAGAAGCCAAACGGGCCGAAGAACACGCGCCTGGCATAGGCTTGGATGATGTAAAAAAAGAATTGGGCTTGTGACTGCGGGCCAAATGCTGCGCGAAAACACAAATGCCTTCTTTGTGCCTCTATCTTTTCCCTGCTTGAGGTTGTCAGCGTAATAGGCAATCGCGTGGGAGCAGTTATCTTGGCCCCCGCTGCGATCAAGGGAGGAGAGGCGATGAACATGGCATCCATCATTTCAATTGTGCGAAGTAGATGGCTGGTGGCGCCGTTGATTTGCGCCGCGATCCCGCTTGCGTGTATTCCTGCCGCAAATTGGGCCGCCGTGTCGCCTCCGGGCAGTTTCTTATTCCTAACGCCTCTTGTGGCGCTGCTCGGGGGCGGGCTGCTCCTGGCGCACGTCCTTACACCGGGCGGATGGAAGAAATTCTTTTCTGGCAACGAACGGCGTCAATCGGCGGCGGGCGCCAGTATTTTGTTTGTTATTTTCGCGGGATGGATGGCAACGGTCCGCGCGAACATCGCCGTGATATTGCTGGCGCCTATGTTTTTTGCCCTGCCCCTGGCGTTTGCGGGGTTGCCGGGCGGATTGACGGGTCTCGTTTTTCGCGAAATCCGGAGCAAATCCGCACTGGTGGCGCTCGGTTCGCTGGCGTTTTTGGCGGCAGTGATTCCATCGCTTATGATCGGCCACGCCCTTCGAATGGAAGGACTTGCGCGCGCGGTCCGGCAAAGCGAACCGCTTGTGGCTGCCATCCGCGCCTACGAACGCGACAAAGGCGCGCCTCCTCCGGTGCTCCAGGCGCTTGTCCCCAAATATCTCCCCGCGGTTCCTTCGACCGGCATGCGTTCGTATCCCGATTACATCTACAATGCCGGGATGGCGTCTGGCGGCGAGGCAAGTCCCTGGATGCTTTGGATTTCCGTTCCTTCGGGCTTTATGCAATTCGACCGGCTTGTGTATAGGCCGGCGGGCGTTTCGTTGTCCTCGGACCTGAAAGGGCGGACCCAGCGCATCGGCGATTGGGTTTATATGGACGACTAAGAATGCGGCCGCCAATGCGGTTGGATCCGTCGGTGAAAAGCGAATAAGCGCGTAATTCCAAAGCCGCGAACGCTTCGCGTGGTCAATAGCAACCGATTGACATGGCAACGCCAATCGAGGTGGAAAGGCATTCGCATGGATGGGCGGAGGCGCGAGAAGGCGAAGTGTCCCGCCCGCGATGCATGGAACAGGAGTATAGAATAGAAGAAGAAGCGAGTGCGGAGCCTCGCGATCCCGGCGTCTCGCCCGTGCTCCTGGTTAATGGCTTTATTTCGCTCTGCGTGCCACTTTTCCCAAACCGAGGTTGGAGTCCGTCATGCAAAAGTCTCAAAAGCGCGCCCCCAAGCCGCCGGCCAAGCAGCCGCGCCGCCATAACGCCGCATCAAAATCAGACAAGTCGGACAAATCAGACCGGTCTGCCAAGTCCAACAAGTCCGCAAAACTCGCCCAATCTGCAAAGTCCGCCAAATCCGCCTCCCGCGCGGCAAGCGCCTTCGACCGTCCGTCGTGGGATGAGTATTTCCTCAAACTCGCCATGCTCGCTTCCGAGCGCGCCACGTGTCCGAGGATGCATTGCGGATGCGTTCTGGTGCGCGACCGCTATGTGCTCGCGACGGGCTACAACGGCTCGCTGCCGGGGCATCCGCATTGCGACGACGTCGGGTGCCTCATCGTGGACAATCATTGCGTGCGGACAGTCCACGCGGAACTCAACGCGCTCGCGCAAGCCACGCGCCACGGCGTTTCGCTCGAAGGGGCGACGGCTTACGTGACCAACATGCCCTGCACGACCTGCGCGAAATCGCTCATTGCCGCCGGCGTAAGGCGCGTGGTGGTTTTCAGCGACTATCACAAGACGCTCGCCGTGGATTTCTTCGCGCAATCGGGCGTGGAACTGGTGAAACTGCCCATGCCGGAGCGCATGATTCGCTACGATCTTGCGTCTTATTCCTCCGCGCGGAAATCCTCGCCGCCGGACACCTGTGCGTGAGAGCGGCCGCCGTGGAGGCTCGATGGCTGGCGGACTTCAAAAAAAGGTAATCGTGGTCGGACTGGCGCGCCTGGCGGTCTCTGCCGCGGCGATTGCGGTCAATGTGGTCCTGGCGCGCGGACTCGCCCGCGAACTCAACGGCCTCGTGCAGCAGGCGTTGATTATCGCGGGCGTGGCCGTCTTGCTCGGGCAGTCGGGAATCCAAACCAGCGCCTACACATTCCTGCCGCGCCTGCGCCCAGGGCAACGCCGCGCGTTTTTTGCGCAAAGCACGGTGCTTCTCCTTGTGCTGGGCGGTTTGGCGGCCGCGGGGGCGCTTCTGGCCGCGCCATGGCTCGCCGCCGAATGGGGCAGTCCGCGCCTTGTGGGGCTGGTCGTCGCGCTCGCGGGATATATCTTTTTCAGCGTGGCCGCCTCCGCCGCCGAGGCCGCCCTGCTCACGCAGGAACGCCAGTTTTTTTTCCTTGGCGCGACAGTCCTTTGGGCCGCGCTGCACGCGGGCGGAGTTGTGGCGTTTCTGCTGCTCGGACGTCCGCTCGAATGGGTGCTCGGGGCGCTCAGTTTCGCCGCCGCCGCGCGGTTTGCCGGATTTACGCTGCTCGCCTGGAACGCGCTGCCGCCGGGCGAATCCAAAACCGCAGGCGGCGCGGGGGCGGG
>CAYUNT010000126.1:0-13927 GCA_964446285.1 uncultured Candidatus Sumerlaeota bacterium | reverse complement strand
CCACAGCCCCCGCTACCGCATCAATAACTGTTTTCTATAATTATAAGCCGTATAATAGAAGGTTTACGGAATTGTCCTATGGGACGAATGGGACCTATAGGACGCAGGCCAATAATGAAATACGCTGTTGTGCAGCCAGTCTGGAATCACAGAAGAATGGCGTGGCTATTCAAAGAGGCTGCTATGGATTTCCGACTAGGAGGTTAATCAGCAAATCACGATCCTGCATGGAAACGGAGCCATTTCCATCTAGGTCCCCTCGCTGGAGATCGGCGGCGAGCGCGCCGCTGGCCTGCAAGCCTAAAAGAACCACATCGGCCGCATCCACAACTCCATCCACATTCAAATCTCCAAACACATACGCAACAGGCGCGGCCTCCAGCGTCCAGATGCGCTCGTTGTTGGAGGGATCGCGTTCCTCGGGCGATACGGCCTGCACCACCCCGCGGAACTGATGCGCCCCCGTGAAAGCGGGTGAGAACGCGGCGCGCAGCCGCCTGGACTCGAATTCCGCCGCCCCGATCGTTTCACTGGCAAGCAATTCCTCTGGGCCCGATGGCGGCTGCACGAACAAACTCAGCGTGCTGGTTGTAAAAACGCCTGTATTGCGAAAATCCAGGCTGCATGTGTAGTTATGGCCTGCCGCCAGCCCGAAAAAGCGCTCGTAATTTGGATCGGTTTCCGCCTCTTGAATGGAAAAGGCATTTTCATCCAGGCGCAAATCCACTGTATCCCCGCCGCCCACCGTTATGTGAATCTGTGCGCGGGCAGAGCGTCCGCCGGAATCAATTGCCAGGCATGTGATCGTATGTGCGCCGGATGACAGAATCACATCCGGAATTGTGGCGCCGGTTCCCAGCGAGCCGTCGAGCGTGGAAGCCCACGTCACCTGCCCTCCGTTCAGCGGGCCGTCTTCGATATCGAATGCCGAGGCGCGCAGTGTCGTGGTGGTTTCAGCGAGTATGCTGTCGCCCTCCGCCGGGAACTGAATCTGCACATCAGGCGCATGGTTGAGGAGGCGGAGTCCATCCACGCGGGCCTCGGCGGTGCGAAGTCCGTCGGACGCGAGCATACGCAGCGAGATGTTGTTGTTAGCGGGTATTGAATCCGTCGGCCACTCCGCCGATTGGCCTTCGACGAATTGCGGCATGGCGCGCCAAGTCGCGCCGCCGTCAAGACTGTAGGTTAAAAGATGCTGGAGTGGCTGCCCGCCCTGCGCCGCGGGGAGGGGTTCCAGGCGGTCATCTGCGGACTTGGCTGCCGACGAGGTCCAGGCCACATTGACAATGTCGCCCAGCGTGGCTCCGGCCGCGGGTTGCGTGATTTGCGCCTGGAGGGAGGCCGCCGCGCGCAAATCGAGCGCAACCGACGAATCCGCCGCCCGCGAAATGACAAATCGCGCCGACTCCGCGGGAATATCGAATGTGGCCGACCAGCCCGCCTGCGCGGGATTGACGGATGCATAAGGTTTCCGAATTACGAACGCGCGCGTGAAAATGGACGCGCCGCCGCCGTCAAAGGCTTCGGCTGCGTAGTTTTCGCCCGTGCCTGTTAGCGCCGGGTCAACAGCGGCCTGCGAAAGGCTGCTTATATCCATTGCGCGGAGGCTGCCGAGTTTCAGGCGGTAGGAAATTGCAGCATTTTCCGTGATTTTTTCAAGGATGCCCGCAACGAAAATCCGCCGCGTGCCCGCTGCCGGAGGGCCTGGGGCGATGGTGCTCTCCGCCTCTTCGTTTTGCGGTTCGGGGGATTCTGCTTCCTCCGCCGGCGCGGAAACCTTTTCGCCTGCTGCATCCGCGCGGCTCCCGCCGGACTTTTTTGTTGTCTGCCCCAACATGCCTCGCAACGCATTGAAAACAGCGGCCTGCTCATCGGATAAAATCCATATTGGATAATCAATTGCGCCCATCATGTCAAACCAGTCGAGATTCACATACCAGGGCGCGGCCTTGGCTGGGATATTCAGGACACGGGAATTTTGAAGGCCTTTCGGCCACCAGTGAATATCGCTGTTTTCGTCGTTTTTGATAATCGTGGCACCCTCGACAGGATACCCGTTGGGCGACATAATGTTGTATTGTTCCTTGCTCAGAAAGAGTCCGCAGGCGTGTCCGATTTCGTGGAGGGCGGCCGTGGGCTTGCGCTCGTCGATAATCACGGCGCGATCCAGATAGCTGGCTTTTATCCCATCAATATCCACCCCCACCACTCCCAGGAATTTGGAAAGCGCTCCCGCCTGAACCACGCCGCAGATAATTGTGATGTCTGTACCATAGAGCGAGTTGATGAGTTTTCGGCGCGATGCCAGGCCGATTGCGGTCGCGTTCCACACTCCCCCTTCCGTGGTTGCGTAGCCCCAGCCCGGCTCGCCCGCGATCACGTTCAATTGATTGGAATCAACAGGATACATTGATGGAATAAAGTTTTCAAGAGCGCGTGCCACCACGCGCCCGGGCGCCTTTGTCTGGAATCCACTCCAGTAAAGCGGGCCGTAAATCCGCACCGGTTGCACCAAGATGGTTAAGGGCTTGGCGTATTCGGGCTGAAAGTATCTGTATCCACCGCCGATGAATTTGACCTCGCCTTGATTTACATTATAGCCGCTCAGGTTTTGCGTATCGATATAGATTTTCATATCCACCTCCCACTGCTGCACGGGAGGAAGAACGAAGTTCAGAGTGGCACGGCCTGTGAGCCGCGCTTTTTGGCTGTTAGGCACATAGACGGTCTTTTTAGCGACTGGATCCCAGGTTTTCTCCCTGCACGCATTCGCGCAATCCCGGTAAAGAGTCACTCGCCCATTTGCATCCGCTTCCATTGGATAGATGGTTTGGCCCACCCAATCCACATACACTCGTGCGCCCTCCACTTTTTCATCCGTCGCGACAAGGTCCAGGCATAGCAGCGTCTCGCGTCCCTGAAGCGAAACATGCTCAATCGTTGTCTTTCCGAAATTGTTTTCGTGGCAGACCACATTTTGTCCAATCACATAGCCCGCCACCCAGAATTCCGGAAACACGTCAGGGTCTTTGCGCTGGGGGCCTGTGCGTATGAAATTTCGAGATACATCAAAGATTTTCACATTATTGGCGGTTTCCACAATCGATGCCCCGCGCCCTTCAAGGAACTTCCATTGGCTGTTGTAGCCCCAGGCTGGGCCGTAATAGTCGCCGTAGTAATTCGGGCCAATCGGAATGGGCGTGGGCGGATTGCTGCCCCACCATTTGCTGAATGTGACGGCGTTTTTTCCCAGAAAACTGTTTCCGTGAATCAGAGGAGCCGTGCCAGGAACTCCCCACTGTGGATTGGTGGCGCTGCTATTGTTGTTGTAGGAAAGCTCGCGGTAAAACACATTGTCAAAAAAATGCCCCGAGCAGCGGTTCCAGAGATTGGTCTTTTCCACAAACACGCATTTGTCGATCCACAGGGTTCCGCCAGTAAAATCCGCCAGAAGGCGGAACTGGCAGTCCTCGGCGATGAATTTTCCGCCCTTTGCGTTATTTACATTCACGGATTTCTCAAAACGGACGCGGTTGCATGTCACCTGTGTTTGCGATTCCAGGATAAAGCTCGTGTAATCTGTAATCTTGGAATCCACGACAATGATCTCGAGAACCTTGGCGCCTGCCCCATACAGTTCTCTGACCTTGGAATTGCGGATGACCAGATAGCGCCCTTCAGCCGAAACCCGCCCATACTGCCCGTTATGAAGCCCCAGCGAGGAGCCGCGCGCATAGATATTGTCGATGTTCTGCCCGTTGCGAATCGAGGTTCCGCCGCTTCCCTCCTCAAAATACCAGTGGTTGCAGTTGCGCGCGGACTCAAATGTGTTCGCGGAATACATTTTGCAGGTCGTAACGCCTGCCTGGTTGAGTTCCAGCTTGCCATAAACCTGAAAATCTCCGCCGCTTACCACGGCCTGGTTGATCGTCAAAGTATAATCCACGGGAACATTCAGCTTGTTGGTATTTATGACTGTTGTGTCCGCTCCCTGGCCGTTGATGGTTTCGTCAAACAGCAGAACGCCCTGCACCGAGGTCCCATCCAGGGTGGCCGCGACGCTTGCAACTTGCATGGTTTCCGGCGCCGGTGGGGGATCGCCATCCCTTTGCGAAACCACGAGGATTTTGTATGTATATGTTCCCAGCGCCAATCCCTCATGGTGGAATTTCCCCTGCAAGACCAGCGGCTCAGGTTTCGCCACGGAAGCAAGAAGGGTCTCCTCCGTGCTGCCCGGCGGAATCACAACCAGCTTCACCAAAATGTCATACGTTCCGGTGGCCGTGTAGTTGTATTCGAGATGCGTGTTGTCCAGGCCGTAATACGGAACGGCAAGCGTTGCCGCCCCCGCCAATTGGGCGAAAAGCGAAAATAGAGCGAAAATAGACAGCGAAATGAAACCGGCTGCGGAATTCATGAGAATGATCCTTTGAAACAATTAAGCTCTTAAGCCGAGGCGTTTTCCCATTCCTTTTTGAATATAGGCAAATTATTATGGGAACCCAAGCGGAATTCCCCTTTGTCCGCAAAAACTCGGCTCTATATTGTTATCCTCTTGCGCAGCACGCCGCTATGGAGCTAGACAAAACAGGCCATCGAACGCTCGATGAGCGCTTGCGCGCTAGTTTTTCATAAAAAAACAGCCTAATAGGGAATTAATACTATGATAAGCGGAAATGGAGGCGAAGGCCTTCATTTCCTTCTGTGAAGTTGTGTTACATCAGGCTAGTGTGTGCCCCGGCCTGCGAATCCATTGACTGGGAAGGGATATAATTTGCCTGGCCATCTTTCACAACACATCTCGTCCAAAGGCTTCGCGAAGCCGATTTGTCTTCTGTTCGCCCCTTGCCTGCTCCTGGCCGCTTTGGCGGGCAATAATTATGCGCAGGATGCATCTTCGCTGGCCATCACCGAATTTATGGCTAGTAACAGCAAGACGATCGCTGATGGCGAGGGCAAATACTCCGATTGGGTTGAAATATACAATTCAACATCGAGCGACATTTCGCTCGCCGGATGCTACCTGACTGACGATCCGGTGAAGTTCACGAAATGGCAATTTCCCGACACCGCCTCGGTTCCCGCCGGCGGGTATTTAATTGTTTTCGCCTCCGGGAACGCGGATGGAACCACGGACTATATCGATTCCAAAGGATACATTCACACTTCTTTCAAGCTTTCAGCCGACGGTGAAAGCATCGCCCTGATCGCCAGCGATGGCGCCACGGTAATTTCCGCCTACTGGGATTTTCCGATGCAAGGGCCGGATGTGTCCTATGGAAAAGGGTCCAATGGCATTTCGGGTTTTATGACCACCCCCACCCCCGGCGCGGCCAATAGCACGGCAACCACCAACGGCTGGATTGCGGATACGCAATGGAGCGTCAAACGAGGCTTTTACTATACACCCTTCACCGTGGAAATCACATGCGCAACGGAAGGCGCGACGATTAAATATACCACCGATTGCAGCTCGCCAAGCGAGATCAATGGCACGACCTACACTGGCCCAATCACCATCTCGAAAACGACAGTAGTTCGTGCCTCGGCCTTCAAAAGCGGCTGGATTTCGCCCGACATCGACACGCAAACGTATATCTTCCTCTCGGACATCATCGCCCAGCCCGCGACAAAGCCCACCAGCCTGTGGCCCGATCCTTACTCCAGCAGCGGCGGCGGCAGCACAAGCAAGCAGGTCATGGACTACGCGATGGACACTAAAATCACCCAAAGCGCCACATATAAGGATTTGATAGACGATGCGTTGCTTGCCGTTCCCAGCATCTCGGTTGTTACGGATTTGCCTTATCTTTTCAATACAACCACAGGCGTATTTGCCAATCCGGACAAGGATTTGGAATGCCCTGCCTCGATCGAGTTGTTTTTTCCAAGCGGTGAGAAGGGATTCCATGTCAACGCGGGACTGAAGATTCGCGGCGGCAGCACGTCCGTGAAATCCAACCCCAAGCACTCCTTCCGCGTGATATGCCACTCGGATTATGGCGACTCAAAAATCGAGTATCCATTGTTTGGCGAAAATGGCCCCAAGAAGTTCGACAAAATCGACTTGCGGACGGCGCAAAACTTTTCCTGGCATGGCGGATCATCCTCGGCCAACTGGATCGACGATCCTTTCAGCCACGATACCCAGCGCGACATGAACATGCTTTATACGGGCGGATTCTTCTTCCACCTCTATCTGGATGGCGTGTATTGGGGATTATACCAGATCGAAGAGCGCCCCGACGCCTACTACGCCCAGTCGTATCTTGGAGGCAAGTCTGAGGACTACGATGCCATTAAAGCCGACGAAGATACAGGCGTGATGTATGTCACCGATGGCACGATGGACCTTTACAATGCCTTCTGGACCCAGGTGAAGGCCGGGGTCACAACGGCCGCCGCCTACTTCAAACTCCAGGGCAAGAATGCCGACGGCACAAATAACTCTTCCTACACACGCTATCTCGATGTGGACAACCTGATCGACTATATGCTCGTCGTATTCTTCACTGGCGCGCAGGATACGCCGCTTGGGCCGCCCAACTCCAACAGCCGGCCGCGAAATTTGAATATCGTGGGGAATCACACCACCCCGGATGGGTTCAAATACATCATGCACGACAACGAATGGTCACTCCTGCAGCAATCGGGGGTAAGCATCAACCGCGTCAGCGCCACACTCACCTCAACGCTCGGAAACCAGCAGTATTTCAACCCCTGGTGGCTCCATCTTCAGCTGAAAAACAATTCTGAATACGTTCTGCATTTTGCCGACCGGGTTCACAAACACTTCTTCAATGGCGGCGCGTTGACACCCGAGGCATGCACGGCGCGTTTCCGGGCGCGCATGGATGAAATCGGCGTGGCGATCATCGCCGAATCGGCGCGCTGGGGCGATTACAAATCAACGACTTCGCCCTACACGCAGGCGACATGGCAAACAGCCTGCAACTGGATCCTCAACAGTTTCTTCAACGCCTCGCCCTCGACCCGCACGGCCATTGTTCTTTCGCAGTTGAAAACCGCCGGCCTGTATCCGTCGGTCAATGCCCCCGAATTCAATCAAAATGGCGGCGCCGTGAATTCCGGATTCAATTTGGTCATTACGGCCTCGGCCGGAACAATCTACTACACAACGGATGGCAGCGATCCGCGCCTGATCGGCGGCGCGGTCAACTCGGCAGCCAAATCCGGTTCGAGCGGCCTGACTACGGCCCTCACCTCGTCCGTTACCGTCAAGGCCCGCGCCTTGAGCGGAGGCACATGGAGCGCCTTGACTGAGGCAGCCTTCGCCGTTAATGGAGAGGTCACGGCAACGCCGTCGCCCTCGCCCTCGCCCTCGCCTTCTCCGAGCGCGTCGCCCAGCCCTACCTCCAGCCCCTCGCCGTCTCCTACGCCGACGGCCTCTCCTTCACCTAGTTCCTCGCCGTCTCCATCTCCATCTCCATCTCCTTCGCCCACCCCATCCACGGGGATGCAAATAAATGCATGGCTTCTCTATTGAGTTCTCCCAGCCGATTGCGTTCAAAAGCCGCGTGGAGCGGACGCTGAGCAAGAGTTATGTGGCAGACATCGCGATTTGAATGCAAGTATATGATTCCCTGGCAGAAGGCCGCCGCCTTGCGCCGGTGGATTCAGAATTTTCTTCCGCCGGACAGCTATGCGGCTACTCTGCCTGAATTCACATATCCCATTGGCAGCCTCTATTTGGATTCCCCGGGCTTGCGCCTCTACCGCATGACAGAAGGGGGGGAGAAGAACCGCTTCAAACTGCGCGTGCGCGCATACAGCGACGATCCGGAAACCCCTGTGTTTTTCGAGATCAAACGGCGCATAGATCGTGTGATCAGCAAGTCGCGCGTTTTATTGAGCCGCCTGGACGCCCGGGATATTCTTCTGGGCAGAAAAAGCCCGCGCATGATCGCCCAGAACGGTGATCTTCACCATCTCGAAACTTATCTGAACTTGATGATTGGCTTGTCCGCCCAGCCTGTTGTGCGCGTCCGATACTTGCGCGAGGCCTATGAATCGCAAAACGGAGACAAACTGCGTCTTACGTTCGATCATCATCTGGAATACGCGCACACTTCGGACTTTAATTTCTCGATCGACGAGGCTGTCTGGCACGCGGTTCCCATGAGTGGTGTGCTGCTTGAGGTCAAGTTCACGGACATGTATCCTCAGTGGGTTGGCGAAATGATCCGCCACTTTGAATTGCAGAAAATCCCGTTTTCCAAATACAATCTCTCGGTGCATGGCATGAAGTCGCCATTGTGCCGTATTCAATATGCCCTTGAAGGTGCGAGCGATGGACTCTTTTTGGCAACTCCTGGAAACCTCAGACGCCAGGGGGATGGCCCCAACAGTTGAAACGCTTCTGCTCTCGCTTCTGCTGGCCTTTATTCTGGGTCAGCTGATTGCCTGGGCTTATTGCTGGACCCATAGCGGGCTGTCTTATTCGCGGTCCTTTACGCAATCGCTCATTCTGATCTCGATGGTGGCCGCCCTGGTGATGGCGGTTATTGGCAACAACATCATCACCGCATTCGGGCTGATTGGGGCGCTGGCCATCATCCGGTTTCGCAATGTCCTAAAGGACACCCGCGACACAGTATTTGTGTTTCTTGCGCTTGTGCAAGGCATGGCGGTGGGATCGGAGCGTTATGCGACCGCCGTTGTCGGCACGCTCGCCATGCTGGTTGTGCTCTTTTATATGAATTGGACGGATTTTGGGTCGCGCGGGCATTTCGACGCTTATTTGCGTTTCAGCCTGCCGCTGGACAGCCAGACGCCGGCGGATTTTGCGGGCGTGCTCAAGCGCTACTGCCGCGCCACCCGCCAACTCTCGGTTCAACAGAATATGCACAACCGGATGACTCATTGCACTTTCCAGGTCCGCCTGCGCGATGCAGGAAGGGGCCATGATCTTGTCTCCACCCTGGAAGGTCTTGAAGGTGTCCAGGATGTATCTCTGGTTCTTCAAGAAGAGTCCGCGGAGGTGTAACGAATGCCGGGTGGAAAAGCGGAACGATCCTCATTTATTCAGAAGATGGACGATTTTCGCCGGAGTTATGCCATTGTCCTTATATGGCTGCTGGCGATAGGCGGCGCTGTATTTATTTTTCAGCACAAAGCGCGCAAGTATCAATTCATCGGCTTGGCGCGGGGGCTGGAATATCGGATTTCTTCGGAAAGCGGCGGCAAAATCGAATCGCTCGTTGTGGATTTGTTTGATGACGTCAACGCGGGGGAAATCATCGCCAAACTGGACGATTCGCTATTGGAAGCGCAAATGCGGACGGCCCGGGCATCGATTGCGCACTTGCAGGCGCAACTCGAGGCCGCCCGGCTCAACCTTGCAACGGATGGCCGCACCCGCCTGACTGACTGGCAATCCAAACTGGCCGATTTCGAAGCCAAGGAAGAAAAATACCGCGTGGATGCCCTCAATCTCAAGGTAGCCATCGAAACCGACCGCATCGAGGAGCAGCGTCTTGCCCTCGATCTGGAACGGACGCGCAAACTGCTTGATCTTCAAGTCGGCTCTCAAGAGGATTATGACGAAATCCGCCTGCGCCACGAGCGGATAGGCAAGCAAATTGCCGAAAACACTCTTCTGGCGGCGCGCATCGACAAAGACTGCAAGGACGCCGCGGCGCGCCGCGCGGAATTTGCAAAACAATTGCCTGAGTCCGTTGCGGAAGACCGGCTGCTTGCGCCTTTCCATGCGGCAATTCAAAAACAGGAAATGGAAATGGACGAGCTGCGAATCCGGCGCGAAGAGGTTGTGCTGAGGGCGCCGGTCGCCGGCCGCATCACGCAGGTGCTTTGCCAGGCCGGGCAAGCCGTAAGGCCGGGAGAACCGATTGCCGTCCTGAGCGAACGCCTTGCCACTCAGGTCATTGGATATGCCAAGGAATCCGGGCCGCTCCCGATACGGGAAAACATGACCGTGGAAATCTCGCGTTCCAGCCAGCCTTTGACAGTGGCTTCGGCCGTTATTACGCGGATGGGCGCGGGCATCGAACCGGTTCCCGAGCGTCTATGGCGCGATCCGCGCCGTCCGGAATATGGCCGGTCTTTTGTGGTATCCGCATCCGCCCCGCTGTCGCTGACCCCAGGCGAAGTCATACTGATCCGGCTCACGCAATAGCTGACGAGCCGCTGCGGCAGCTGTGGGCGGATGGCGAAAAAGTCAACATGGCCTTGCCTGGCAAGAGGGAGGTATTCACAATCGCCGCAGCGTTGGGTTTTTGCCTTGAAAGCGAGGTAAAACCAAGTGCGCAAGATTCGCCGCTCTGAACGGCATGCATTGAGTGAGTCGGGCGGTGTTATGACGCCAATTGGTTCTGCGTAGGTCTCGCACATTTTTCTTCAGGGAGTATATTTCGATGATTTTCCTAAAGCGTCGTGTCGTATGGGTGGTTGTTCTGCTGTCTGCCTTGACGTTGGGCGCTGGCGCGCAAACCGTCACTGAGGTTATTTTCCCACAGTATATCCAAGGCTTGAATGGCACCAACAACGACCGCATTCCGTTTGCCTTCCGGGCCACGATTTCGGGCCTGACCCCGAGCGCAACATACTACTACTACAACAAATGTGTCATTTCAACAACCGCCGCCGATAACGATGGATTCGGCAATCCCATTTTCCCGAATGAAAGCGCCGCTTTTACACGGACAGGCAGCCCCAGCATGTCTTCCTCCTCCGGCCACGGCTCTTTCACCGCCGACTCCTCGGGCAACTACACCGGATGGTTCATCACCGAACCCACAGGCAATACAGGCTTTGCGCCGGGCAACCAGGTTTTCATGCGCATCAGTTTAAATAACGGCGCGGGCGGGACCACCGTGGCCACCCGCCTTACCACAACGCAATTCGCCAAAGTGATCAATTGGGGAACAACAGCCTCCGCCACGGAAGGAACCGGCCTGATTGGAAACACCTCGTTGGCTGCCAAGAGCATGGTTTTCCTTTATGATAACACGGCGGGAATGGGGCGCCCGATTGCCGGGACGCTGGTGGAAACGGACGGCATGGACCTTCCAGACGCCAATTACGTGGATTTCTATGATACCCAGGTGGACCTTGTGGATAATGCTTTTGGCGTCATTATTCCTAATCTGCTTAGCACGGGCATTCAGCGCATCGAGGGCCGCTCGCTGGCCGACGGCACGATCACGGAAGCCTTCACGTCCGCGACGGGCGAATGGGCGCCCGGCAGCACCAGCACAGTAAGTCCAACCGGCGGCAAAACCGCTCCGCTGAGCATCAATGTGGGCTTGCTGGACAATCCCAACATCTATGTGTCAACCACTCCGCTTTACTTTGCCTCAACTTCCTCGAGCCAGCACAGTCAATCGGACTTTACCATCCAGAACACAGGGGCAAGCCTCGCGCTCAATGTAACGGACATGGCATTCTCCGGCCCTGGGGCGGCAAAGTTCAGTGTGATAACAGGGATTCCCACAACCATCGCGGCGGGCGGAAGCACCGTTATCTTGCTCGAGTATAATCCGGACGGCTCCACGGCGCTTACTTCGGCGACGCTCACGATCACCAGCAACGACACCAGCGGCGACAAGCCCGAGATCGTTGTGTATGGCGTTGCGGCTCCGGATATGACTCCTTACGCGGGCTTGTTCATATCGGAAATCGTCACGCAACCCACCGCCGATGAATATGTGGAAATCGTCAATGTGGCAGGCGCGGCCATCGACCTCTCGGGCGTGATCCTTTCCGACGAGGACACCAACAACAGCGAAGGCGCCGTCCTATTCCCGGCGGGAACGCAAATCCTTCCGAACGAAGTGATCCTTGTCGCCGTGAACAACAGTGCCACTGAGCCGTCTTGGCTTGATTCGCTTCCGGCTTCCGTGCGCGTTTTCTATGAACCGGCGCGCAATGCCTCCACCTGGACGGCCGCCAATGGAAATCCGCTGATTGCGATGCTGAATTATCCAACCGCGGCGGGCGGAACCAGCGACGCCATTGCGCTATCGAGCGGCGACGGCGTGGCGCTCTATGCCCCCGGAACGCGCTTTGTCGCCGACCTCGGACCGTTCCCCGCTTATGCGACGATCGACGGCCTAAATTATCCGCAGGGCGACACGGGGCCATCCAATCCCATCAACGGCAACGGGCTGGTCGATGTCCCCGACAAGAAAGCCGGCTCGGCACAGCCCGCCTCTGGAAAGTCGCTTGTCCGCGCGAGCGCCGACACCAACATCAATTCATTCCTGATGTTCACCGAATCGGAAGCGATGACGCCCGGAACCAGCCCGCTCGTCACGGTTTCCGCGGTGGACGGCTGGTGCGTATATTAGCAGCAATGTAGAATCCGCTTGATGAACAACTTCGCCCGGCGCGGCCGTCGTCCGCAAACGACCAATTGCCGCGCCGGGATTTCATTTAACGGGGAAGCGCTCCGGAAATGAAGGCCAGGATGTCAGAGAGAAAAGCTGGAAAATAGGATAGGCTTGACACATCGGAAATGGCGCGGCGAATCAGGCATTGGCGCAAAGCCGCAAAGAACTCCTTTGCGTCTTGGCGCCCATGCATGAAAAATACCGCCTTGCCAGCCTGACGCTGGCGTTTTCCGCCTGCATCTCCCGGCGGGAGTTTTGCTTTTGACAGCTATTCTCATCGTCACGGTCGTTTCCGCCATCGTCAGCTTTTGTTGCAGTCTGATGGAAGCGTGCCTCTATTCCATTCCGCCAAGCAAAATCGAGGAAATGCGCCGGGCGGGGCATCCGGCTGGCGAACGCCTGGCGCGTCTGCGCCGCAGTATCGATGAGCCAATTTCAGCGATTCTTACGCTCAACACCGTCGCCAACACCGTGGGCGCGGCGCTGGCGGGGGCGCTTGTGGGCAAGCAGTATGGCAGCGCGTGGGTGGGCGCGTATTCTGCCATATTCACACTCATCATCCTGTTTTTTAGCGAAATCATTCCGAAAACACTTGGCGTGACCTACGCAGACCGCCTGGCCCCGGCGTTTTCCACTCCAATCGCCTGGATGATCCGCGCGCTGTATCCTTTTGTGAAAGCCTGCCGAATGCTCACAAGTTGGATACGAACACGAGGCGGAAAGGGCGTCGGCGCCGCCGATGGTCCGAGCGAACAGGAAATTCTTGCCTTGGCGGAGATGGGCGCGCGCGCCGGAACGCTTATGCGCGAAGAGGCCCGCTGGGCCGCCAATGCCCTGCGCCTCAACGACGTGAAAGCCGCCGAACTCATGACGCCCCGCACCGTTGTGGATTACCTGCCCGCGGACCTGACCCTCGCCGAAGTGGCCGCGCGCGCCGGGCAATGGCGTCACAGCCGCGTTCCCATTGTCCGCAACAACAACCCCGACGAAGTTGCCGGAATCGTCTATCGCCGCGAGGTCTTTGACCGCCTGGCGGGGATTTCGCCCGAGGACGCCGCGCGTCTGACTTTGCGGGATTTTAGCCGCCCGGCGCTTATCGTTCCTGAAACCATTGGCTGCGACGAATTGCTCAAACGATTTCTCGGCGAACGCCGCCACTTGGCCATTGTAACCAACGAGTATGGCGGCATGGAAGGCGTGATCGCTCTCGAAGACATAATAGAATTCATACTGGGTGAAGAAATCGTGGACCATTTCGACGAGCACGCGGATTTGCAGGAGGTGGCGCGCAGAAAAGCGCGACGGCGCCTGGCCCAGGCGCGAATTCGACTTGACCGCCCTGAGTAAATCGCCCTAAAAGCGCCAAGTGCCGGTGAATGAGATTCACCGCGCCGCAGTGAGCGGGAATAGCTCAGTTGGCTAGAGCATCACCTTGCCAAGGTGGGGGTCGCGGGTTCGAATCCCGTTTCCCGCTCCACGAAACTCAAAAAGATCAACGGTTTGTGAAAATTCCCCCGGAGCCAAAACTCCGGGGGTTTTTATTTGTGTCCTTCACT
>CAYUNT010000125.1:0-13934 GCA_964446285.1 uncultured Candidatus Sumerlaeota bacterium | reverse complement strand
CAGGGCAAGCGAAGCGCCGCCCTGGGAAACCGAGACACCAACAACAGAATCGCCTAGCGCGGTTTTCGCTCTTCTCGCGAAAGCCGTGACAGGCGATTGGGAACAGAATCAAAGGAAAATGGTATCAGTCAAACATAGCCCAGTCATTCACAGCGGAACCGGCCCGATAGAAGGCCGCTCCGCCGAAGGCGCGCTTCTGCGGCATAGCCGTAGGCGATGTCGTCCAGGTGATCTGGCCGGAAGAATTGATTCGGCCAAGATGCACAGCATCCTGGGCATTGGCCACTGAGGAGTTTGTGATGGTGCCGCCACAGACTATAATCAGGTCATCCGCGGCGGTGGCGGTTACGCGGCGAAGCCCAACCGGCATGGCATTGGTTGTGCTCCACGCGCCAGGCACGCCTCCGGCAACCTGCGAGACATGCACACTAGTAGTTGGTGGATTGGGTGCTCCGCCCATGATAACGGCGAATTGATTGCCGCCCGCAGCGGCCGTCGTCATGGCATAATCCCAGCGCGCGCTTGCAGTCGAGTCATAGAGGCCGGCGTCCTGCCAGTTGCCAAGCGATCCATCGCTCGACGATGCGACCGAGTAAAAAGAGCGGCGTTCTGTTGCCAGGTTTCCTTCCGCATAAACAATCGTCGAGCCAACGGCCGTTGCCCGAGAGAACCAATCCGCCACGGAGATGGCTCTGTCCACGGACCATGCTCCCAGCGATCCGTCCACTGCGCTGATTTTGGCTTTAATGACACGGGCGGTTCCGCTGCTAGTTCCGGCGATTACGTAATAGTAGGCGTTTCCGCCGCCGAAATCCACGAGCGCGGTGGCGCTAATCGCCTGATCGGCGGGCGTATCCGGGAATACGGCGGAGAGTTGGAATGGCTGCAGAGAGCCATCGCTGTTGATTTTTGCATAGGCCACAACGTCCGCCGTATCCCGGCTGCTGTCGTTGTTCCAGTCGCCTGGGCCGGCATATAAGTAGCCGTTATACACATGGACGGCATTTTCGAGGAACATCCAGCTGTAAGCATCGTCAGCCGGGTTAACTCCTGCCACGGGCAGGGCATTTCCAGCATAACGCCAATTGCTGACCGTTCCGGCGGCGATGTCCACATCCGCCACCAGGACGCTGAAGACTCCATTGTCTCCCGTCAGAGTTCCGTCTGCCGGTTGTGCCTGACCGGTATCCCCCAATGCGCCGGCAACATAATACAGATAGCCGTTAGTTGCCGCTCCGCTCAGGGCTGTGCATACACACAACCCTACCCCTAAAAGATAGGAAATTACCTGCTTTTTCATGCTAGTGCCTCCTTGGGTAGATGGGATCAGCTGGGGATTCGCCGTGAAGCCGGTTTAAGCCCCCATTCTGACATGGTTCATAATGCCCACGCGGATCATCCCTAAATCAAGTAAAATCCGCATTGCGGCTTCGCCCGCCCAGGAACTGTCCAAGGTGACACGTGGAGAAAAGTCAGTCTTGAGCAAGACGCTCAAGTCACCGGGGAACTCGGACGAGACGTCCGAGCCACTGGTCTTGCGAATTGCCGGCGCCGGTGGCTTGGGCGTCCCGCCCAAGATTTTTCGCGTCCGCAACCGCCCATGTCTCTTTGAACAGTTCTTGTCCGCGCTCCTGCTGGACCCGCCCGCATTGCCTATCCGCTTGTGATAAACGCCGCCTATTACGGGCGCGTGGCGCGTTTTGGCATTCGGGGACGCGATCCCGCGCGTGAGCAGGCCGTGTGGCTTGGCGGGAGATTCGGCGTCGCCCGGCGAAAAGGTATCACAGTTTCTCATAGCAGGCGCGGAATTCCGGAACATAGCGGGAAAAGGAGAGATTTTCGCGGCCAAAATCGGCGATGCGCCGGCGCTCGGCGTCGCCCGAGCAGGTTTCGAGCGCGCGCAAGAGCGCACGCGCCGATTCTTCTGGCTTTTTCAAATCAACGATTCCACCAAGCAAGTGCTCCCGCGCCATTGCGCTGTAATCTCCGATTCCCTCCGTGATAGCTACGGGAAGCCCGCAGCAAATATATTCCGCAAACGGGCCGGGCGTACGGGTAAGGGTGCGTGTGGCCTCGGCCCGCAGGCATTAGGCAAGCTCGGCGGCAATCATCCGGGCAGGATCGGCGTCGTGCGGGGCCGAGACTACACGATAACTGTCATTTGGCAGGAGCTGGGCCAGTTGGAGTTCTGCATTTTCGCGAAACTGAGAATGCGTGGCTATAAGAAGCCGCATGTTGTTTTGTCGTTTCAGGCATTCGGAAAAAAGCGCCACCATTTTTTCCAGCCGCTGATAGACCTGCAATCCGCCCGCATTGATAAGCACGCGCTCCTCCGGGGTGATTTGCAGGCTGGCCCGAGTTTGATGGCGCAATTCGGGGTCATAACGAAATAGGGTTTCATCCGCGCAACTGGGCGCGAGCGCCCAGGGCAATTTGCGGGCAAAGGGATAATTCCGAATGATTTCGTTGTATAGCGCCTGAGAATGGCAAAAGAGAAAACTGGCAGATCGCAGCGCCAATCCCTCTCGCATGCGCGCTTCCGCAAGGAGAAGGCTGGTTTTCCAGCGAGGCATGGCAGGAGATTTTTCCCTGAGAAAATAACGCAATTCTCCCAGGATGTCGCCCCGGGCGTCATATATGACTATGGGCCGTCCAAGACAGATCCACTTGAACAGCGCGCCGACAAACGCGCCGTCTTTCGCGCGGCCATGAATGACAAGCCGGCGAAAAAGGGCATCGCGACCGCAGGCGCGCATAAGCGCCCACAACACCTTGGGCAGCCCGAAGAAAGGATTGGAAAAAGTGTCTGCAAAAGCGCGCCCGCCAATGGACTCCGACAAGGCCGCGCGGCGTCCGGAATCCTTGTAGGGAAACTCGCCGTGCGCCTTATGCCCATACAGGAAAAGATCAAATGGCAATCCGCGCCCCTGATCGTAAATCCGGCGCAGGTAGTCAACAACCCGTCCGCCAACCACGGTTGTTGTTCCATCCAGGCATAAAAAACAATATCGTTTCTTCTGGGGTTTCATCCGCGGTTTTCCTGCTGATTCACGGCGCGCGATTTCATTCAAGCCGCAAGGAATAGATTCTGCCTATGCCATTCTTCCTTTTTATCTCTCTTGACGTTCCGCAGGGCGGAACTATGAATCGTGAGGAGGTTTGGAGGGAGTGTCCAGCAACATCGAAGTGCGCCAGATTGGGAGTCAAAGCCAGCCGGAAAACAATGAAATCAAAGACATACAGGATTTTGCATGTAATTGACAGCTTTGGGTTGGGCGGAGCGCAGGAGGTCCTGCTCAACCTTCTGAAGTATGCAGACCGGACGCGGTTTGCGCCCGAGGTGGCGTGTTTGCATGGGCGCGGACCGTATTGGGAGAGAATCGCGCCGCTGGGTCTGCCGATGTATTCGCTTTCGCCGCGCAAATGGCTGCCAATCTATGCGCCGCGGCTGTTTGGCCTGTGCCGCGCGCGCGGATACGCCATAGTGCATTGCCATTTATTTGGGTCAAATGCTATCGGCAAACCCATGGCGCGGCTGGCGGGCGTGCGCGTCCTTTTCAACCACGATCACTGCAACGGCGACGACCGCCTGCTTTCTCAAACGACGCTTCGCATTGACCGCGCCACCAACCGATTGTCTTCGCACATTGTGGCCGTCTCGGAATCCACGCGCCAATTCCTTGTCAAACACGAGGGAATCGCGCCCGAGCGAATCACGGCCATTCACAACGGCGTGGATTTGGCGCGCTACCGGCCGGTGCCGTCCTCCGCGGCGGGGGAGAAGGAGCGCCAGCGCGCACGCGCGCAATGGGAATTGCCCGAGGATGCCGTGGTGGTGGCTGGCGTCGGGCGGCTTCATCCGCAAAAAAACTTCCCCATGTTTTTGCGCGTGGCGGCGCGCGTCGTGGCGCAAAATCCGCGCATCCTCTTTGTGATCGCGGGCGAGGGGCCGGATCGCGCCGCGCTCGAAGCAGAAGCCGCCCGCCTTGGACTTGGGCCGGAACGATGCCGGTTTCTCGGATTCGTGCGCGATGTGATGACGCTCTATCCGGCCGTGGATGTCTTTTTGCTGCCTTCGCTTTACGAGGGAACGCCGATGACGATCCTTGAGGCTATGGCGTGCGGGATGGCGATTGTGGCGTCGCGGCTCGACGGCATGGCGGAAATCCTCGAAGACGGGCGCGATTGTTTTTTGGTGGATTCGGGCGATGAGGCGGGGTTTGCGGACCGCGTGGCGCGGCTGGCGGCGGACGAGGTCCTGCGGCGCGGATTCGCTGCGGCGGCTCTGCAAAAAGTGCGCGAGGGCTATTCAGCGGAAATCATGACCCGCCGCGTCGAGGAACTCTACTTGCGATTTCTGGAATCCTGATCCGCTCTCGCTATCCCTGTTCTTATTTTTTCTTGCGATCCGATGGCCTGCGTGCGCCAAGCGCCTGTTCCAGCGCCACCGCCAGGCGCTCGATGTCCGCTTCACTTGTCATTTCCGTTGTGCATACAAGAAGCGCGTCGGCGAGTTCGGGATACTCGCGCCCAAGTGGATATCCCGCAAGAATGCCCGATTCGCGCGCAATGCGGCGTTCGAGTTCGCGCGCGTCGCGGCCCGTGCGGAGCGCAAATTCATGGAAATGATCCGCCTTGGGAAACGCCAGTTGGCAGCCTGGAATTTGCGCGAGCCGGCGGCGGGCCAGCGCGCAACGCCCCGCGCAAATCCCGGCCAGTTCGCGCAATCCTTCCGCGCTCACCGTGGCCATGTAAATGCACGCCATCAGGGCGAAAAGCGAGTGGTTGGTGCAGATATTCGACGTCGCGCGGGCGCGGCGGATGTGCTGTTCGCGCGATTGGAGCGTAAGGACGTAGGCGCGGCGCCCCTCGCGATCGCGCGTCAATCCAACGAGCCGCCCCGGCATTTTCCACACATGTTCCGCGCGCGCGGCAAAAAGCCCCAGGGTTTCGCCGCCCGCTCCCGGCGCCATTCCGAGTGGCTGCCCCTCCGCAACGGCGATGTCCGCGCCCCATTGTCCCGGCGTGGCGAGCACTCCGAGCGCAATCGGGTTGAACGCCACGGCCGCGAGCGCCCCGGCCTTGTGCGCCGCCTCGACAAGCGCCGCCCCATCCTCCAGGCATCCAAAGAAATTCGGACTTTGGAACAGGGCCACTGCGGCGGCGGGAGAGGCATCGGCCGATGAGGGGGAAGCGCCGCCACCGGCGGCATCTTTGGGCGCGCTAAGGCCGAGGGCTTCACGCCATTTTTCCAGCGACGTCGCGCCATCCGCGCAATCCACCTCGATCACTTCCGCGCCCAGTGCGGACACATGCGTCCGCACTACCTCGCGATACTGCGGGTGAATGGCGCGCGAAAGCACAACGCGCTTGGCCGCCGGGCGCGCGCTCAATCCCATCAACGCCGCCTCCGCCAGCGCCGTCGCTCCGTCGTAGAGGCCCGCGTTGGCCACATCCATGCCCGTCAGGCGCGAAATGTATGTCTGGAACTCGAAAATCGCCTGCAGCAATCCCTGGCTCGCCTCGGGTTGATACGGTGTATAGGCTGTCAGAAATTCCGAGCGAAGCGCCAGATGCCCTACGGCGCTTGGGATAAAATGCCGGTAGGTTCCCGCCCCGAGAAAACTCGGCCTGTCCGCCAAATCCGCGTTTTGTTCTGCGCGCTGGCGCGCCAGCGCTGTCAATTCCATCTCGGTGAGCGGGCGGACGAGCAGTTCAGCCGCGGGGTGCCCATCAGGCACGGGGCCGGTCCAGCGCACTTCCTGCGGAATTTGCTTCAGCAAATCCTCAAGACTGTGAACCTCAATTGCCTCAAGCAGATCGCGACGCTCCGAGGCTGTGGAGGGTATATAGGGATTGGTCATGTTTGATTTGTGCTCGATAGGCGTCCGGAGGGCGCGCGATTAGTGGCCGCCGGCGCCGGACTGGAGATATTCGCTGTAGCGAGCTGCATTCATCAGGCGGTCGAGTTCCGCGGGCGCGCTGGCCTTGACCCGCATCATCCATCCCTTCGCGAAAGGTTCTTTGGAGACAATCGAGGGATCGGAAAGCACCTGGGGATTCACCGCGAGAACGATGCCCGTGACTGGCGAATAGAGGTCAAAGGCCGCCTTGACGGAATCGATCACGCCAAAAGGCTCTTTATGCGCCAGTTTCGCCCCGGCGGCTGGCAGCTCGATATGGACGATGTCGCCCATTTCCTCAGCGGCATACGCGGTGATGCCGATTGTGACTTCGTTTTCTCCATCCAGGCGCGCCCATTCGTGGCTTTCCATGTAGAACAAGCCACTGGGAACCTGCGGCGATTTTTTATCTGCACTCATTTCTTTTTCGGCCTCCGGTAAAAGGGTCGTTTGGCGATTCGAGCCGGATGGGGCGTTCCCCGGACAATAATATCGATTTCAGTCCCCGGCGTGGTTTTCAGGGCATCCACATATCCCATTCCAATACCCCGCTTCAGACTGGGCGAAAACGCGCCGCTGGTCGCGACGCCGATAGGCATCGAGTTGAATGCAATTTCCACACCGGCTCGCGGAATTGCCTGATCGAGCATCTCAAATCCCACAAGGCGTCGCGCGAATTCCGAACTGGATGAATGCATCATCGAGGTGCGCCCGATGAAGTTTTTCTTTTCAAAACTGATGAATTTATCCAGCCCCGCTTCGATGGGAGTCACGTCGCGCGTCAGTTCATGCCCGTAAAGCGGCATCGCGGCTTCGAGGCGCAAAAGGTCTCGCGCCCCCAGCCCCACCGGAACAACGCCCACGTGGCGTCCGATTTCGAGAATGCGCTCCCAGATCGGGCGGAAATACAGCGATCCGCAATAAATCTCGAACCCATCCTCGCCCGTGTAGCCCGTGCGCGAGATGAGCGCGCGCGCCCCGCCTATTTGGAGCAGGGCGAAGTGATAATACTTGATCGACGAAAGGCTGCCTACCGTAAGCGGTTCAAGGAGTTGCTCGGCGATTGGCCCTTGCAGCGCCAGCATGCAGAGCGACTCGGTGACATCCTCGATTTCCACGGAGAAATTTTCTTTGTGCTCGCGGAGCCATTTGAGCACCTCGGCGCGATTCGATGCGTTGGCCACCACCATATAATAGTCTTCGGTTTTGTATAGGGTGATGTCGTCAATGATTCCGCCGCGATCGTCACAAAAAAACGAATAGGCGACAGCGTTTTCCTTGAGTTCCCCGATATTCAGGGGGAGGAGAAGATCAAGGAATGCGCCCGCGTCGCGCCCGGCGATTCGCACGCGCGTCATGTGGCAGAGGTCGAAAAGCCCCGCGCTTGTTCGCGACGCCTGATGCTCGGCCAGGATCGATCCGTAATGCAAAGGCATCGTCCACCCGGCGAAATCCGTCATGCGCGCGCCAGCGGCCACATGCCAGGAATAAAGAGGAGTTTGGCTAGACATGGATGATTGCGCGAGTTCTTTGAATCGGCGGTTGTGATGTAGGAAAAGGGCGGCAAGGCGCGAAAAAAGCAACCACAAACGTTCCGGATTCGTGCCTTTCCGGAAGGGCAATTGCCGGGCCGCAACGCCACCGGGCCTAAAGCCTAGGAAAATCATCGGGCTTTGTCAAGGCGCGGCGGACTTCATGCGCGCGTTTTTTGCGCTTGATTCCAATCCGAAGGTATTGACGGAATGACTTGCCGGGCGCTGGCTCCGGCTTTCCGGCGGCGCGGCGGTTTGCCACCGTCCGGAATACAAGAGTGGTTCGGCGCGGTTTTCCGCCGCATTCTGGCATCTCGCGCCAGGCTCCATTTCGAACTAACGACCCCACTTTCCCATAGCGAGGTGATTGTGCCATGCCCCGCCGGCGAATTGACGATGAAGATCCCGATCGCTACTGGAAAAGCGATGACGAGGAATACTCCAAGGACGACGACGAGGAGGATGACGAGGAATACGACGATTTGGAAGGCGGCGAAGACGAAGACGAAGAGGAGGACGGCGCCCTGGACGAGGACGACGATGACGATGAGTATGCCGAGGGCGCCACGGGGCTGGATGAACTCGACGCCATGCTCGAGGAAGGCGAAAGCCTGGCCGAACGAGGAGAACTGGCGGAAGCCATCGAGGTCTTTTCCGCCGCCGCGGAAAATTATCCCGAGTCGCCCCTCAGTCATTACAACCTCGGCGTCGCGCACTTTATGAAACTCAAGGAAGACCTTGAGGAACAGGCCGTCTGGGAAAACTTCACCGACGAAGAAGGGCATTACGAAGAAGCAGTGGCCAGCTTCGAGCGCGCCCTCGAGGTCGATCCCGAACACGTGCCGGCAATGAATAACCTGGGGAAGCTTTTTGCATTGCGGGACCGGTCCCGCGACGCCATCAAACTCTGGAAGCGCTCGCTCGAGATTGATCCGGATCAATCCGACGTCCGCCAGGACGTGGAAGACCTGCAATCGCAACTGGATGACTGACCGGGCACGCGGGGTCTCGCGCAGGCGCCCCAGCCCGGAGCACAACGCAATCGCGGAATCGGGACAGAGGCGGGCCATCCTGGCGCGCGCCCGGTTTCGCGGGAAGGCGCATATTCAGAATGGAACCTGTTGTTGTCATGGTCCTGGCGGGGGGCGCGGGAAGCCGGTTGTCCGTGCTCTCGATGCGGCGGGCCAAGCCGGCCGTGCCTTTTGGCGGAACCTACCGCATCATTGACTTCGTGATGACCAACATCGTGCGCTCGGGCATCAACAAGGTGGGCATCCTCACCCAATACAAGCCCTATTCGCTCAACGACCACCTTGGCCAGGGCGAGGCGTGGGGGTATTCTGGGCGTTTGCGCCAGGCCAAGGTCCTTCCGCCCTATAAGGGCGAGGCGGATAACGACTGGTATGCCGGCACCGCCGACGCCATTTATCAGAATATCATGTTTCTTGATCGCTGGAAGGCGCGCACCGTGCTGATCCTTTCGGGCGATCATATTTATCGGATGCAGTATCAAAAGATGATCGAGTTCCACGACGAGATGGACGCCGATCTCACAATCGCCTTCCAGCCCGTGCCATGGGAGGAAGTGGACCGCTTTGGCGTGGCCAAACTCGACGAAAACCAGCGCGTGGTGGAATTTTACGAAAAGAATCCCAACGCCCCGTCCAACCTGGCGTCGCTCGGGATTTACGTGTTCAAAAAAGAGGTTTTGGAACAGCGCCTCTGCGAGGAGGCGGCGCGCTCAGGCAATGCGCAGGATTTTGGCAAAAACATCATTCCGGACATGAAAGAGCGGGGCGATAAAATTTACGGTTACATTTACACGGGATACTGGCGCGATGTGGGCACGGTGCAGGCGTTTTGGGAGAGTTCGATGGACTGCCTCAATCCCGCAAGCGGACTAGAAATTTCCAATTGGAACGTGCTCACGAATCCGCACGGCTTATGGGGCGGGAAACTGGCTCCCACGCGGCTGAAGAGCGCGTCGCTTGTATCCAACAGCCTGATCCCGAGCGGCTGCGTGATTGAAGGAACGGTTGTGCGCAGCATCCTTTCGCCCGGATGCGTAGTCGAGAAGGGCGCTGTCGTCGAGGATTCCGTGTTGTTTGAGGATTGCCACATCGGCGCGGGCGCGCAGGTGCGGCGTTTGGTGGCGGACAAACACCTGCGCTTGGGCGAGCGCAGTTGCATTGGATGCGGCGACCCGACGCCCAACACCGAAATCCCGCATCTGCTCAACACGGGCATTACCTTGATCGGCAAAGGCGTGTCCATTCCCGCGAATACATCAATCGGGCAAAACGTGTTATTTTATCCCGATTTGAGCGAGAGCTGCATTCCATCGCGCACAATCGCCTCGGGACAAACCGTGCATCCCTCGCCCCGCACTCCCCGCGGTGGCTGCGGCGCCCTCCCCCCCTCGCCATAAACGCCCCAGCCCCAAGGCGCGTCTCATCATTTAGCACAATGTCATGGGTATTTGATGCCATCTTTAGCCGAATTTTATTCCGAGCTTCTTCAGCGGGAAGGGAATCCGCCTCAGTGCCTTGTGGATCCCTGGACGGATGCTCTTATTCAATCAGTGGAAGATGACTTTCGCGCCGCAGTGAGCGCCAGCGGCATAAAGACGTCAATTTGCCCAATCCGCCCCAATAGCACCAACCAATCTATTGGCAATCAGATCGAGAAATTCGCGATTCCTCTTCTGAAACCTTGCACATCGCTGTTTAGTCTGGAAGATTGTCGAGGCCCTGGCTACCCAGACCGGATGATTGTGATCAAGAGCACAAATCAAAAGATACCTTTGGAAATCAAGGCAACCAGCTGCTGGAATCCCAAGGACTCCAACCGAAGAGTTCTCTCCTCGTCCTCCAGGAAATTAAGAAAATTCTTTCAGAATCCGATTTGTCATCTGCTCGGCACAATCCTTTATACTGTTATTGGGAATGGGGCGCAAATTGATGCTGTCCGTTTGGATTTTATAGAGCCGGAGACAATAGTGAATATCCGCCTCGAAGCCGAAGTAAACCATAGGCTTCTTTCAGAAGGACAGCACAGGTCCATTACGATATAATTGCCATGTCCACCCATGCTTTGGCTCCGAATATAGCGCCGTCTCAAAACTTGGTCGATTTGCACCGTGACCTGGCTTCCTTTTGCGAATTCGGCTCGCGCACGGAAACCGGATCGTGCCGGGTGGAGCGCGCCTTGGTTCCGGTCTATACAAATGAATTCTGGACCTCCAAGCAGCGTGAGGGGCATTCGGTCCATGAAATTTCCTATCGCGCCTGCTACAAACCACAACTTCCAGATTTCTTCATCCGCCGATTTGCCGCGCCCGGCGACACAGTGTATGATCCGTTCATGGGCCGGGGAACCACGCTCATCCAGGCCCAATTGCGCGGATGCAAGGTCATCGGCAATGACGTAAATCCCCTGGCGAAAACCCTTGTATATCCGCGCCTGGTTCCCCCCACCCTGCTCCAGGTGAAAAAACGCCTGGCCGAGGTGAATCTCGCATCTCTGGAACTTACCGAAAAAGAGGGCGCCGACGATCTTCTGGTGTTTTTCCATCCAGACACATTGTCCGAAATCCTGGCGTGGAAAAACTACTTTCGCCAGCGACGCAACGCCAGTCTCTTTGACTCCATCGACGCATGGATTGAGATGGTGGCCTGCAACCGTCTGACCGGCCACTCGCGGGGATTTTTCTCTGTATATACTTTGCCTCCCAATCAAGCCGCATCGGTTCAATCGCAGCAAAAAATCAATGAAAAGCGCGGCCAGATTCCCGAGTATCGGAATACAAAAGAACTCATCCTGCGAAAATCCAGGCAACTCCTGGCCGATCCTTTTCCCAAGGGATATGGAGATGCCGAGCCGCTTCTTCTCTGCGGATCCGCCGAGTGGACTCCGCAAATCGAGAGCAATTCGGTAAAACTTATCGTGACCTCGCCGCCGTTTTTAGACACCGTGGACTACCTGCAAGACAACTGGCTGCGAATGTGGTTCAGCGGCGCCAGCATGGACGCGGGGCGTATCTGGCAATGCAAGCGTCTGGAGGACTGGCTTTCGCGGATGCAATCCTGCTTCACCGAGTTTCACAGAGTCCTCAAAAACGATGGAGTCATAGCCTTTGAAGTCGGGGAAATTCGCAAAGGAGCGCTTCCGCTGGAAAAAGAGGTGATCCGCGCGGCGAGCCATGCGCAACTCATTCCCGAATGTGTTGTCATCAACTCGCAAGTCTTCACAAAAACCGCCAACTGCTGGGGAGTGAAGAATAACCGGGATGGCACCAATACCAATCGTATTGTGGTGCTGAAAAAGCAATCTGCTCCACTGTGCGAATTCGCTGCTGTACGTTCGGATTCGCGCTCGCGCCTGAATTACGTGCAGCGTGACTTTTTTGCCTGATAGTCCTTTTCCCGGACGCCGCCACTTTCCTGTATTTTTCACCCTCTTCGCAAGAGGCAGCCGCGGAGAAATTTGAAGGTCTCCAGGTCTTTTGCCCATCGTTCTCCGCTTGATACGGTCCGGCAGGTTTTGCCACACTGCATGTCAGGCAAGGCAATTCTATGATACGCCGATACCCCTTGCTGATTCGGCGGGAAGGAAACTTGCATGGCTAGACTTCATACAATGGTCTCGGAAAGCAGTACTCTCCGCGTGGAAATTCCGTCGCTGCCAGGCTCTTTCGCCAAGGTCGCCACTTGCATTGGCGAGGCGGGCGGCGATCTGGGAGCCATCGATCTTGTGGCGGTTACTTCCGATCTTACTGTCCGCGACATCACGATCAACACTGCGGGAACCGAACATGCGCAAAAAATTGTAGAAGCGGTCCGCAAACTCCCGAAGGTCAAGGTGCTTGGCTTTTCAGATCGTGTGTTCCTAATGCATCTGGGCGGCAAAATCACAGTCGAAAATAAGATTCCCCTGGCCACGCGCCAGGACCTCTCGATGGCCTACACGCCGGGCGTTGCGCGCGTGTGCAAGGCGATTGCCGAGGACATATCGCTGGCCCACAATCTGACCATCAAGAAAAACTGCATCGCCATTGTCTCGGATGGCTCGGCCATTCTCGGCCTGGGCAATCTCGGACCCGAAGCCGCCATGCCCGTCATGGAAGGCAAGGCTATGCTTTTCAAATCCTTCGGTGGTGTGGATGCGTTTCCGCTGTGCGTGGCCTCGCAGGACTCCGAGGAAATCATTAAGTTCTGCAAGATGATCGCCCCGACGTTTGGCGGCATCAACCTCGAAGACATCTCCGCGCCGCGCTGTTTCGAAATCGAGGAGCGCCTGAAAAAGGAAATCGACATCCCCGTCTTCCACGACGACCAGCATGGAACGGCAGTCGTTGTGCTGGCGGCTCTCCACAACGCCCTGCGCATCGTGAAGAAGCAAATGCGCTCCATTCGCATGGTCATTCAGGGAGTGGGCGCCGCGGGCGTGGCCTGCACGAAAATCCTCAAAAAGGTCGGCGTGCGCAACATCATCTGCGTTGACCGCGACGGCATTATTTACAAGGGCCGCAAGACGAATATGAACCCGGCCAAGGATTGGATTGCCGCGAACACGAACCCAGAAGGACTCCAAGGCGACATCGTCAAGGCCGCCAAAGGCGCGGATGTGTTCCTCGGCGTCAGCGGCCCGAATGTGTTCCCCGAAAAAGCCCTGCGCGCCATGGCCAAGGATTCCATCGTCTTCTCGCTGGCCAATCCCGATCCGGAAATCGATCCGGAGATTTCCCATCGCTACGCGCGCATTGTGGCCACGGGCCGCAGCGATTATCCAAACCAGATCAACAACGTTCTCTGCTTCCCCGCTCTGTTCCGCGGGACGCTCGATTGCCGCGCCCGCGAGATCAACATGGAAATGAAGCTGGCCGCGGCGCGCGCCCTGGCGTCGATTATCAAGCCCTCCGAACTCAGCGAGGACTACATCATTCCGTCTGCCTTCGACCGCCGCGTGCGCGAAGCCGTATCCAATGCCGTGGCCAAAGAGGCCTTGCGCACCGGTTCCGCCCGCCGCGAACGCCTGGCTCGAAAAGCCTATTTTTCCGCTTAAAAGCCGCCTGACGCAATTTTAACCAACTACAACGAGCTTGGCGCCATCCCGCCCGCCAATCTGATAGGGATTGTTATAGGTTGCCGTCCGGCGCATCTTGACACTGTTACTGATCCGAACCGCTTGTGCCCCCCAGAAACTGTTCAATGTTGCTGGTGGCACGGGCATCTTGCCCGTGATTTCCGGTGGCTTGGGCGTCTCGCCCAAGATTTTTCCTGCACTTTGAACAGTTCCTGTTGTGCCCCCACACTGCGTTCGGGGTTCTGCAAAAAGCCGTCCGGAATGCATCCGTATATGCAGAACCCGGAACGAAGTGACGGGGTTTTTCTTGCTTATCGGTATCAGTATCAAGATGCGCCTGTTGCCGCAGGACAATTCCGCAAATGCTTCTCACGGGTTTTTAGGGGGATGCATAGGGCTTTGCATTTCAGCAACT
>CAYUNT010000124.1:0-13937 GCA_964446285.1 uncultured Candidatus Sumerlaeota bacterium | reverse complement strand
CCCCCCCCCTGTATGTAAAATTATTCTTGAGCATTTCGACGCCTATGATCAACACCGTAACCGTGCTGATATACTTGAGAAACGTGCTATTGAATTCGTCAAGTCTTCTACTTTTCCCCATAAAACGGGAAGAGTTTCCGGCAAACAACTTCTTTCCATACTGACATCCGTTCCCGGTATCGGTCCAATTTCGGCCCTTATATGGATCGCCGTTATTGGCGACGTAACGCGCTTTCCGTCAGCAAAGCAATGTTCTGCTTTTTGCGGCTGTGATCCCTCTCTTCGCATTTCCGCAGGAAAGGTCACCAGCTACAAGCGCAGAAAAGGCAATGCTTTGCTTCACCATACGCTTTTGCAGGCCGCTCAAGGCCTGCTAAATCGTTCTTCAGAGCCTTTTGGCAAGTGGGCGCGCGTTATTGCCTCAAGACATCGTAAAGGCGGCTGGTTCAAGGCCCTCGGTGCCTTGGCTCGTCGTCTTGCAATGTCTTTATATTACTGTCACACCCTTCTCGAAGACTTCTCATATAAAAAATACCAGTGTATCGAAGACATACACGGTTACCCTAAAGTGCCCGTGGCCGCCGTTGGGCTTTCCCCGGCAGCTAATCGGATACTTGATGCCCTCGGCATCAAAGATACCCACGCACTTATCGAGGCCTATCTAAAGGACCTCGGCAAACAGCGGGGTATCGGACAAACCACGCTCGAAAGGATAGAACAATGGCGACTCAAAAATCGGCCAGTTCTCCCCAGTCAAGTCCAGTTCAAGCCCTCGAACCAGGATGCTACATCATCGGAGTCATTGCCCGACGAACCAGGCGCGAAGTCGGCGAAAAGCGCAAAGTCCTCGTGCAATACACCGTCCAGTGCGCCGACTCAGTCCAGACAATCGAACACTGGGAGCCACAATCGGTTGATGCGTGCTATCCGGTCGGCGCAGAGATCGCCATCAAAGTGAACCCCACCGTTCGCGTTGATAAACGCGGCATTCCCCGCTTCGCCTTCCGTGTTCCCGGCGGCGACTCATCTGAATTTTAGGCGGCGACTCATCTGAATTTAGGAGGTCCACTTTCATGCCAGACCCTATCGAAAGCACACCAACCCCTGAATATCTTTCAAACGACCAACTACGCGCCTCCGAAATTTCGGAAGAAGCCCATGACATGATGATAAAGTATCATCTCGATGCCATCGTCATTCTCGCGTCCTTCAAAAGTGCAGACGGCATACTTCATGTTCGCTGTTGCCCACAATACGGCAATCCCAACACTTGCAGCGGACTTCTTCTTCTTCGTGCCGCAAGCACGATCGCCGAGGAAATAGAAACTCCTTTCTAATTCCTCTTGACTTCTGCCAAGGTTATCGCCTATAATTCGCTCGTAACCTGGCACAGTCAATATCGGAGGGCCTATCATGGCCAAAGTAACCCTTGTTTCCCCCATCGGCACTATGCGCGGTCGTCAGGGCGATCAGGTGTTTTCCATGCTCGGAAGACAGCCCCTGGCCCGGCGTTTCGTCACGCCGCGAAACCCGCAAAGCGCCCCTCAACTCGAAATTCGCGGCATCATGACGGCAGTCTCGCAGCTCTATTCCGGCCTCACTCGATCCGTCGCCGAAACGTGGGACGCGGCTGCCGCGAATCTTCCCGAACGCACTTCCGAAACCGGCATCGCCTACCCCGTGACGGGCCGCGTTCTGTTTCAGGAAGTCAACACGATGCGCCTCTTGCGAGGCCAGTCCACCACGACAACCGCCCCCGCCACTACTGCCCCGTCCGTTCCCATCATCACGCAGCCCGCACAATTCGACATCTCCAGCGCCTTGCTCATCATTCCTGTGGACAACTCCGAACTTCTCAACGACGGCGACATCTACCGCGTGCGCATCACCTGCCCCCTTCCGACAAATGTCGTTCAGGCTTCCCCGTCTTGGCTTCGCTCGCCAGACTGGGAAGATTCCTCCAAGTCCTTCACCACAGGCACCATGATCAAAGCCGAAGAAGGCACGATTGTCCTTCATCCGGACTCCTCCAAGTGCGGTGTCTTCGGATCCGCTACCGTCCTTCGCTTCGGCTTCGAGGTCATGTGCTTGAATTCGGCCTACGTTCGCCGGAACTCGCCCACCTTCTATCGGTCTTGGACCTTCACCAAGACCAACCCCTAAACCCTCGTGGCATTCCGCCACTTCCTTTGTGAGGTTCTATCATGGCACAGGCAAATCTCGTTACTCCTCTCGACAAGGTTCGCGGCAAGATGAATAACATGGATTTCTCGGTGAACGGGGAATCCCAACTGGTTCGCGGCCACGTCAAACCGGACGATCCTTCTTCGAATCCGCAGCAGGTCATCCGGGGCATTCTCACGACCGTTTCCCAGGGCTTCAAGGCGCTGTCTCGGGCTGTCATCGACACCTGGGACGCCGCCGCCGCGCTCCTTCCGAAACGCACGAACCGCGCGGGCTACGAATATCCGGTCACCGCCCGCACCCTTTACCAGGAGGTCAACACCTACCGGATGTTGAACGGCCTAACCTTGTCCTCCACCGCTCCCGGCACGGCCTACCCGTCGGTTCCCATCATCATCGATGACGCCGAATTCGACGACGACGAAGGCATCATGTTCATTCCCGTCGAAAACGGCGCAAACCTCAACGACACCGACATCTTCCGCACGCGCATCACCTATCCGCTTCGCACGACGGCCGTGCTTGCCCGCGAAAACGACCTGCGTTATCCGAATCCCAACGACACGCAGGTTGCCTTCATCACCGGCAATGAAATCAAAGCGCAGGGAAACAAGATTTCGATTCCTTGCGTTTCCGAACTCGCCGCCGCGTTTGCCGTCGCCTCCATCAAACGCTTCGGCTTCGAGGTCGTCTGTCTCAACCCGTCCTACGTTCGGACCAACGATCCACTCTTCTTCGACTCTTGGTCCTATTCCATCATGACGTAGGACGCCCATCATCTCTCTGGGAGGTTTTTCCATGCCTGAGTGTCCGCTTGTTCCCATTCCGCTTCTTCGCACGAAAACCTTCTGGGCGGGTCTTGGCTCCATCGCGGCCGGTTTTGCCGCCGCCGTACAGGGCGACCCAGTAGGGGGAATGGTCCTCATTTCCCAGGGTTTTCTCGCCATCTTCCAGAGGAACGCCATCTCGAAAGCAAAATAGGTGTCGCTGCCAGGTGCCACACCTGCTTTCGCGCGCTCCTCTGGCAGGCCCCGGAATCGTTCCTTGGTCGGGTTGTTTTCAACCGGTCGATCGCCTTGGAACCTTCCGGGGCCTCTTCTTTTTCACCCCGGGTTCCGCCGCCTTCGCTCGCAAGGCCTCGCTCAGGCGCGCGCCGCCCGGCCTCGTAAACTCGGGCTTGCGGGCGGCGTCAGGCGGCCCTAGCCTCTTGGTTTGCAAGGCTCTATCTGCGTTTGGTATGTGATCTCATGATTGTTGCGTTTCGTCTTCGATGGGGCCGCCTGATTGGCAAGGCGGATGCAGTTTATCCAACCGCCATAGGGGATTTTTTCCATGAGAAGCGCCTCCTATCGAAAAGGCATTGGGGCAAAAGTCAATTCACGGAGTTCGTCACGAGACCGTATCGGGAGATGAGGGCAGAGGATGGAATCCATAAAGTCCGCGCCGCCGGATAAACGCCGCCACGGAATTGGGCAGCACACCCTCGGGGATTTCGCCCTCCGCCAGCCGTTCGCGCAGCCAGGTCGAAGACAGCGCGCGCAGGTCCGGCGGCGGCTGATTTTCTGGCGCTCGGCTTTGTGCAAAACTGGATTCGCCATTGGAAGAAGCCTCTGCCCCGGAATTGCCCGGGCGCTCCCCCACCATGCGCGGCACAACCAGCGGCGGGGCCAGGCGGACGACTTCCTCCCACATCTTCCAGCGCGGCGCTTGTTCCAGGATGTCCTCGCCGATCAGCAAGCGCCAGCAATGTCCCGGACGTTTCGCTTGCAGCAGGCGGATGGTGTCGATTGTGTATGAAACCTCGTTACGGCGGCCCTCAATGTCGAGAACCTCTACCCATCGTTCCAGGCGCGCCACGGCCAGGCGGCACATCTCGACGCGATCCTCGAAGGAAGCGGCCGGTTGCTTGCCCAAGGCATGGCGCAGGCATGGTATTACAAAAATGCGGTCCAGAGCGCCTGTTTCCAGCGCCCAAAGGCATGCCAGAACGTGGCTCACATGCGGCGGATCGAACGACCCGCCAAAAATCCCAAGATTCATTGTTGCTTACCGATTGACAGGTTGGCCGGAAAAGATACTTCACTTCATAAGGCCCGGCGCTGCCAGGCCCAATCTATAGTTCAATCTCTTTTCCGCCGCAAGCACGAGACATGCGCAAAGACGTTAAATTTGCTCTCCATCAAATTACATGGGGAAACGAACTGCTCCGGTTTCTAGATGACGCGGCGGCTTTGGGCGCGTTCTCCGGCGTGGAAACATTCTCAAGCGTCGTGAATGAGTATCGGGGAAAGGAAAAGCAGTTTGACGCGGAATTGGCGGCGCGCGGATTGCGTCTGGCCGCATTGTATGGCGGCGGCCCGCTCCACGAAGAGGCGCAGGCGCGCAAGGTGATAGAGCACAATCTCGAACTGGCGCGGTTCCTGCGAGATCGCGGCGCGGACCGGCTGGTGTTCGGCCCCCCCGCGTGTCGTGATGGGGAAATTCTCAATCGCGACGATTTCCGCCGCCTGGCCGACCGCCTGAACGATTTGGGCGCGCAAACGCGCAAAATGGGTATTTTGCTTGGGATTCACCCCCATCTTGGCACGATCATCGAATCGGAAATTGATTTGGCCCTGATCATGGGCATGACGGACCCGGAGTGCGTGTATTTCGCGCCCGATTGCGCCCATTTGGCAGGAGCAGGCATCAACCCGGCGGACGTGGCGCTCACTTATGGCGACCGGATGATCTATATGCATCTGAAGGACCTTTCGCCGCCCGCTGGACACGAAATCCCGATCCAGCCACAAGCCGGTGAGGCAAAGGAGGCGCACAAGGTCGAGGCAAATGAAACGTCAGAAGCGAAATCAAAAGCGAGCAGCGAACCGGCGCCTATTTTTTGCGAACTGGGACGCGGAATTCTTGATTTCCAGGTGATTTTCCGAACCTTGGGGGACGTGGGGTATTCCGGCTGGGTGACGCTCGAATTGGACTCCACGATGCTCACGCCATCCGAAAGCACTCGTATCAGCCTCGAATACCTTCGCGCGCAATTCCCTGGCATGATATAAATTTAGCCGCGAAAATTGCATAAGAACGAGAAAAAGGAAGAAAAGGCCGGAGATAAGTGGGCGCTTACAGGAGCGATTGGCGGCTTTCCAGGGCGGCGCGAAGCGTGGTGGGGTCGGCGTATTCCAGCGCGCCGCCCATCGGCACGCCGCGCCCCAGCCGCGTCAGGCGAGCGCGCGTGCGTTCGGCCAGGCGGTGCTGAATGTAGATTGCCGTCGCATCGCCCTCTACGCTCGGATTGGTTGCAAGAATGATCTCCTGAAATCCGCCCGCCGCCGCACGCTCGATCAAGTCGGCGATGTTCAAATCATCCGGCGCGATGCCTTTCATGGGCGAAAGCCGCCCGCCAAGGACATGGTAGAATCCCCTGTAGCCGCCTGCCTTTTCGAAGGCGATGGCGTCGAGAGGCTGCTCGACCACGCACAGAAAGGCGGCATCGCGCGAGCCATCGGAGCAAATCGCGCATTCGCCGCCTTCGGCAAGAAAATGGCAGGCGGGGCATTCGCCGATTTCATCCTTCACGCGGCGGATGGCATCGGCCAGCGCAAAGGATTTTTCCGCATCGGCGCGAAGCAAATGAAACGCCAGGCGTTCGGCGGCGCGGCGTCCGATCCCGGGCAGTTTGCCCAGCTCGGCTACGAGGGCTTCCACGGCGGATGGGACAATATTCATCGGCAGATTTCAGGAGGCAAATCAGACTGGCAATAACGCGGCGAGTCCCAAGGAGTCCGCTAGAACAATCCCGGGATTTTGATGCCGCCCGTCACCTGCGAGACCTTGCTTTCATGCAGTTCTCGGGCCTTTTCCAGCGCGGAATTCGTAGCCGCCAGCACCAAATCCTCCAACATCTCGAGATCGTTCGGGTCCACCGCCTCGGGTTTGATTTTCACTTTGACGATTTCCTGGCGTCCATTGCTCGTAACGGCCACGATGCCGCCGCCTGACGTGCCTTCCACGAACAGGCCCGCCAAATCCTCCTGAACGCGCTCCATTCGGTCGGAAAGGTCTTTTTGAAGCTTCTGGATGTGGTGAAGATCGAACATGCGAGGGAATGTCTCCATGAGAGAAATCAGCGGATTCCAATGGAATCCTTCAGAGTATGGGACGGCCGTTGAAATCGCGGGGTTCCGCTTTGAGCGTTCGCTGCACAAGATCGACGGCCTGGCGAAAATCAGGATAACGCTTCATGGCTTCGGTGAAACTGAGCATTTCGAGCTGCTGAGGACTGAATCCCAAATCGCGCGCCCAGACGGGCATTTCCGCGCGGCTTTCTTGCGCGCCGTGCGCGTCGTCCGCGCGGATTTCTTCGCCCGGCGCTTCATACTCAGAGACCGAACCGGCCGCGGCGAATCCAGCCGAGGCGGCTCCGGATGGCTCAGAAGATGGCGCGGAAGCTGGCATAGGCGCGGACTCCGCAGAAGCCTGCGCAGATTCACGCGCGGACGTAGATGGCGGCAGTTGCGCCGCCGAAGGCCTCGCGCCGCCCTCCCTTTCCGCCGGAGCGGTTTGCTCGATAACAACACGCAACGCGCGCCCAGCTAAAGCGCTGGCGGCTTGCTCGATCCGCTGCCGGCGCTCCGGACGAGTCAGCGATTTGAAGGCCATTTCGCCTTCGCGTCCGCCTGGCACGCCAATAACCAGCCGTTGCGTTTCCAGAGAGAGAAGACTGGCGCGTTGCAGGGGCGTGGCGATGCTGACTGCGCTGCGGGCAAGCTCGCCGTTCAGCGCAATCCAAAACTTGCCCGCATCGAGCGTTCCGACGGGCGATACATTTGCGGATGGCGCGGACTTGAACGGCGGCGCGGAGGCCACGGGAGCGATAGGCGCCGGTGGCTGAAAAGAAGAAGCAGGCGATGAGGAAATAGGAGCCGAAGCGGGCAAAGGCGTGGAAGCCGTCGGAAGCGGAGGCAAAGAAGGCAGCGGCGTCGAGGAGGCGTGCGCGGAATGCGCGGGGGGAGGCTGTGCAGGCATCGCCGGCCTGGAAATTGCAGGCGCCCCCGGCGAAAATCCATCAGCCGCAAGAGCAGCGCTGGCATCTGCCGGATCGAATGCAGGCGCGCAAGACGCGCCGGAAGATTCCGACACGGACAAAGGAAGCGGCGGTTCAACGGACGCCGCTGGCGCTGTCGAATCCGGCGCGGTTCTTGAATAGCCGCCTGCGCCGCGCGAGTATCCGCCAGCCGCCGCGCCTCCGCCCGCATACCCGCCGCCGCGCGCATAGCCGCCCGATGCCGCGCCGCCTCCGCCCGGGCCTCGCCCGATGCCACCTCCAGGCGCGCCGGCTCCTCCCCCGCCTGCGCCGCCACGCATGGAAGAAAGCGCCGCCAGAGCCGCCTCGATGTCCGTCGAGCGATCCACGGCCGCCAATTTAACAAACGTAAATTCGAGGAGGAACCGCGCCGGAGTTACCCCGCGCAGACGCTCATCCAAAAGCAAAATTTGATGAATGGCATTTAGCAAAAAGGGAATATCGGCGCGCCCGGCCAGTTCGCGCATCGTTTCGTATCCGGCGCGCGACTTCGCTACGCCGAATTCACCCGCGCGTTCCTCGCCGCCGCCTGTCACGCGCAAAATCAACAGATCGCGCAAATAATGAAGCAGCGTGCGGACAAATCGCGGGATATCGCGTCCGCGATCGACTAAATCACGCGCAATCGCCAGCAGCCGCACCATGTCGCGTTCGAGCAGGCCGCGCACACAATCCGCCAGCATGGCGCTCTCGACAATCCCAAGCAACTGATGCACGCGTTCGAGCGTAATCTCGCCGCCGCCGAGCGAAATCAACTGGTCGAGCGTCACTTCGGCGTCGCGCATTCCGCCCTCGCTCGCAAACGCGATCGCCTCCAGGATCGCATCGCGCTGCCCTGGGGCGACGCGCGCCATCGCAGTCTCGGAATCCAGAATCCGCGCGAGCTGGCGCATGATGTCTTCGGGCGTGATCCGGCGGAAATCCAGGCGCGTGCAGCGAGATTGCACCGTCTCGGGGATTTTCTCCGGGTTGGTCGTTGCCAGCACAAACACGACGCGCGCCGGCGGTTCTTCGAGCGATTTGAGCAGCGCGTTGAAGGCGGAGTCCGAAAGCATGTGGACTTCGTCTATAATATAAACCTTATATCTTCCGGCCAGCGGCGCGCGGTTGAAGCCCTCTTGCAGTTCGCGGATGTTTTCGACTTTTGTGTAAGTGGCGGCATCGATTTCGATCGTGTCGAGATCGAAGCCTTCCGTAATGGCCACGCAGCGTTCGCATTTTCCGCACGGCTGGGGCGTCGGGCCGCTGGCGCAATTGAGCGCCTTGGCCAGGATGCGCGCCATTGAGGTTTTGCCCACGCCGCGCGGACCGGAGAACAAATAGGCGTGCTTGACGCGGTTCGCGGCCACATCCACGCGCAGCGTGTCCACGGCGTGCGCCTGCCCGATGACCTCGTCGAAGGTCTGCGGACGCCACTTGCGCGCCAGAGAAACATAAGATTCGCGCGAACGGGCCATAATGAACATGTCCTTGCCGGAAGGTGAGCGCCAAACGGGATTTCAGGTGCGACGGAACATGCAAGTGACCAACAAGATTTCAAGTGGGGCAGACTTCCAGGTCTGCCATCCGGTCCGCCACATTGCCTGCCCGCGCATATTTTCACAACCATGCGCGGACATACGGCGGCTTTTATCCGACCCCCGCTCACTCTGGCAACGCGATTCTCCAAGTTCGCATGATTGCTTGATTACAGCCTGTCCATCTGTAGCAAAATACCTACCGCAGTCCTGCAGCGGTGGATTTTTCTTCCCTGACCCGCCGTAAAAGAGGAGGCACCTTATGACAACGAAAGAAAAGGTAATCCAGGCCGTGGAAGACCTGCCCGCCGATGCCACCATTGAAGATGCAATGGAACGCCTGCTGTTCCTGGCCAAGGTTGAACGGGGATTGAAACAAGCCGATTCTGGCGAAACCATTCCTCATGCCTCTGTGAAGGAGAGGATGGGAAAATGGCTGAAATAAGGTGGACTCCCCAAGCGGCGGATGATCTGGAGGCCATTACAAGATTTATCGCCGCGGATTCACCGCATTATGCCAGCCTCTTTGCCCTGGATGCCCTTGCAGCAGTTGAACGCCTCCATGACTATCCGCATTGGGGCAGAATTGCTCCGGAATTCAATACTCCTTCTGTTCGGGAAATCCTTCTTGGCAATTATTGAATTGTATATCGCGCCAGTGACGACGCGATGGAAATTCTGACTCTGTTCCATGCAGCGCGCCTGTTTCCCCCTCCCCACATGGCAGACCTTTCCTGACAAAAGCCCTTTGGGGAGGCACAAGCATTTTCCACTGCTATTGTGTGAACACCAATCGGTCAAATGGGGAAAAAGGATTGGCTGTTAGTCCGATGTAGGAAGCGGTTTTTCCCAGAGCGGGCGTTTTCGGGGCATTCCATCGCGCCGCGGATAGCGCTCGGGTGTGGCAGAGGTTTTTCGAATCCATACCGCGGTGTGCTGCGCGGGCGAATCGCCGACGGGGTAAAGTGGAGAACTCTCCAGGCGTGCGCCGAGTTCGCCAAAAGCCTTGTTGCTGACTTCGATTTCCGCCTGGCACTCGCGTCCTTTGTAAGCGAGCATCCATCCGCCCAGACGCACAAGAGGCAGGCACAATTCGAGCGCCACGGGAAGCACGGCCAGCGCGCGCGCCGTAGCGAGATCATGAGCATCGCGGCGGGCCGGATCGCGTCCGAAGTTTTCAGCGCGTTCGCAAGCGACCTCGACATTTGCCGCGCCGATTTTTTCTGCCGCGCGGCTTAGGAATTCGCATTTTTTGCGGTTTGATTCGAGCAGCGTCACGCGCCAAGCCGGGAACGCCACCGCCAGCGCCAGACCCGGCAGCCCATTCCCGCTGCCGATGTCGATCACGCGCGGGGCTGGTCTGGATTCGGATTGGGTATTGGCATCGGGAGAGGCGGCTGCTCTTGGATCTAAAAGGGAACCCGCGCATTCCGCTCGCAACGGACACTCGGGCGCGGCAAAGGGCGCAAGCGAATCGATCACGTGGCGCTCGACCATCTCGCGCATGTCGTGAATAGCGGTCAGATTGAAATTCCGCGCTTCCACCTGAAGATATTCGAGGAAATTCCACAGGGTTTCCGCGGCGGGAGGAATGCGCTCCGCTGGGAAATGACGCCACATCCAGTCGAAAAGGAGGTCTTTGGGTTTCATGGAGAAACGGCCGGAGAAGAATAATCACCGCAGAGGCACAGAGAAACGCAGAGAAAGGCAGAAAGAGGAATTTCCAATTTGCAATTACATTTTCTCATCCCGCTTCATCCTTCTTCCTTTGTATCTTTGTGCCCTTGTGGTGGAATAATTTCCTCTCATCCTACCTCCGGTTTGGGATCGCGCAGCATGAGCGCATCGACGGCGTCTCGCGCCCGGAGTTTGCCTGCGAGGATCGCCTGGACTGCCTCACAAATCGGAAGCATCACTCCATATTTTTTCGCCAGCGCACAGGCCGCACGCGCCGTGGCGATTCCCTCGATGGCCATTCCAATTTGCGCCCGCGCCTCATCGAGCGTAAGCCCGCGCCCGAGCGCCTCGCCGCATCGCCGGTTCCGCGAATGCGGGCTGAATGATGTCACGATCAGGTCGCCCATGCCCGCCAAGCCCGCAAATGTCCGCGGATCGGCCCCCATCGCCGCGCCCAGCCGCGTGATCTCAGCCAGCCCGCGCGTGATCAAAGCCGCCTTTGTGTTGTCGCCAAACCCGAGGCCGTCGCACATCCCCGCCGCTATTGCGATGACATTCTTGAGCGATCCGCTCAATTCCACGCCGACGACGTCGGTTTGCGTATAAACGCGGAATCGCGACGTATGGAAAATCTCCTGAATATAGCGCGCGAAATTTAGATCGGCCGCGGCCGCCACCACAGAAGTCGGCACGCCGCGCGCCACTTCCACCGCGATACACGGTCCGCTAACGACCCCGATTTGCGGAGCCGCTGCGGATTCCGACAGTGGCAGTGCGGAGGCAGATGCCTGCTTCAATCCAAGCCCGCGCGCCAGGCAGTCGGAAAGCGTGTCTCCCGTTTCAGGATGCAGGCCTTTGGCGCAAATCACCCATCCATGACGCGGCCACAACGCGCCGGGATGTTTTTTTGCGAGCGCCTCCGCTGCAATTCCTCCCACACGCTCAACGTCCTTTGCCGCCGTTGCCACAACCGCCAAATCCACGCCGGCCCAAGCGGAATTCGCCTCGTCCTCCGATTTTCCCGCCGCCAGCGCCTCTTCCGCGCTTTTCACCACCGCGACCGACTCGTTGAGCCGAAAGCCTTCGAGCGCGCGCGGACGCCGTTCGCGAAGCAGATGCTCCACAGCGCCAGGCTCCGGGTCCCAAACGCGAATGCAGTGGCCCTTTCCGTCGAGCAATCCTGCCAGTACGGTGCCCCACATTCCCGCGCCAAAAACGGCGATGGTTTGCCTGGAACGATCCGCGCCCGGTTGATTTGGATTCATGCGCTCATCCCTGATATCGATTTTGCCTTGTTTAATTGATCTCGTCCAATTCCGGCGCCCCCAGTCGGCCTGTTCGCAGAAAGGTCCAATTCACCTGCGCCACCACGTCACGCTTGTGTTCGTCGCGCAGACGCACGGCCGAATCGTTCACGGGCGCAATCTCGCGCACATGCCCGAAACCGCTTGGAATCCGCGCGGCCGCCTGGATGTAATTCACTGCGAGCGGGCGCCGCGCGGACAGCGATACCGAAGTCGGAATTCCTTTTTTGCTCAAGGGATTTTTCTCCGCCGATTCCGCAAGCCCCTGGCCGTAATACGACAAAACATCTTCCATGCCCAACGTATTGACGCTGCGTCCGCTCCAAGGAGCGTAATGGCGTCCGCCGTTGTCGTGCCAGAGCATCGTCGAGGGAAGCACCGCCGGGTCCTTGAGCGTGAACCATACCGCGCCGAGCGTTGGAAATGTCACGGCGCTCCAGGCAGGAAATAGCGCAGGGTCCGAGCAAACCATTACAATGTCTTCGAATCCGCGCCGCGCCGGATAGCGGGTCAGGTCCGCCCACGCGCCGTCAATCCGCTCTACGCGCGAGAGGTCCTCGAACGGCGCACCCGGGCGCAGAATGGAATATCCGCCTTTTTCCGGAAACTCGAACTGGTCCGGCTTCACCTGGCCGTAGATGAAGGGGCTGACGGCGACCAGGCCGCTTCCGGGCGCATCAGGAAAAGCCAGTGTTGGATGATGCGCAAAACACATCCGCCCCGACATGCCGGAGATTACATGGCGGCAGTATATCGCATTGTGATCGTCGAGAAGGGCAATCACTTTGCGCACCCGCCCCGGCCGGACGCGCACGCGCATTGAAAGAGACAGCGCAGCGCCCGCTATTCCCTTGCGCGCCTTGGCGAGCGCCTCAAACGACCACTTCTCCCCTGCTGTTTCGCCGTGGGGCGGATGATGCTCGCCCCGCCAGGCGCGGTCGCTTCCGCCAAACGGCATGCAAAAGAAATCCCCGCGCAACACGCGCAAAATCGCCGGGCAATCGCGCTCAAGCGTTTCGTTCCACCAGGGCGCAACGCGATAAGGCGCAAAAGGCGTTTTCTCATCGCGGAAAAACCGCACTGGCGCGATATGGCCGCCCATTTGTGTTACGGCCAGTTCCATCCGGCGCGTGTGAAGCGTGTAACTGGGCTGTCCGTAGATTTTCTTCAAAGGCGCGGCAGTCATAAAAGCCTATCTCCTATATGCGGGGCCGCTTTCCCGGCAATTCACCGGCGCGCTGCCGGAAATCTATCCCTCAGATTCGCACAGATTCCGCCTGCCCAACTTTTCAAAGCGAGCGGGAAGGCTCGGCCCACAAAAATCGTTCCGACTAATACGACGGAGCCAATTGGCCTGGCAACCGGAACAGGCGGCGCGCCCGAGCTCTTTCACAAAAAGGAATCATTCTTCCGCAACAACAAGAAGAAGTCTCCCAAGGCAGAGACCGCGCCAATGCTATGCCCTTTGTTCTTGCCCAATGATCTTTTTGCTTTTCGTATTTTTGTCGTTTTTCATGGCAAAATCATGCGTTTGCAGCAGGCATGCGAGTTGCCCGCGCCGCTTTTTGCCTCAAGCCGCTTCTCCTTCACCACCGTGTGCTTGACTGCCCGAGCGCGTCCGAAGTCTATTGGGCGCGCGGAGAACCCGCCCCGTGCAAGACCCCGGAGTCCACCGTTATTCACCCCCAGCCCTGTGCAGTTTGCGGGAACAGTTCAGGGATCGAGCGGGCCGAGCCAAGGCAGCGGATCGATTTTGAACGTGGAGGTCAACATGCGATGGCTTTGAGTGCCAATCCGCTGATGCGGCGTCAAATTGCCGCCTTTGCCGCTGTGTATGTGACATATTTCAGTTATTACCTCTGCCGGCTGAATATGCCCATCGTGAAAACGAATTTCAGCCGGGCATTTCAATGGAGCGCGGCGGATTTTGGCAAGGTTCTTACGGCCCTGACAATCTTCTATGCAATCGGGCAATTTGTGAACGGCCAGTTGGGCGACCGTTTTGGAGCTCGACGAATTTCGGCCTTCGGGGCGCTCGGGTCGGTGGCGATGAACCTCTGCGTTTTTGCGCTGGTTTTATTTGCCATTCCCGTTGGAGACACTGCGGCTGCCGGTTCCGCCGCATCCGCCGCCGCGCCGGATCTCAGCCTGATTCTGACCTTGCTCATCGTATTT
>CAYUNT010000123.1:0-13958 GCA_964446285.1 uncultured Candidatus Sumerlaeota bacterium | reverse complement strand
TCGCGAAAACCGTGACAGGCGATTAGGAACAGAATCAAAGGAAAATGGTATTATTTCAGCATCGAGCTCAGCCATGATAAAACTCCCAAGGAGATAGAGGCAAAATCGAGGGTATAACTCGTGTTTCTCTCCCTAAACTATTTGCCCAGTATTCATGGCGCTTCTACCGGTCTATTCGTCCTTAAAATCCATAGTAGTCTGCCTGGCAGCTCGGGGGAGTGGCTCGACAATAATGAGCGTGCCAGCGAGGCTTTTCATGTGCCTGTCATTGGATACGATTCTATTCGCCCCGTTTGCTATGGCCGTCCCAAGAATAATTGCATCCGTTCTGACGGCATCAAGTCTTCGGCCTTCTCCAGGGGCGGATGTTTCCGGCCTTTTCTCCGGCTTTTTATAGTGATTCATAATTTCAGCGGCAACAACTGCGCTTTTCAAGTCAAACGATGCAATTACAAAACGTTCCTGAAAAAAAGCCAATCTTTGCTCTGTTTTCGACCTGTCCGCATTATGCAGGAATTCTACAAGGACAGCTGTCGGCAATATCACGCGCTCATTTTGTTCATCGAGTTTTTCAATCAGCGCCACAGCGCAGTCTTCTTCCGCGCTACGCTGGTCAGACTCAAACCCCTGAATGGCCCAGATTAAAATCATAGTATCCAGGCAAATCATAATTCCCTCCCTGTTCATTCTCGCATGGATTTAACAAACTCTTCTGCGTTGACGCCTTTCCATCTTCCGGCCTCCATTTTAGCCAAATCCTTGAAAGTTTCAACAAGCCCCGGGCTTCGATACGGGTGCATTTCCGAAACACGAAATGAAATGATCTCCAAGGTCTTGGCATCCCACTCTGCAGTTCCCTCGATCGTCATTTCCTCATATAGATTTTTTGCAAATCGCTTGGCGTCATCTTCACTGACTTCGATGTGGTGTTTGTTTCCATCGTGTGCCAATAGGACTACTTTCGGAGTTGCTCCACCAACTTGGATGCAGCGGCCAAAGAGCGAGGTCGTTCCGGAAATCCTTACTTCAGCTGGCGGCGCCGGAATAGGATGCTTCGGAGAAATCACAAGGCGGGGTAATGATGCCTCATTGGAAAATCGAAGCATTGCCGCTCGGTCCTTGGCAAACATTCTCTGCTGCATTTCATAGAGCGATTCGTGGGCAGAAAGATTAATATCTTCCAAACGATTTCCGGTAATCTTTGTAATAATGCTGCAATACGAGCGCTCAGCCGCAGGAGTGGCGCAAAAAGCTAGTGAATTGCTTCCCTTTCTGATTCGGACTAAAGATACCGATGCGCTTTCCGGAGTAGGCGACTCCGCGCGAATTGCCTTTTGTAGCAATTCCAGATACTTGCATAAATCATCCACCGAAACTGATTCCGGTGTGACATTTGGGCCGGTAATTTTTAATAGTAAGTTGCCCACGTTTCTGCTCCCCGACGATACATCTGGCGCATTATTTGTCACAAAGAGGATCAGATTTCAATCACTAGGTGCAATGCTGCAGCGAAACCGGACAATACTCTCAAACGTTCATAATGGAAGTGTCATCCATGCACATCACGCCATAGGCTTGTCGATCAGCCCCCGCAGGCGGTTGAAGAGGCGCTGGCTGTCGTGGGGGCCGGGGGAGGCTTCGGGATGGAATTGCACGGTGTAAATTGGCAATTCTTTGTGGCGCAATCCCTCGACCGAACCGTCGTTCAAATTGATGTGCGTGATCTCGATTTCGGCGGGGTTCACGGTCGCGGGGTCCACGGCATAGTTGTGATTTTGTGACGTGATCTCGATTTTCCCCGTGGTTTCGTCGCGCACAGGATGATTCGCCCCGTGATGCCCAAACTTGAGTTTGAACGTCTTCCCGCCAAGCGCCAAGCCCGTAATCTGGTGTCCGAGGCAGATGCCAAACGTCGGCAGGCGGTGTTCGACCATGAGCGCGCGCGCCGTCGCGATGCCGCCCGAAACCGCCGCCGGATCGCCGGGACCGTTGCTCAGGAACAGGCCATCGGGATGCAAATCCAGTATCTCGCGGGCGGTCGCGCTGGCCGGCACAACCGTGACGCGGAAATTCTCGCCCCGCAGCAAATTGAGGATATTTTGTTTCATTCCATAATCGACCGCCACCACATGCCTCACAGGCAGCGCGGCCGCATCGGCAAAGGGCGCCGGTTCAAACGATGCGGCGCTCGGGCGCGTGACTTCGAGCGTCAGGTCGCGCGCCGCGTCGATTTGCGGATGCGCCTGCGCCTTGGCCCGCAGCGACTCGGGATCGAGGTCCGTGCACGACATGCATCCGCGCAGCGCGCCGTGGTTGCGCAGGTGCAAAACGAGCGCGCGCGTATCCAGCCCCTCGATGCCCATCACGCCCGCCCGCGCCAGATAATCTGAAAGCCCGAGGTTCGAGCGCCAGTTGCTCGCGATCGACGACAACTCGCGCACAATGAACCCTTCAACCCACGGACGCCCCGCCGCCGCCTCGATGTCTTCCTCGTTCACGCCGTAATTGCCGATCAGCGGATACGTCATGCACACCATCTGGCCGCGATACGAGGGGTCGGTCAGGATTTCCTGGTATCCGGTCATGGCGGTATTGAAAACGACCTCGCCGCAGACCTCGCCCATGCGTCCGAAGGCGCGTCCATCGAAGGCGGCGCCGTCTTCCAGAACGAGCAGGGCGGGTTTGCGCTCGGAGTGATCGAGAAGAACACTGTGACCAATTGCCATGTCTTGAACTGCTTCCTTTCGTATGTATCACCACAAAGGCACGAAGGCACAAAGGGGAAAAGCCATCTCTTTGGCGAAAAATCTTTCTTCTTTGTGTCTTTGTGCCCTTGAGGTTCGCATTCCTTCCTTCAAGCGCGATGCAGATTGCGGATCAGAGTCCCTCGCGCATGAGTTCCTTTACATATTCAAACTCGGCGGCCAAGCCCTGTTCGAGGCTCGTGGCGGGATTGTATCCGAGGTCGCGCTTGGCGCGCGAGACGTCCGCGCCCGTATGCAGGACGTCGCCCGGCTGCATCGGCAGCGAGCGCAGGCGCGGCGCAATGCCCGTGACCTTTTCCATGACGCGGAACACTTCTTTCAGCGATACGCGCGATCCGCCGCCGATATTGTAAACGCCGCCCGGCTCTCCGCGTTCGGCGGCGGCGAGATTGGCCGCCACCGCGTCGCCCACATAAGTAAAATCGCGCGTTTGTTCGCCCGTGCCATAGAGGGGCAGTTCCTCGCCCTTCAGCATGGCGCGGAAAAACTTGTGGAACGCCATGTCCGGCCGCTGGCGGGGTCCATAGACCGTGAAATAACGCAGCGCCACGGTCGGCACCTGAAAGTTTTTCCAATACAGGACGCACAAATGCTCGCCGGCGAGTTTTGTCACGCCGTAGGGCGAAACGGGCGCGGGCAGGTCGGTCTCGACGGTCGGATAGCGCGCCGCGTCGCCGTAGAGCGACGACGACGAGGCATACACAACGCGGATGTGGCGCGGACGGCAGGCTTCGAGCAGGCGTTGCGTCGCGAGGACATTGCAGCGCGTATAGACTTCGAATTCCTGTCCCCACGAGGCGCGGACGCCCGCCTGCGCCGCCTGGTGAAACACCACCTCAACGCCATCGAGCAAGCGCCCGAGATCGGCCACGGCCAGATCGGCTTCATGGAACTCGAAGGCGCGCCGGGCGCGCAGCGGCGCCAGATTGCGTTCCTTGATAGCCCGCGGGTAGTAGTTGATGAAGCAATCGACCCCCCGCACGGAATCGCCGCGCTCAATAAGCGCATCGCAGATCGAGGAACCGAGAAATCCGGCCGCGCCGGTAACTAGCGCCAGCATGATGAGTGGCATTCTCCGGAAAAGAAAGATGGCCGCGAAATTCGCAGCGGAGCGCTGGATCAGCGAATCAGGGAGTTCGAGCCGCAGGCGGCGCGGGAGTGCGGGTTGGCGCGGCGGGGGGGAGGGCGGCGGATGGCGGACGCGAATCGGGAGTGATGTCTCGCGGGGCGGTCGAGGTTGGGCGGTCGTCTGCGCGCGCGCCGGGGCGCACAGCCCCAAGGTCGTGGACTTCCGCGTGCGTCATGCTTACGGTTTTCAGGCTGATGAGTCCGTTGGGGAACCGCTTGATGATAATGGCGTTGCGGTCGCGGATCCAGCTGCCGCGCCAGTTCACCTCGGGATTGACCGAAAGCGTGATTTCGTCCGTGGCGAGGTCATAGACCAACTGGCCGCAGTTGGCCTTCAGGTCATAGAAGGAATAGTCCAGCACAACGTTGTAGCGCGCGGTCATGCGTTTGTCTGTGCCGTTGTAAGAAAACGCCTCGCAATCGACTTTCGCGTTTTCCGTTTCGATGTGGACCAAGCCGTTCAGAAGGATTTCCACCAGGGTTTTCGCAACAGGATCGAACAGGAAGGACGACGTGTCTTGTTCTCCGCGCAAGGGGGCCACGGACCACTTGACGTTGCTGCCCAGCGCGCCGAGGTCAAAGGGAAGCGAGGACATCCCGGCGGATTCTTCGGAGGGCTTGGATTTCGAGGTGGGCGAATCGGCGCGGGCCGCCGCGGGCGGCGAGCCAGCTCCAGATGCGGCGGAAGCGGCGGTGTTTTTGGTTTGCGTTTGCGCCGCCAGGGCAAATCCCGCCCAAAGCGCCATCAATACAGTGGCGGCGCCAGCGCGGTTCCGAACGGACACGCGCCTGCGCCGTTGGGGCGTCGCGTGCAACTTCATCTCGATGGAGTCAGTCAAAGAAATCGCGGGAACAGTCGAAGGAGTCATGGGATCGGCAAATCCAATCTCACGGATTATCGGGATGGCGTCCTGGCGCCGCCACGGCCCGAATCCGCCCAGGAGGCGGACGCGTCTGGCGCGCCGGGAGTCAGACTCCCGACAAACGGCCTTTCATCGGTATAATGGTAAGTCCAGCGGCGCAAGGTGGAATCCACCTGGAATCCTCCGCCGCTCATTTTAAGTTCTCCCCCGCCGGGCAAAGGAATGAACTGAGTAAAGGGGCTGGGAACCAGAAGACGGCGCAGGTGTTCGGACCATACGACCTGGCCGGTCTGAAACTCGCCGCCATCGTGTGTATGGCCGGTGACAGGGCCTTCCAGAACAATATCACCGAAGGTCCGCCGGTCGTCGGGGGTGTTGGCGAGTTCGCGCAGTTGTTTCATGGTGAGCGGCTGCCATTGCTCACTTTGTTGCGCCTTCATCCGTTCCCGACGGCCCAGCAGGAAAATGCGGCCTTTGTCGGCGTGGGCAGTGATCGTCTGCTTTTGCTCGGGCAGACTGAGGATCAGCGTAACCGAAGTGGTGATGACCGTGCGTGAATCTTCGTCGAAGATGGCATGGTCGGCGTGGACATCGCGCAAGGCAAGCGTTCCGGAGGTCATGAGGAGGAAAATGTCCTCGACTTGCAGTTTGTTTTCCGCCGGGAGGGCATCTTCGGGCGAATACGGGATGGCGGGATCGGCATCGATCTGCGAGAAAGCGGCCTCGCGCGCGGCCGCCCAAATCCCCACAGCCAGAATCACCCGAGCGAATCTGGAGGCAAAGGCGCGGATCAAGGCGGAGGGGCGAATGGGGCGGTTCACGATAAGGCGGTTCACGCAGGTGCGGTTTATGTCGGAGAATTCGGACTCGGGCGCGTTCCCGGCCGAAGATGGCCCGTGGCAGGATCGAAGACCGGGTCTTCGTCGGTTTCAGGGGTGCGCATCCACCGGCGGTGGAGCCAGGCCCACTGTTCCGGGCGCTTACGTATGGCGGCTTCGATGGCCGCGGTCAACTGGGCAGTTAGCTGGCAGGCGCGCAAAAGCGGCGTTGGGCCGTCGGGAATCGGGATGGGCGGCTGGATTTCAAACGTATAGTGGGAAAAATCCGGCTCGCGATACATGAACATGGGAACCACCGACGCGCCGGTGGCAATGGCCATCTGGGCCGGGCCGATCAGTGTATGCGCCGGATGCCCGAAAAAAGGAACAAATACGCCTTCGCCCTTTGTGCATTGATCAGCCAGGATGCCAACGCCATTGCCGCGCTTAAGCGTCCGCAGCACTCGAACGCCCGCGCGTTTGCGATAGGCCACCTGAACTCCATGAAACGACCGAATGCGCTCCATCCAGTCCTGGATTCGCAAATTGGAGGCTTCGCGGGCGATCGCCAGAACTTCAAGTCCCATAACCAGCCGGCCGTATTGAGCAATCCATTCCCATGCGCCCAGATGCGCCGTAAGGGCAATCACGCCGCGTCCCGCGCCCCTGGCATACGCTTCCTTCAGGATTTCCTCTCCTTCCACGCGCACGCGAGCGCGCAATTCGCCGGCGGTCAGGCGGGGAATATGGGCAATTTCGGCGGCGACACAACCGAGATGATCAAACGATTTTCGGGCAATGCGAAGGCGTTCCTGGGGCGATAGCGCATCGCCATAAGCGCGGCGCAAATGAGCGAGTGTGGCGGCGCGGTCACGGCGGTCGAACGCCCAGGCAAGCGCGCCCACTCCGCGCCCGAGCGCCTGCGCGCTTTCAAACGGCAGTCCGCGCACAACGTCAAACACTCCGCGCGCAGCATAATACACGGCGGCGTGGCGGAGTTTCCGGTGCCAGGTATTGCGGTTTTTCTTTTTTCGTCTCATGGCGCGGCGGGGGGCGAGGAGGAAGAGGAGGATTCCCGCGGAGGGGGATTGGGAGCAGGATCGGGGTTGGTATTGGGATTGGACTGGCAAAGGATGTGGCGGACGGCCTGTTCGCGCCAGGCAAACAACGCCTCGATCTCGCGTTCCATGAAACTCAATCCGGCGGCCTGCCCGAGAAGCCCGAGCGGAAGTTCCAGATGGATTATGTCGCGAATTTGCGTTGCGGCGGCGCCATCAGCCTCGAATTCGTGCGTGTGCGTCCAGCGCGAGAAGGGGCCGTGAACCTGCGAGTCAGTGAACCGGCGCATCGGTTCAAAATCCGTAATGAGCGATTCCCAGTGCATGGGAAATGGCCCGATATGGACGCTCATCAGGATTCTGGCGCCCTGGCGCATGGGCGAATCGGCCCGCACCACGCGCAGGCGCATCCTCGGCAGGGTGATCCGCTCCAGATTGTAAGGATTTGTATAGAAATTCCAAACGTTTTCCAGAGGAGCCTCGACGCGAAGAAAGGAAGAGTATTGCCTCATGGCATAGGGCGCGGGACGAAAAGAAGGATCAGGGCGTTGGGAAGGGACGCAAGGCCGAGCGCGGTTGTCCGCCCAGGCCGCCCGATTCCCAGAGTTCGGTAACACGCTCGACGAGCTGGTCGAACGCCTCCTGCCCAAGTTCCACGGCAAGGGCATCGAGCCAGGGCGTGAGTTCCTTGAGCAGGCTGGCTAGGCCGGCGTGGCGCGCGAGGCCCTGCGCGGCCAGGAAATGAAACGCGGCGTCGGAAAGCGCCTGGCGGCGATACAGGACCAAGGCCAGGCGGTGATGGATCGTGGCCAGTTGGTGCGCCGGGGCCGATGGATGCAGCCGCTCGAGCGCCTCAAGAAAAGCCTGTGTGGCAGCGGAATCGTTGCCGGCGTCAAGTGCCTGTTCGGCCAGCTCGATATGCACTTCGCCGCTCAGGGCAGCCAATCCGTGGCGGCGGGCGAGAACGCGGGCTTGGGCGGCGTATCGCTGCGCGTCGCTCATGCGGCGGCTCAGGCGCGCGCATCGGGCCAGGCGGCAGAGCAGCGCCGCTTGACCGGGCCAGTCGGAAAGATCGCGCCGCACGCCCAGGGCCTCTTCGAGCCAATTGATCGCCCCGTCAAAATCGCCGCGCGCTTCCCAGACGGCGGCGATTTCCGCGCAGGCGGCGGCTTCGGCGATGCGGCTGCGTTCGAGCCGGCTCAGGCGCAGCCCCTCGGAAAACCAGCGCAGCGCCTCATCAAGGCGGTTTTCCGAGCGCAACGCCATGCCGATGTGATTGGCTAGTTCCGCCAAGTCCCCCAAGCCCGGCGCGGCGGCTTCCGCGGCGGCGGAGGAAATGGAAGAGGCGGAGGAGAAGAAAGACGTTTCGACCTCGCCCAATTCGCCGGCGGTTTCGGTGGATTTGCCTTCTCCGGCGGCGTGCCATCCGCGCAGGAACCAGCGGCGGGCCGCGGTGGGCTGCTCCTCCTTGAGGCAAATGGCTCCGGCGCAGTTGGCGATGGCCAGTTTTTCGCCATCGAGACGGTGCTCGCACGCGAGCGTCCAGGCATTCTCGAATTCGCGCAGGGCGTTTTCCGGACTGTCAGCGTCGCGCCACGTCAGCGCCAGCGCGCAAGCGGTCAGGCAGGCCATGCGCGGATTCGGCTCGCGCAGATACAGGCGCCGCGCGCGCTCCAGATATTCAATCGCCTCCGCGCCCTGGTTCATCTGGCGGAAATGATGCCCGAGCAGGCGGAGCATGTCCGCCTCGATGTCGTGTCGCGAAAGGGCGCGCGCCCCAATCGCCGCGCCAAGGAGCAATCGCCACGACTGATCCGAGCGCCGCCTTGCCACGGCCGGCCCCAGCGCCGCGCCAAATTCCGCCAGCGCCCGCGCAAGTTCCTCGGGCGGCGGGGGCGGAATTTCCGAACGCGGTATCTCCTCCACCGGCTCGCCGCATTGATCTTCCAGCAGGGCGACAGACCACGCAAATGCCTGAAGAAGGTTGGTCATCCGCCAGGAATAGCGCGCCGGAAAATCCTCATCGGGCTGGCGGGCCAGCAGGCTCGAAAAATGCATAATGGCCCGGCGGCGCAGCGCTTGTTCCTCCGGCGCCCCGCCAAGCGGCGCTCCCTCCAGGCAAAACGCCACGGGAAAGGGGACGATAAACCGCAGCGCCCCGCGCCCGCCGATGAGCAGCCCAAGGCGGCGCAAGGTCTCGATGCGGGGCGGAATGAGCGCCAGCAATGGCGGCGGCGGCGCGGCGGGCGTTGCAGTGGCGTCGTGCGCAGAAAGCGCCGCCGCATCCTCGATGTCCCATTCGCCCTGAAGATGCGCCACACAGGCAAACAGGTGATGGGCCTCCGGATCGCTATCCTGAAGCACACGCAAAGTTTCCTGAATCCAGTCGCGGCAGATTTCCACAAGACGCGCGCGCGGAAGGTTCGCCGCCCACGAATCGAGGTCCTCGGCCGCCAGAAGCCGGTTCTCCGGATCAAGCAAGTCCATCAGGCCCGGCTGGCGGCGCGCCAGATGGCAGAGAAAATGCCGAAACTGATGGATTTGCATGTTCTGCATAGAAATCGCGGGCCAATGCGCGCGCTGCCCGCCAGGGAACACAAACTATCACCGCGGAAGAGCCGCCGCCGCCGCGGATTTTACGCTGGCCTGCGCAACCCAATACGCCGGATCGAATCCATCGCGCCGGACGTTCGTGGCGCAGTGAACATTCCCGCCCCATGTATGATACCGGTAGTCATCCAGGAAATGCACCTGGAGAGGCAGTTGCGCGGAAAGCGTCCGAAACGCCTCCTGCAACAAGTCCTTTCCACTTTCCACGGGTCCATTGGGATCGGCAACAAGGAAGTGGCCGTTGAGAACGGCGGAATTGACCATGTTGGGAACGAGCGCGCGGCCGTCGTGCTCGAAAAAGGCCGGGACGCGGATCAGGTCGGAATCCGCCAGGCCAAACTCGCGCTTGATCTGCACGGCGATCGGCTCGATGCGCGTTCGCTGAAGGCTCATGTTGTAATTAACGAGCGACAAATCGCCCGCGAGCGATCCCACGGTTGTCCCTGGCTTGTATCGCGAGAGGATCGGCAGCGCGCCCTTGCCTTCGGAAACCCAGCGGTTGAGAAGCGCGATCATCTCGCCGGGCGAAACGATCAAGACCTTATAGGGGCGTTCGGCGTTTCCGCTCGGGACGAAACAAAACACCTCGTCCACATGCTTGATGAGCAGCCAGCCCGTGTCGATGGCGAGGGCCGGACCCTGGGCGCCCTGCGCGTCGAGCATCTCCACCACGTCTGGATTCAGCGAGGCAGCGCCGGATTTGCCATAATACACCCGCCCGAGCGGATAGCCGGGGATGGGCGGCGTTACTTCGAGGTTGCCAAACCAGTCGAGCCAGGAATCGCCGCCTTCGCCCGCGCCATACTCGGGGCGGAACGTCCCGCAGGTGAACCAGCCGAAGTCTGGACCAAGGAGTTTGTCCTTGGGGAAGGCGTCGAGGCTTTTGCCGCGATTGGCGGGCAGGACAACGTTCATCCCCGCCGGGGCGCCGGGCATTTGCGACCAGCCAACCTCCATGCAATCCTGAAGCCAGATGTGATTGGGTTTATAGGGCGCGTCGCCCGGAATGACATAGAGTTCCGCGCCGGCGGCGGGAACGATTTCGCGCAACTGGCTGAGAAAAACATCGTTGCGGCCTGGGTATTCGCGCACGTAAAGCGTGCGGCCCTTTTGCAGGTTCGAGAGCAGCAGGAACGGCGCCACACGCAGGCGGACTGAATCGCCCATAGGCGCGGGGAGGTTTGGCATATCGAGCGTGACAGTGACGAGCGCCTCGCCGTTCCAGTCGGGCGTGGCGTAAGAAAGCGCCTCGATGCGCATTTCGATTTCCGCCGGACGGGGCGCGGAGGCGAGGAGGGCGGGGAGGGCATTGAGGACAGAGTCGAGATTGCCCGCCTGCGCCAGATCGAGCGGCGCGTAGGCGGCGGGATCATCAGCGGCCGCGGAGGAGCCGGAGGAGCCGGAAGAAGATTCGCGCGACGATTTCCTTGCGCCGGCGGCGGTTTGCGCGGCGCCGGGACGTTTGATGAAAATCCGCACGCGATCGCGGGCCGCCGCATCCACCGCCAGGTTCAGATGGCTTCCCGGCGGCATTTCTCCGCTCAGGCGCAATTTCAACACGGCCAAATCCTTAAGGTCATTCGGACCATTCACGACGGCGTCGGCGCAATCGGGCGCGCCCGAGGCGAGATCGCTATCGTTGTTATAGAGGAAAATCGCCCCGCGCATGAGCGTGCACTGGTCCTCGCCCGCGCTATCCGCCTCGAAGTCCACAACCCCGTTGCGATCCACGTCCGCCGCCAGATCGACCACGAGCGGACCCGACGAGCGCGACGAAGACAGATGGCATCCGGCCAGTGCAAACGGCAGCGCCAGCAGCGCCGGCAATAGCGGAATTGCGAAAAATCTATGGAGGAAATGAGCGGGAAAAAGTAAAACGGATCGCATGGAATATCGCCTTGGATGTCTCACGGGATGTCTCTCACTGGATCATCGTCTATGGCGCGCGCAGAACCTATGTGCGCTGCCCGTCCGGGCGCTGCCGGCCTTGCCGGGCATATTTCACACCCCAAAAGCCTGAAGGTCCTTGTATTGCCTTCACGAAGGCGTGCCAAGACAAATTCGGATTCTCTCGATTGGCGGCTTTGGCCTGTTTTGCGATTTGTTGAGGAACGATTCCGGGCAATCGAAAGATTAAACTGCAATCTGGGAAGCGCGTTGCACTTTTAAGCGTTCCTGTGAGTGAATCCTCCCGCGCGTAAAAGGGATTGCGCCTCCGGATTCGCGCGAGGTTTTCTACCGGCTCGGGGGGCCGGGCGCCGCGGAGAGCGGAAGAATGGGACCTATAGGACCTTCGAGACCTATGGGACGTTTGCCAGAGAAGAAACGCATCACTGGGCGGCCGGCTGGGCAGCTGATTTGGCCGCCGGCCGCGGACAAGCGCTGATTCGCAACACTCAGGCAATTCGCAACCGTTTTGCATTCACAACAAATTCACTTCCTCCCCGCCTTCCCCGCACTTGCCATGATTATCGGACTTCTCGAAATCGACCTCTTTATTCCCGAGAGCCATTCGCTCAAGGACAAGCGCAGCGTCCTGCAAAAAACCATCCACCGTCTGCGGCGCGAATACAACGTCGCCGTGGCGGAAACGGGCGATCAGGACAAATGGGCGCGCGCTATGATCGCCGTCGTCACGGTGAGCACCCTGCGCGACCGCATCGAGGAAACCCACCGCCAGGTGCTGCGCGACCTCGAAACCGCCGCCGATCTTCAGGTGCTCGACTCGCGCCGGGAAATGATCTGATCGCGCCGCGAATTAAGAAATACGAAGTATTTTACCGCGAAAAACGCGAAATAAACGAAAAAAGAAGAAGAGAATCTGCTTTTCTTCTTTCGCGTCTTTTCGCGTTTTTCGCGGTTAAAATCTTTTCCGTCCGGTCAGGATTTCTTTTCAGTGTTTCGCAGCAGCCGCATAATCTCCGCGCCCAGCGGCGAGCGGTTGAAATACCATAGAAAATACAAGGAAAACAGCGCGAAAAGAATGATGCCCGTCCAGAGGCGCAGTTGGAAATGATCGTGCAATCCGCTGCCCATCAGCGCGAAAATGAGCGTCTCGGGCACATAACCGAGAAAGGACGCGGCCAGAAACACGGGAAACGATATGGACGTGATGCCGCCGATGCAGTTGGTGAGAAACGCGTTGCCGACGGGGCTGAGGCGGATGAGCAGCGTGACCATAAAACCGTGCTGGCGCAAAAGAAAATCGAGGCGCTGGAGGCGGCTTCCCAGGCGCACCTCGACCAGTTCGCGCCCGAGCCAGCGTGTGTAATAATAGCCCGGCGCAATCGAGAGCGTCGAGGCGATCTGGGCCAGCACGGCGCCCTCAAGGAACCCGAACATCGCTCCGCCCAACGCGGCGAAGGCAATGCGCGGAAAACCAATCGACACGAGCGCGGTGCCTGCCAAAACGAAGACAATCCAGGTCCCCGCGCCCCAATTGTCGAGCCAGGCGCGCATCTCATCGAAGCGCCCGTGCGCCACATCGCGGCCCCATGGCGTGGCCCAAAGCAGATAAAAAGACACCACTATAAACCCGGCGATCAGCAGAATGCGAATGGCCGCACCCAGGTTGAAGCTGGCCTTCGTCGCGTCCTTTCGCGCAGCTCCTGCGTGGCCGTTTGCGCCGCCGATGCCATCTTTGCCCAAAGCGGCTTTCCCTGACGCGGCCTGGCCTTTCTCAAGAGCCGCGTGCGGCCGGGGAAGATGTTTTTTGTGGGTTTTCCTGGTCATGGCGGAATTAGTTCGCCGATTCAGAAATCTTCGCGCAAGGAAAGGAGTTGGAACCTGATCTTTTCCATTCTTCCTGACTTTGCGGCTTTGTGCTTTCGTGATTTTGCGCCTTTGTACCTTTGTGAGATTAATTTGACCGCGCCTACCACAATCGCCGCAAGCGCAAGGCGGCCCAGGCCGCGCAATAGGCCCCTCCCGCGCCGAAAATCACCCACGAGGGCGCTTTGAGAAACGCCAGTCCCCACAACGGAATGCTCACAGCGGCCACCTCGACCGCCAGCCGCGCGAGGCGTCTCCAGGGAAGCAGCGTCCGCACGGGCGCGCCAAGCGAATTTCCAATCACCACAAAATACGTGCTGGCCTGAATCCATGTGGCCAGAACCGTTCCCGTGGCCGGCCCGAGCATCCCGAGCGGCGGAATCAGCCACAGGCTGATCGCCAGATTCATCGTGAGGTCGATCACCGCCCCGGCCAGCACCCATCCCGAACGCCCGAGCGCAAAAAGCATCGGCGTGAAGGCGATCGTGCGGATGGGCAGCAACAGCAGATACATGCGGAAAAACGGTGTGCTGTCGGAGTATTTCGCATAAAACACATCGAGAAACGGGCGCGCGAGCGGCAGAAGGAAAAACATCATCGGGAGCAAAAACGCCGAGGTCCGGACCGCGGCGCGGCCCCACAGATCGAGGATGCGCGCGCGATTGCCTGCGGCCCATGCGGCGGAGAGTTCGGGCAGCAGAACGGGCGTGATGGCGCTGATGAGAATCCCGACAAAAGGAACCTCAAGCGCGCCGTAGGTATAGACGGCGAGTTGTTCGGGCGAAAAAAGCGTCGAAACGAGCGAGCGGTCGAGCCAGCGCGAAAACACATCGATTCCGCCATGCACCGCCAGCGGAGCGATAAAGGCGAGTTGCTGGAAAAGGAGTCCGTGTTCGAGCGCAAGGCCGCTTGCCACATCCTTGGCGTCGATCCCGCCCGCCCCCG
>CAYUNT010000122.1:0-13965 GCA_964446285.1 uncultured Candidatus Sumerlaeota bacterium | reverse complement strand
CGCTCCGGCCTGGGCTAAGGGATTTCAGCCCGTTGGGCCTGAAGAAGAGAACGCTATATCCTGCAATCCCTGCTAATCATAGAAGGCTTACGGAATTGTCCTGCGCTAACGGGCGCATCTTGGCACCGTTACTGCTTCGAACCGCTTTTGCCCCCTCACTGCGTTCGGGGTTCTGCATAAAAGGCGATCCAGGATGCATCCGCGTATGCAGAACCCGGAACGAAGTGACGGGGTTTCCCCCCTGTTTGCTGGTAACTGTGCCAAGATGCGCCCTGCGCGAACGCAAAAGGGCGCAAGGCGGCGCGCGTCAATTTTGCTTTGTAGATGCTTAGGATTTGCCGACATCTGCGCCAGACAGAAGGCGCCGCTCGAGTTCGGTTCTGCCCGAATGTCGCGGCTCCCTTTGCGCCGCCGCCGTCCGCGAACCTGCGGTGTTTGCATTGGCGGAAGAGTCCGCCGCTTTGGCGGAAAGCCCGCGCCGCGCGGCCTCATGCGCCGCCTCACACAAAGCCGGGGCCATCCGCAGCGCCAGATGCGGCCAAATTCCATAAATCATATTGGGCAATCCGGGCATGGCGCGCCATTTGCGCCATTTCGCCGCGGCCCGTTCGGCTTCATCCGCCAATTCCAGCGCGCGGAGCAAGCCCGCCTCGCGCGCCTCGGACTGCAATTGCGAATTGGCAATCCGCGCGAGCGCCCATGCCAGCCAGGCGCGCGCCGCATTCCCGAGGGCCGTGCGCGCCGGACGCCGCGCCGCGATTTCCTTCAGCCGCGCAACAGTTTTCTCCAGGCGCACGGATGAAGACGACGCAGGCGGCAAGGACGAAGGCTCTTCGCCGCCGCCGTCCGCTTTCGATGGAACCTCTCCGCCCGTTGCCTCCAACGAACTGCCTTTGTTCATGCCCAGAATCTCGATCACATCCGCCACGCAATCGAGAAGATCGAGGAAGTCGCGCGTCGAACGCGGCCAGCGCCTCCGCCCGCGCCACAACGCCTCCAGCCCCGCCCGCATCCCTTCCGCGTCGCACTCGCCCATGCGCGCCTCGATCCTGGCCATCCATTCCGCATACAAGCGGATTTGCGGAATTCCCTTTCCCCATTTGGACAATTCCTCGCCATCCGCCGCTCCCCAGGGGCCAAGGCGCATTCGCATGAGCCGCCGACGCAAACCCCAGCGCGGGATCAACATCCCAGCCACCCCAGCGAAAATAATCAAGGGCGGAAGCCGGTCCTGCCACAGATCGTCGTCGATCACCGCGCGCACTGCCCACGCGAAAAATACACTCAGGGCGATTGTCAGCAATTCGCGCGGATGGAACCAGTCGCGCGTCAGCCCCCGCAGCAGCGCGCAAAACGCAAACAGCACCACGAGCGTTATCGCGGACAAATAATACGCCATCAGCAGCGACACAGACCACGACGGGCGCCGCGTCAAAATCATGAGGTTCAGGAAAAGAACAAGTGCCAGATTGGACCACAGAATCCCATAGGACACACGGTGCGATTTGGGAAAGATACTGAGGTTCATCAGCCTCGCCAGAATCACCGCCAGCGCAAAGGCAATCAGCAAATTTACCGCCAGCGCCGGCCACGCGCCCCGCAGCAAATTCGATCCCGTAGAGAAATAAAAGATGAGGTTGCTGACCCACAGGCGCGTCGTGCGGGGCAAATTGGCGAGCATTGCTTCGGCCGGATTCCCTTTTGGCACAAGCACAATCGAACGCCGCAAGCTGGGGAGCGCCCAGTCGTCGTCGATCCCTAAATACGAAACCATCCGCTCGGTGGCCTCGTGCGGATTGTGCACGATGAATTCGTCGAGCGTGTCGTCGTAGCCTGTGACGACCACATAATGCCCGCCGCCGCGGTAGAGCATTTTCAGCCACAGGATCGGCACACCCGCGTCGAGCAGGCGCTTCCACGTCTCGACGCTGCCCTCGAACGTCACGGCGCGGAACCCGTGCTGATTCGCGAATTCCTCGATCACCTGCGGCGGCGTCCCGGCCACGCCCGTGTAGATTTGCGCCGCGACCTGGTCCTGAGTCATCTTCAGGCCCCAGAATCCAATGAGCATCGAGACCGAAGCCGGTCCGCAGTAATTGCCTTTCTGGGCCAGATACGGCACGCCGGGCACGACGCGCCCGTGATCATCTGGCGAGCGGCCCAACATGCGCAGAAGAAAATCGCGCTCATTCGCCGCCTGGATCGGATACTGTTCGATCATGCGCTGCAGAAGGGCGATGGCCGCCGGATCGCGCCGCGCGCGGTGGAGTGCGTAAGCGCCGCGCTGCATGGCCCGGGGCGGGTAATAATCCTGATACGCAACCAGCGGAATTCCCTCTTCAAGAATGCGCCAGGCGTCCTCGTATTTCTGAATATCCATGTAAAGGCGGGCGAGGCGGAGACGCACGCGCCCGGCGCGCGGGGCCTCGCGCATCAAGGCTTCGAGCGCGGCCTGGGCCTCGTCCGTTTTGCCAATTGCGCGCAGACGATCCGTGCGCGACAGGGCAAAATCCACACGGCTCGGCTCGATTTTCAGCGCCTCGTCAAGCAGCGGAATCGCCGTCGCCGGATCATACCACAATGCGAGGCTGTTCAGGCGGTCCTGGAACTCGTAAGCGGCGCTGGGCGTTGGTTTCATTGCCAGCGCGGCATCGATCAGCGGGCGGATGCGGCGTTCGGGCGACCCGTGCGAAAACCAGTATTCCAACTCGCCAAGGAGCGGCCCAGGTGCGTCCGGATAATCCCGGCGCAGGCGCTCGAACAGCCCCGGAACCTCCGCGCCGCGCCGGACAGAATTGGCAAACAAATGCGGTTCGAGCGTCCGCGCCGGGTAAAAATCCGGGCGGATGCGCAGCGCTTGTTCCAGTTCGCGCTCGGCCGCCGGGTAATTCCTCGCGTGGAAATGGCACGTGGCCAATCCCCAGCGCGCAAGGGCGTCCTGCGGGTTGCGGCGCGCGCGTTCGGCGAAATACGGCACCACGCGTTCGAGGCGGTTCATGGCCTGCGCCACCTGAATCCACAGCCGGTGACTTTCCGCCCCCTCGGGAAACTGGGCGATCGCCTTTTCCGCAACGGAATAGGCCTGATCCAACTCATAGCGATACGCCAGCGCCTGGCCTTCCTCGACCAGCCGGCGTTCCTCGGGCGAGGCGAATTGCCAATCCGGGTCTCCGGGCGATGCAACAGCATGCGGCGGGGCCAACGCGGCCCATGCGGCCAGCGCCGCGAATAGGAACATGATCCTGATAACAGCAGATGAAACCACGAAAGGCACGAAAAAGCACGAACCCAAAGGATTTTTCATCAGAATCCGATCCCCCCGGCAGGCGAATCGGATTCTGATGGAAATCGTCTTTCTTTTCGTTGTTTTCGTGTTTTTCGTGGTTAGAAATGCTTTTTCCAGGTTTATTGTGGCGGCTTTTGCTGCCGCCGCAAACTGCCTTACTCGGCCCGCACAATCCGAACGCCGTGCGAAGCGGCAAATTCCTCCGCCTCGGGCGTTACGACGTCGAGCGGCCCGGCGCGAAGCTCGGTCTCGCCGCGTTCGAGGGCAATCCAAACATCTTCGCGAGTGAAAAATCGCCGCCTTCCTCCGCTCGGGCTGCCACCGCCCGTCGAACCGCCGTTATTGATTCCGCCATTGGCTTTTCGCGCGCCGGAAAGCACCAAGGCGGCCATGCCCTGGCGATTCGCGCCCCCTGCCGGATCGAGCGCCGCGCCGCGTTTCGCCGAATCACTCCGCGCCGCGCCTCCTCCTTCGCCGCCGCCGATAAAACCACCGCTGGATTCAACCGGGGGCGCAAGCGCGTCCGCCACGCCGCGCGCCAGATCGTCGAGCGCCACCCATCGCACGCCCCAGGCGGTCAGGCGTTGGATATAGGTTTCCATCAGGTGCCGCAGCGAGTTCGGACCAGCCAGCAACGCGGGAGGCGCCTGCAATCGGTCCGGGTCCGCGCTGCTCTTGACCGCAACAACGCGCAGGCCGCGCTCCAGGGCGTCGAGCAAAAGCGCTGCGGCCATGCTGTCGCCGATGCCCAGGGACACCTTGGCCGAGAGTGTCCGCGTCAGGAGCGGAACAACCAGCCCGCGCGCGCCCGGCAACAGCGCAAGGGCTTCCGCGCCGGAAGGGCGGTCGAGCACGCGCGCCGCAAACTCCTCAAGCCCCAGCCCCCCGGATGCGTTTGCGGATGTTGCATGGCGCTCGGCAAATCCCGCGCTAATCACCACATCCACAAGGAAAGACTTTGCCAATTCGCGCAGCGCCAGTTTCAGGGCGCCCCAATCTCCCTCTCCGCCGGTCAGAAGGACCACAAGCCGGGCGCGCGAGAGCGGACTGAAAGCGCCCAAAGGTATTTTATCGAGCGTTTCCCCCGGCCCCTTCACCTCCGATTCGCCTGCGCCTTCCGCCGTTCCTCCGCCGCCACCTGGTCGCAAATAGCCGCGCTCCACCAAAACGGCTTCCACCGCCTCGCGGATAATCCGAGGCAAATCATTCATGGGCGCGGCGGCGTCGGAGGACGGCACAATAGGCGGCATGGCGTGCGAAAAACTCAGCGGTATTATTCGCTGTCAGAAGGAAGAATTTTATCCAGTTCATCATGCGGGCGTGGAATCACATGCACGCCGATCAATTCGCCCACGCGGCGAGCGGCGGCCGCGCCAGCATCTGTGGCGGCCTTCACAGCGCCAACATCTCCGCGCACCATTACCGTCACGTATCCGCCGCCGATATGTTCCTTGCCCACCAAGCGGACGTTCGCGGATTTCACCATCGCGTCCGCCGCTTCGATCGAGCCGATCAGACCGCGGGTTTCCACCAATCCCAGCGCGTTGCCATACACTTCGTTGGCCATGATTTTGCTTTTTCACCTCCAAGGTATGCGATTGCCGAATGCAGACAAAGACCAGCGCTCCACAATTCAGCGGGGCAGAACGAGCGCCTCGCGCGAAATGGACAGCGCCGCACGGGAAATTGGATACGGGCCGCCCCCCGCCAAGTCAAGACCCTCGCAACGGCGTGTCTCGCCAAACGAGCGCCTCAATGCGCTCTCCGCTCTCAATGCGCGCCGCTTTATATCGTCAAAGATTCAGATGGCATGCTTTTCCGGCTATGCCTCTCCCAGCCGCCTATAATCGGCAAGGCAAAAGGCCCGGAGTATATTTCCACGCTCGGGATGGTATTCCATCGTCACCCGGTTGCTGTGACGGCATATCGCAATAATCCCCATCCCGCCCGATTTTGCGTCATCCAGCAGGAGGTTTCGATCCGCATGTCCGCCGAAATGCCCTTCCACGCGGAATTCGATGCGAAGAGGGTCGAGAATCCGCGCATACAGCCGTTCTCCCATCACGTGAGAAACCAGCACTTCTCTGCCTATGTGTTCGCCGGGATAGGGCGGCAAACATCCCTCGATGGCAAATCCACGGCCCGGTTCCCGCAGCAGAACCTCCACCCCCTTGGGGCCTGCGCTCAGGGTCATGCGCATAACCTTCAGGTGTCCTTCCTGAGGCTGAATAACCAAGGCGTTGCGAAAACCTTCATTCACTATCACGCGCAAGGCGAATGCCAGCTCCTCATCGCGCCCCGCACCCAACTTCTCCAATAATACATCCACCTGGGATTCTGCCGCCACGAGCGCGTCCAGACTGAGTGGAAGCGTGATCTCGACGTTCGGATACTCGGTTGTCATTCGGGCTGCATAAGCCTTATGGGATGGAATGGATAACGGATGGAGCAGGGCCATGCGAATACGCCATAATCCAACAATTCAATATGTTCCCCATTGCCTGCATGATGAATCCCGTCCTGCGCAACCGCTTGCGCGCTTTCTTTTACGATCCTCCGAATGACCGCCTGGCGGAGTCTTCTGTTTCGTGAATATCGAAGATTCGATAGAGCCGCAGCATTTCAAATAAAGTCCGCACGGATCTTTGAAGTCCGAAAATCTTCAAGTCTCCGTGGCGGGCCACCGCGCGTTTCAGCAACATGACCAACGCGCCCAGGAAGGAACTGTCCACAAATTCCACTCGGGACATATCCACGATGATTTTAGGGCAATCCTGCTCCAGGAAGGGCTGCGCCAACTTGTGAAATTCATCTACATTCGTCTGAACTGCTCGAGGACCTGGAACCGCCAACTTAATGATTTCCGTCGCGCCAACAGCATCGGGTTGTTCCATTTTTGTTGTGTCTCCCGTTTCATGGATGAGTTTGCATCAGATAGAACATCCGGCCTGCACAGGGCGGTTAGTGCTTTTGAGACTGTGGTTAATTAAGCGGGTTAAAAGCCAAAACACAGGGGCCTGCTTTTTCGTTGCGCCCGTATTATGGCATCACCTTGGCGAATCCACTCTTTCTGTTTTTTTGCTATACTTCAATAACACCAGCTGCCTGACGGCAAGCCTCCCTTGCCGCAAGCGGCGTTTAATGTAACAATATTCATGCCGCATTTTGAAATTGCCTCAAAAATGCTGGTTTTACTGATATTTAGTGGCGATCAGGTGCATTTCCACCTCTTTTTTCTGCCCTGTCTTTAGGCATTGAAAATTTCCGCACGTCCAAAAATGAGACAGATCGTATCTTTTTGAAATTTTCCTGGTTTATTTGTCCAGCTTCTTTCCCCTCCAAAATCCTTGGTTTTTGTCATCAGTCCGTCATTGACTCTGTTTTCGCGCGCCTCTATAGCCTCCTCTGTTCTAAAGAACGTCTCCCGCTGGCGCGAGGGACGTTCGCCATCGCCAAGGATCGGAAAACATGTTTGCAAATCATTCAATGACTCGTTCGATTTCGGCGCGAATTCACGCGGATGCCTTTTTCAGCAAGATCGGCCTGAAAGCAGCCCTTCTGGCCGGCCTTTGCTTGTCCGGGTGGATTCGACAGTATTTGCCGGAAACCCCCGTGCCGCTAACTCTTCAGGTGTTTTTCGTGTTTTTGGCGGCGATGTGGCTGGGCGCGGCTGGATCCATGTCCGTGATCGCCGCGTATCTTGCCATCGGAGCGCTCGGCGCGCCGATTTTCTCCTCGGGAGCAGGAGGCTGGGCACAGCTGTTCGGTCCTCAAGCGGTTACGGCAGGGTATTTGTTCGGATTCCTGGCTGCCGCCGCGATCACGGGACGCGCCTTTGAAAAAGCCACTGATTTTCACGCTCCGCGCGACGCCTTCTTTCTCGCGGCGGGCTTGGCGGCCATGTATGCGTGCGGGGCAGTCTGGTTCAAAATCGTCTCCGGCGCGTCCTGGGGCGCGGTGTGGACCATGAGCGTTGCGCCGTTTGTGGCGGTCGATGCGATGAAGATCGCATGTGCCTATATCCTGGTCCGGGCGGCCCGCCGTCGCCGCAGCGCAACCGCCCGCTGATATTCCGCGGCAGCGGCGTTTTTTTCCCGCCGCCGCTTCGTCGTGCGCTTCCAATGACATCTCCCGCCTCCTCTGCCTCGCGGCCGCCGGATGCTTCCGTGGCGCCGGGAGTGCTGCTTACGGGCTGCTCCTCTGGAATCGGCCTGGAAACCGCCCAGGCGCTGTGGCGCCGCGGGTGGGTTGTTTGGGCCACGGCGCGCCGCCCGGAAAGCGTGGAAAAATTGCGCGAAATCGGCCAGGCGCTGGAGGCAGATTCGCGCCGCGGCAACGCCCAAGCGGCCGCCGCCGCCTCGCGCTGGAAGCCGCTCGCGCTCGACGTGGCCAATCCCGCCCAGGTCGAGGAGGTTGTTCGCATTGTCGCCGATTCGGGCATTTCGCTGCGCGCCTTGGTCAATAACGCCGGCTATGGGCAGTTCGGGGCGCTCGAAGACCTTTCCGAAGAGGAATTCCGCCGCCAGTGGGAAGTGAATGTGGCGGGATTCTGGCGAATGACGCGGGCCTGCCTGCCCTTGCTGCGCGCCAGCGGGGCAGGGGCGACCATTGTCAATATCTCAAGCATTCTTGGCCGCATTACCTTGCCGTTCGGCGGGCCGTATTGCGCAAGCAAACACGCGATGGAATCGCTCTGCGATGCCTGGCGGGTTGAACTGGCTCCGTGGGGAATCCGCGTTGTTTTGGTGGAGCCAGGGCCAATCGCCACGCGGTTTTCCGAAAACGCCGTGGCGGCCTTTGGCGGACTAATCCGGCGTGATTCTCCTTTGTATGGCGATGTGTATGCGATGTATCTGCGCGACTATCACCGCGCCAAACGCTGGGGCGAATTGCCCGCCTCCGCCGTGGCGGGTGTGATTGTGAAAGCCATTTACGCGCGCCGGCCGCGCGCACGGTATTTGGTCACGTTGACCGCGCGGATTGCGGCCCGCTTGTGTCCTTTTATTCCCGACTGGCTGATGGACCGCGCCGCGCAGATGTATTTGCGCCGCCGCGCCCGCCGCCCGGGAGGGAAATCGGAATAGCCGAGGCGCAGCGTATTTTTTTCACCGCGGAGGTCGCGGAGGGCGCGGAGAGTAGAGGGCGGGAAGGGTTTTCAGAGCGGATTCGAGCGCGGGGGCGAATTCGCCGAGCGCTTCGTCCCAGCCGCGAACAAGTGCTTCGGGCGCGGCGCGCTCGATGGGCTTGGCATAATAAAAAGTCTGCTGGAAAATCACCAGGGAACCGGGGCGCGCGGAATCGAGCAGAAAAACCTGAATTTCCAAAACGGCTTTCGGGGCGGAGCGGTCGCGAAAATCCCCGTGCATTTGGGCGATATTGCCTTCGAGCGTCCATGCGGCAGCCGTGGCGCTGGAAGGATCGGCCACCTCGGCAAACAGTCCGGATTGCGCCAGGCGGCGGCGTGTGAACTCGGCGAGCATCGGGCCGGGCGAGGTGAAGAATTCATTATAGTAGTCGGAAGCGAATGTGTATTCGCCCGTGCGATAGACGAGTTCCTTGCCGCGCAATCCGGGCGCGACGCGGAAATCGCGGACGCATAACGCGCCCCGTTGTTGAGCCGATTCGGAGACCGCAGGGGATGATGCGGGGGCGGCGGCGTTTGTATTGCTGGCGCTTTCTGGCGTCCAGGCGCCGATAGCATAGTAACGCTTTTCAGGATACGGACGCTTCAGGCTGACGCAGCCCGATGCCAGAAGGGCGGTGGAAATCGCCAAAAGAATAAGCGCGGATTTGCGGTTCATGATCATGGCTCCAGGGCTTTGGGTTCGTCGCCAAAGAGAACGCGCGAGGGATAGCGGCGCGCATCGCCCGAAAGATCGCGCAGGTTCTCGCTTATATCCTTCAAATTCCCAATCACGGCCTCGATATTGCTCTGCTGGCGCGCAAGCATGTCTTCGATTCGGCGCAACGAGGCATTGAGGCGCTCGGCGGCCTCCGGCAGCCCCTCGGAGGCGGTATCGGCGTTGTGCGCGGCGCGGGCGATGGCGTCAATGCTCTGGCGGATTTCGCCGCCGCGCAACATCGCTTCGACGGTGCGGGTCGAGGTGGTCAGGCGGTCGGTGGTTTCGCGCAAATTGGCCAAAATCGGAGGCCAGTCGTCTTGCGTGGCCTCCGCCACGCGCCGCGCCGCCGCCGCCGCCGCGGATGCATCCGCCGGAATCGAACTGATTTCAGGCGAGGCGAGAAGTTCTCGCACGCGCGCCGTGGAAAGCCGCGCCTCCTTGAGCAGTCCGCGCGCCTCGGCGCTCAGCTCCGCCGGCTTCATATCTTCAACTGTCTTTGTCAGCGCCATCAGAAACTCGTCGAGGTGTTTGACCACGCTCTCGACGTCGGTTCGCTGGATGCGCTGGAACACCTCGTCGGCCGCCTGCCCGATGCGCGTGATGGTGCTTGGCGCAGAGGGAATGTAGAGGCTCTTGGGCGTCCATGAGATTTTCAGCGGCGGGTTGCGCACAGGATCGAAGTAATCTGCTTCGAGGTAAGCGGCGCCGGTCAATCCCTGCGAAGCGAGCCGTACGCGCAAACCACGCGCGACTTCCTGGTTAAGTTGGGTTTCCAGAAGCCCGGCGCCTTTGAACAAGGTCATTCTTGCGTCCAGTGCCATGCGGATCAGGATATATCGTTCGGGGATCGGCCCCGCGCCGGCATATTCGTTTTGCACAAAAAGGATTTTCTCGACGTTGCCGATCTGCACGCCGCGATATTTCACGGGCGAGCCAACGTCCAGGCCCTGCACGGATTCATCCACATAAGTTTCCATGCGGATTTTTTTCTCGAAGAGCGCGCCTGCACCGAGCGCGATGACGCCGGCGATCAGCAGCGCCGATCCGGAAATGACAAACAGGCCGATCTTGAAGTAATTCGCCCTGGCGCTCATGTTGGCATCCTGAAAGAAAATGTGCGATTATGGGCATCCTGAATTTTGGAGAAAGAATAGACAGGATTTACAGAATGAAACAAAAAAAGATATAATGGATATATTATATCAATCTTATCCTGATCTATCTTGTAAATCCTGTCCATCATCACTTCACCGCCTCTGCCATCGCCTCGCGGTTGAAGAACTGGCGCACCCAGGGATTCTCGCTGTGGAGGCGCAAATCCTCCGGCTTGCCTTCGGCGATGATGCCGCGCGTTCGTTTGTCGAGCATGATCACGCGGTCGGCGATAGTGAAAATGCTCGGCAGTTCGTGCGTGACGACGACAAACGTAATTCCCAGCCCGCGGGCGAGTTTCAGAACCAGCTGATCGAGTTCGGCGGAGGTGATCGGATCAAGCCCTGCGGAAGGTTCGTCGAGAAACAGAATTTTCGGATCGAGCGCCATGGCGCGCGCGATGGCCGCCCGCTTTTGCATTCCGCCGCTGATTTCCGATGGCATAAAGCCGGCGAAATCGCGCAGGCCCACGAGGTGAAGTTTCATCAGCGCAATCAGGTCGCGCGATTCGGACGGCAAGTCCGTGAATTCCTCAAGCGGCAGGCGGACATTCTCCAGAAGCGTCATCGACCCGAACAGCGCGCCCATCTGATACATGACGCCGATGCGATTGAGCAGGCGCCGGCGCGCTTTGCCCTCGGCCGTCACGATGTCCTCGCCGTCTATCAGAATGCGCCCCGCCGCCGGATGATACAGGCCGATAATATGCTTGAGCAGTGTGCTTTTTCCGCAGCCCGAACCGCCGAGAATCACAAAAATCTCGCCAGCATTCACCTCGAACGACACGCGCTCCAGAATCACCGCACCCTCGTAGGCGGCGGTCAGATTCTCGACCCGTATAATCGGAGCGCCCGGCGCATTCGACATGATTTATATTCCCAAACAATAATACGCGACAGAGAAAATGCCGTCGGCAATGGCGATGAGCAAAATGCCGCTGACGACGGCGCTGGTGGCGGAGAGGCCCACCGCGCTCGCGCCCGTCCGCGTTTGCAGCCCGCGCAAACACCCCACGCCGCCGACCAAAAGCCCGAACACAAGAGTCTTGAACAGGCCGCCAAACAGATCAGACAAATCCACCGACTGCAACACCTGATTCATGTATGTGACGAGCGGATATCCAAGCGACAGCAACACAATCGCGCCGCCGATCAGCCCTGCAAGCGTGCAGAAAATCGAAAGAATCGGCGCCATGAGCATGGCGGCCATCACGCGCGTCACAACAAGGAATCGCACAGGTTCCAGCCCCATTGTCACGATTGCGCTGATTTCCTCATTCACCTTCATGGTGCCGAGTTCAGCGGCGAATGACGATCCCGAGCGCCCTGCGAGTATAATCGAGGTCATGAGCGGTCCGAGTTCGCGGATCATCGAAAGTCCGATGAGATTGGCCACGAAAATTTCCGCGCCGAATTGTTTCATCGGCATGGCGGACTGAAACGCCATAATCAGCCCGACGAGAAATCCGATGAGCGAGACGATAGGCAGCGCGTTCACGCCCGCGTGTTCGGCGGCAAGAAAAGCGTCGGCCCAGCGGATGCCGCGCGGGTGTTTCGCGGCGTGCGCAAGGGCGTGCGACAACTCACCCACGTAGGCGACAAGGGCGCGCGTGTCGTTCCAGAGCAGGTGTGTGGCGCGTCCGACCTCCTCGGGCAGATGCACGGGCTGTGGGCGCGCGGCGGGCGCCGGGGCAAACTGATCCGCGGGAAACAAATCCAGGAGGCGCTCGAATTTCTCGGCAAGACCCCGGATTTCAAATTGCCCGCCCGCGGAGGCCATCCGGCGGCGCAGATCGACAAACAAGGCAATTCCCGCGCCGTCGCAGTATTCGATTCCGCCCGCCTCGATGACAAGGCGCGCGGGGAGCGCGGAAGGCGAGGGCGGGCGCGGGGAAGGAAGCGGCAAGGCGATGGCGGGCGCGGGCGGGCGGCCCTCCAATTCGCGCCGCGCCTGCGTCCAGGCCGCGACGGCCGTGTGGAGATCGAGCCGTCCGCGAAATGACAGCACGAGCGTCTTATCGCCTTCCCTGCGCGCCTCGATCTCGCACCGGCTTTCAGTCGGGGGCGATGCGGCGGGCGCTGTTGACGCGCCGGATTGCGTTCTGGGAGCAACGGCGGCGGAGGAGGCGGCGTTGTGGGAATCGGAAATGCGCCGGGATTTCATGCGGGGGCGCCTCCGCTCGGAGGGCCTTGCGGGGAATTTTGCGGCAGCGGTGGCGGCGGCGAACCGGACGAACCCGCCCGCTCAGAGTTCATCTGGCCAGAGTCCGCCGAAGCACAACCGCGCGCTCGACCGTCCGGCTCCATCAGAATGGCTACCCAGCGCCATTCCTCGCTGTTTTCCAGTAGAATTTTGATTATGATCATTATCGGCACGGACAAAATCATCCCCACAGCGCCCCACACCCATCCCCAAAACACCAGCGAAAGAAACACAACCAGCGCGGAAAGGTTCAGGTGGCGTCCCATGATGTGCGGCTCAATTATGTTTCCGAGAACAAAATTCACCACAATATATCCAGCCATAAGCAAAAGAGCGGGACCGGGGCCGAGTTGGATCAGAGCCACCAAAATCGGCGGAATGGCAGCGAGAATCGAACCAAGATTGGGGACGAAATTGAGCAGAAACGCAGTCAGCCCCGCAAGAAGCGCGAAATCGACCCCCAGCGTATAGTTCCATAATCCGAGCACAATCCCCGTGGCCAAACTGATCCAGGTCTTGATGAAAAGGTAGCGTTGTATATCCGCCGTGACGCGCGCCCAGCGGTCCGCGCCGCCCTTTGCGCCAAACGCCGCGCGGAATTTGGCGGGGAATCCCAACGCTTCCAATAGGAGAAACATCACTGTCAGCAAAACCAAAACCACATTGGAGAGCGCTGCGGCCAGACCCTTCAACGCTCCGGCCACAAGGTCCATCACCCGGCTGGGGTCCACGGCGTCGATGAGTTTAAGCAGGGTGATTTCGATGCCGAACCGCTTGAACCACTCCGCGCCCGAATCGAGAAGCTGATCAAATCGCTTGCGGTAGCGCGGAATGGCCTCTGTGAATTGGTTGATGGACTCGCCCGCCAGAAGCCCGGCCAGAGCCAGAAGGCCAACCAGGCCAAGGACCACGATCCCAACAGCCAGCACGCCCGGAATGCGGCGTTTTTGCAGCCACACAAGACCCGGCATTCCCAGAATCGCCAGAAACAGCGCCAGAATCAGCGGCACAAGCACCGCCGAGGCGGCGCGCAATCCCGCCACCACAATGACCACCGAGGCCAGCATGATAAAAAACCGTCCGCCCGAGCCGGATTCTGCCTGTGTGTTCATGGAACTAAGCGCGCGTGGATTGGGGTTTGCGCCTTGCGCCGGGATTTGGAGTTTAGGGGGAAGCGTTTCCGCCGGGCCATCTCGGCTGGCCATCCCGAAAAATTCAACAACATCCGAAATGATGCGCGAATGGACTGCGTTCAACAAGCCCAAAGCCCGCCACGCCAGGGTTCGATCAGGACAATTCCGCTAACCTTCTATTATTAGCGGGGATTGGAGGATAAAGCGTTCTCTTCTTCAGGCCCAACGGGCTGAAATCCCTTAGCCCAGGCCGGAGCGAAGCGAAGGCCTGGGAATCGAATCCGCCCGGAATCTGGCGGCCTGAAGGGCCGCGATAGATCGTCAATGGAACCAACACACCCATTGGCTG
>CAYUNT010000121.1:0-13982 GCA_964446285.1 uncultured Candidatus Sumerlaeota bacterium | reverse complement strand
GTGTGCGACGTGCTCTTGGGGTGGTGCGGTTGGACGGAACACGAGGGCGGTGGGGTGTGGGGAGTGATGAGAGTTGTGGGTTATGGGTTGTGAGTTGCGGGTATCCCATTCGTCCCATTTGTCCCATAAGTCCCATCCGTCCCATTATTCGCCAAACGAGCATAACCGCCTCGCAACTTGCGCGGCCGTCTTTGTCCTGCCATCGTTCGCGGAGGATTAATCTCCATGAGTTCCAACAAATACGCGATTGCGGTCATTACGCTCGACCGCGTCGGCATTATCAGCAATGTCACCGGCACTATCCTGCGTCTGGGCGGCAATATCGACAAAATGTCGCAAACCGTCATGGACAGCTGTTTCACAATTCTCATCATAGCCGCGTTCCCGGCGCGCGTGGACGCCGAAGGCATTCGCGGCGGAATCGAACAGGGCGGCAGCCATCTCGAACTCACAGTGAGCGTTCTCCCCTACCACGACGCGCCCGCCGCCCAAGCGCATCAATCCAACATCTATTTCCTTACGCTAACAGGCAAAGACCGCAAAGGCGTTGTTCACGAAATCACGAATTCCCTGGCCAGCCACGGCATAAACATTGTCGATTTGTATTGTTTCACGCGCCCGCCCGATCAGTTTGTTCTCATCAGCGAAATCGACGTCCCGCCCGAACTCGATCTGGCGCAGGTGCAAATCGACCTCGAAAAAGCCGGATCGCGCGGGCGATTCAGCGTCCGCATCCAGCACGAAAACCTTTTTCTCGCCACAAATAACCTCTATCTCTCGCGCCAGGAAAAGATGAGCCGCCTATGATCCGCACCGACGAAGTCCTATCCACGCTGCGCATGTTGCAGGAGGAAAATCTCGACGTCCGCGCCGTGACGCTTGGGATCAATTTGTCCGATTGCGCCTCGCGCGACGTCGAGCATGTCGGGCGCAAGGTTCGCCAGAAAATCCTCAACAAAGCCGGGCGGCTCGTGGACGTTTGCCAGGAGTTGGGCCGGAAATACGGGATTCCGATCATCAACAAACGCATCGCCATATCGCCCGCCAGCCAGCTGCTCGAAGGCATGAGCGAGGCCGCGTTTGTCGAGATTGCTCGCGTTTGCGACGCGGCCGCCGCCGAAGTCGAAGTGGATTTGCTCGGCGGATTCACGGCGCTTGTGCAGCGCGGCATCACGCCCGGTGAGCGCAATCTCATCCGCGCCCTGCCTGAAATCCTTTCGCAAACCGAACGCGTGTGCGCTTCGGTCAACGTCGCCTCCACGAATGCCGGCATCAATATCGACGCGATTTTGCTTGTTGCGGAGCGCATTTTGGCCGTGGCGGAAGCGACGCGCGAACGCAATGGATTTGGCGCGGCGAAGCTGGTCGTTTTCGCGAACATCCCGCCGAACAATCCCTTTATGGCGGGCGCATATCTGGGTGCGGGCGAACCGGAATGCGTCGTGAACATCGGCGTCAGCGGCCCGGGCGTCGTCAAGCGCGCGGTCGAACGCCTGATCGAAACGCAACCAGGCGTCGGGCTGGGCGAAATCGCCGAAGAGATTAAAATGCAGTCGTTTCGCGTAACGCGCGTCGGCGAATTAATCGGACGCGAAATCAGCGAACGTCTGGGCATCGAGTTTGGGATTGTCGATCTTTCGCTCGCGCCCACGCCGCGCGTCGGCGACAGCGTCGGCGAGATTTTCCACGCGATGGGCATTCGCAAGATCGGCGAACCGGGCACGACGCTCGCCGTGGCGCTGCTCAACGACGCTATTAAAAAAGGCGGACTGTTCGCCTCGTCATCGGTGGGCGGTCTATCGGGCGCGTTTTTGCCCGTCAGCGAGGACAGCGCCCTGGCCGAGGCCGCGGCCGACGGCTCGCTCAAATTGGAAAAACTCGAAGCCATGACCGCCGTCTGTTCCGTAGGTCTGGACATGATTTTCCTGCCTGGCTCGACAAGCGCGGCCACTCTCGCCTCGATCATCGCGGACGAAATGGCCATCGGCGTCGTTAATAATAAAACCACCGCCTGCCGGATCATTCCCGTGCCGGGCAAACGTTCGGGCCAGAAGATCAGTTTCGGCGGACTGTTTGGCGAATCGGTAGTGCTGCCGGTTCCGAACGTCGATGCCAAAAGCCATTTTATCGAGCGTGGCGGCCGCGTCCCCGCTCCTCTTCACAGCCTTAAAAACTAACGCCCTGGGATCGCGAGGCTCCGCCCTCGCGTATTGTGACTGTTCGGCTCCACTCTCGCGCCTGGGCGCATTCCGCTCGCACCGTCATAAGGCTATGCCTGCGCAGGGACGTGTCCGTGGTTTATTGACAAACCGTCGGCAAGGATTGACTTTGGAATTCTTCTGATTATGTTTAGCCAAGCGCTTTGTGTGGTTGCCATGCATGATCCAAATTATTGGATCGATATCTCAACCAAGAGGATACAGCGTGAAGGGCAATGGGAAGGGTAATGGAATTGAAATCAGCAGACCTATTGTTGGTCTCGGTATCAGCCATGATGCGGGCATCTGCGTAGTTGACTCAAATAGCGGCAAGCCATTGTTCGCGTGCAGCCTCGACCGCCTTTCCAGGCAACAGGGCCACGAACGCAATCCCACGGCCCTGTTTCCGTGGGCCGAAAGGCAACTCAACGCCGGCCTGATTCCCTGGAAGGCCATTCCACTGGACGACGACAGCATTTTTTCACCGAAACTGGGTTTCCATGCCCTGGAGCGAAGTGGCGAATTGGCCTATCGCTGGACGGCGGCGGAAGCGCGGCTAAAGATTGATACGCCGGACATCTCAAAAATCTCGCTTGTTCTTTTAGATAAATCCACATGCCGCCTCAAAAGAACCGCCCTTATCCAGATCAACGGCAGGCAAATGGAGCCAATCAGTAATGTGGAAAAAACCTGGGAATTGGCCTCAGCAGAGCCAATCCGCGAAATCCGCATTTTATCCGATCCCTTTCAATGCCCGCCGGATCCGAGAGACCTTGGGATTGCCATATGCGCCATCTTTCTGTGGGAAAATGACGGACAATTTGCCGCGCGTTTTTCTCACAGTGAAGTGCCGATGCCGTCTTGCCTGGCCAGGAATCTTTATTCGCATTTTGGTTATTTGCCGCTCAAGGGCCTGAAATCGCCTCCCCGCCACATGCTCAGATCGACGCTCAAATTTCAGGTGATGAGCCTCCTGCGCCAGACAATGACTTTTTCCGAAACAATCATTGGGCGAGAACTGTGTCCCGCGGCGGGGCGCTACGATCATCATGCCTGCCACGCCGCATCAGCGTACTATCCCTCCGGCATGGAGACGGCGCTTGTTGTTTCCGTTGACGGCATGGGGGACTACTACTCTGGCCAGGTTTATCTCGGCGACAAGGGGCGCCTGCATCTGCAGAAATCCTATTTCTACCAGGAACTTCCCGCAGGGCTGGAATACGAAATGGTGACCACGCTCCTCGGATTCCGCCCCGCGCGCCATGAGGGAAAAATCACAGGCCTGGCGGCGTTTGGACAGGACAACGCGCAGTGCGATGAGGCCCTGAGCGAATTCTTTGATGATATCTTCAAGCGCGGCCGGGGAAATCACCTTACCTATGAATATTTCATGCGATCGGGACTCGATGGATGGGAGCGTCTGCGCGCCTTGCGGCCAACTCGCTTCGGGGCTTTCACACGCGAGGATTTGGCGTATGCCATTCAAAAACGCCTGGAGCGCCGCATTCTGAGCCTGGTCACCGAATGGCGCGACAAACTGGGCAGCCCGGACTGCGTCGCCCTTGCGGGAGGCGTGTTCGCCAACGTCAAACTCAATCAGCACATCAAGGAATTAGGATTCCGCCGCATATTTATTCAGCCTGCCATGTCGGACGCGGGGCTGAGTTTGGGGGCGGCGCTGCTTCGCCTCGTGGAAGACCGTGGCGGAGAACTTCCACCTTTTGCCTTGCGCGATGTGTTTCTGGGAGTTGGATATTCCGACGCTGAAATCAAGGAAGCGATTGAGCGATCTGGCCTGAAGGCGCGCCGTTATGCGGAACAGGAGATTGCGCGGGTCGTTGCCGAACTCATTGCGGAAAAGAAAGTGGTCGCCCATTTTGACGGACGCATGGAATTCGGTCCGCGCGCGTTGGGCAACCGGTCCATTCTTTACAGCGCCAAGGACCCGGCGGTGAACCAATGGCTGAACAAACAACTAAAGCGGACTGAATTCATGCCCTTTGCCCCGGCGGTAATGTATGAACACGCCTCCGAGTATTTCGAGAACGTCCAGGGAGCGGAACATCCGGCGGAGTTTATGACCATTACTTTTGCCGCTACGGAAACAGCGCAAAAGAACATCCCCGCGGCCATCCATGTCGATAACACAGCGCGTCCGCAGCTCGTCCATCCCGAGCGCAATCCGAGGTTTTATTCCATTTTGCGGGCCTATCGAGAAATCACTGGCGTCCCCGTAACGATCAATACATCCTTCAATATGCATGAAGAACCGATTGTCGCCTCGCCCCAAGACGCCATTCGGTCCTTTCAACAAGGCAATCTGGACGTTCTGGTTTTGGGCAAGTGGGTCATCCACCGCAGCGAAACATAGTCCGGACTCGCGCCCTTGCCCTTGCCATCCGCATCCATGCCCATCTGCACAGCCTGAAAAATTAACGCATCGGGATCGCGAGGCTCCGCCCTCGCGTATTGTGACTGTTCGGCTCCGCTCTCGCGCCGGGCCGCATTGCCTCGTGCCGCGCGGAGACGCCAATCGCGCCACAAAACGCGAGCATATCTCACCGGCCCCTCTCCCGGCGTTACTTTTCCAGTTTGAAAGCCGCCAGTTTTTGCTTCGCCTGTTTGCCTACAGTGGTATAAGGACCTTCTTGTTCGAGGGCGCGCGCCCACAGTTTTTTCGCGTCATCCAGACGGCCCAGCGCTGCGTTCGCATCGCCCTCGATCATCATAGACTCCGCGCTGGGCACATAGTCATACGTATTGGCCAAGTGAACCCATTCGCGCGCGGTGGCAGCGTCGCCCAGCGCCAGTTTGGCCTGGGCGCCTACGACAAGACCGCCCCAATTTCGCGCCAGAAGTGCGCGGTTTAGTTCCTGAAGCGCCTTTTGCGGATCGCCCCGCGCCAGGGCAATGCGCGCCCGCAAGACGTCGGACCCAACCGAAACAGGCTCGCAAGCCAGCAGAAGAGCGGCGATTTCCTCCGCTTTAGCCAGATCATTTTGGCTAATGCATATTCTGGCATAGCTGAGGTAGAGGCCGTAGTAGCTTCTGACCCTGGGAATAGGCGCGGCTTCCTCGACGGTTTTGCGGCCTTTGTCCAGATCGCCCGCCAGCCAGTAATGCCATGCCAGATTGTCGCGCGCGGCAAGATTGCGCGAATCCTGGGCCAGAGACGCCATTAGAACTTGTTCGGCCTCGGTCATTTTTCCTTCGCGGCGAAGAAGCGTGGATTGCAGCCAGTAAATCTTGGGATTTCTCGGCGCCAAATCCTTTTCCTTTTCCACCTGCTTTTTTGCGCCCTCGTAATCACCCTCGGCATACAGCACCCATCCCACATCCACGGAATATCCGGAGCCAGGGTATCGGTTTTCGCACCGCCGCAGTTCATCCAGGGCCGAATCCCTGTCGCCTTCGAGCCAGTATTGAAAGGCCTCCGCCTGAATGACCGAGCTTTTCCAGTCGTCGATGTCGGCCGCCCGCTGGAGATAGCCTCGGGCCGCCGCCATGTCGCTTTCCTCCTGGGCCATGTTTCGCAGTTCCAGCAGCGCCTCGCACGTGATGAGTTGGTCCGGAACCGTGCGAATGAACTGCTCAAAAATCTGCCTGGCTTCTTCGCGCTTGCCCTGAATGCGATAGAGCCACGCGGCGTCAAAGTATGGCTCGGAACTGGTTGGATGAATCGTGGAAAAATACGTCTGATAGTATTGCAGCGATTTGCCGTAGTCCAAACCCAGGCAGAATAGCCGGGCCAGCAGGCGCGCGCGATTGGCCTCTGTTTTCGGTATGTCTTCCTCCATCGCGGCCATTTCCTGCGCCGTGATGAGGCGGCGTTCCGCCATGGCGCGCAAAGAAAGGGCGTTGATGCGATTTTCCCATGCGTTGGGGCGCCGCCATCCGATGAGGTCCTGATACTCGGCGGCGCGCTTCCAGTCGCCCATCATTTCCAATTGCGAAGCGATAAATCTCAGCGTCGAGACGTCAAACGGCGCGAGGCACTTCAGCTTTTCCAAATACAGAACTTTCTTTTCGGGCGTGAGTTGGGCCGCGTCAACGTTGATGCGGTAGCAAGGAATGTAATCCTTGTGCAGGGAATACATTCTGTCGCTGAACTTTCCGTCATATTGCCTGGCGTTCCGGCGGATGTTTCTGTAATAATAGTCGAGATTTCCGAGCGTGGGCAGGTCGTCCGGGAAAAGCCCATCGAGCATTTCGGCCAGTTCATCCGCGCGATCCTGGATGCCCAGGCTGAATCCATAATCCATCATCGACATCCATGCGCCATCAAGCGCGGGGCGTTCGGCCAGATGCATCCATTGGCGCGGCGTGAATTGCATTCCGCCCGCCCCAGCGGCGCGAAGACACTGCGTCGGCGTGGCAAAGGATTCTCCAAACCGGATTTTTTCCTTATGCAAAAGATCCAGCGCATTGCGCGCGGGGCAGTCCGGCTCCCACCAGTAGGATTGCGCCACAAACCCTTGCAGACCTTGCGCGGATTTTCGGACAAGCGCTTCCTCCACGGAATCGGCGATGGGGCTGGAAGGCGGGCCGGATGAAGGCGCAGCGGAGACCGGCAAGGCGGAAGAGGGGCCGGTCGCGATGCCTGTGTTGCGCTTGATGAGCGCGGCGATGCGTTTTGTTTCGTCCGGTTTTCCCGCGAGTTCGTATTGGCGCGCCATTTCCACCAGGGCGAAATAGCTGCCCTGAACGGCCGCAAGGGTGTGCGCGGTCCGCTTTTCGTCCAGGTCCTTCATTTCTCCCAGGCTGACGCATAGGTAGGGAGAAAACGGTTCTTCCTTCACCCATTGTCCATATCTTGTCAGCAAATCCGACGGGTATTGAATGATGATATAAGGTTTTGTGATTTCCATCCATTCGCGCGCCAGGGAATCGGAAGGCGTGGGCGAAGTCGGATCGTCTCCCGCTCGAGGATACGTGTGGGCGCGAATGATGCGCGCACCCCAATTTTCCGGGTCCTTTTTCAGCGCCTCTTTTGCCTGGCGGTGCGCCTGCGCGAATCGGCCTGTGGCGACCTTCCCCCACCCGCGGGCCAGATGCGATTGCGGCGTTTCCGGCGCGAGAAACCACGCGATTTCGCCCGCCACATACGACCGCAAGGCCGCTTCTCGCATGAGAGGAGACTCGCTCTCTTCCATCTTGATTTCCAGTTGCCGGAACCCAAAGGACAGCGCGGCCCAGGCGTCTTCGCAATGCGGGTCTTTTTCCACCGCGGCCTGGGCCAGGCGAAGCGCGCGAAGGATTCGCGGGTAAGACGGCGGCGGCATCAGCTGCGTGCGTGCCTGCGCGGCGAGCGCGTTAGCCGCCGATCTCGTCTTGTCATTTTTTGCATTCACGTCTTGGCCTTTGCACAAGGCCTCTGGATTTTCCAATCCAAGCAAGCCTGCCGCCACGAGCGGTGCCAGTTGCGTTTGCGCGTCGAACAGAGCCTCGTATGTGGGCGCATTGCCGGGAATCTGCGCCTTCCAGGTTCCAATCTCGCGCCCGGTTTTTGCATCCGCCGCCGTGGCGATGGCCTGGATTTCGGCGCCAACGCGCCTGATCACCACCTGGAGGATCGTGTCTGTATGCAGATCACGCCCAAGCGCCGCCAACTCCGCCGCATCCAGCGGCTCCATGAAATCGAATGAATATCCGCGGCGCGACAAGGCCGCGTATAAGGATTCCGCGTCCGGGCATGTGGCCGGGCGGCCTCCCAGCGTGAGCAACGCCTGGATCAGGCGTCCCGAAGATTCGCGAATTTCATAGTTGAGCGAACCGCCCAGTCCGCTTTGATCCACAAGAGGAAGCACGACGAGCGCCGAGGGAGGCGGATCGGGCCAATGCGTCCATAAGTCCTGGGAAGTCGGCTGACGCGAGACCTGTGGCGGCGTTGGCGAAGCGGCCGGATTGTCCTGCGCGATCGCGCCGACAGGAGCGGAATGAGCCGCAGCCCCCAGGAATGCAATCCAAGCGGTGATTCCCACCATCCAAACCCATAAGCCAGGCACAACAGCGCCCTTTCGCCCCCCGAGCAATCCCCTTCCCTGGCGCGATGCCTGGTCCAAACCACTTGCAGATTGGAGCGTTGCCATCGGATCTCCTCCAGATTGACATGCCTGAAACATGGCGGACGGACGCCTTTGAAATCGAACCTGCCCTATCATGCCGATGTCCGCCCTCCCTGAAACAAAACAGACTTGCTGCAAACCTTCTGCGATGCTCATCGCTTCCGTAACGGGGGCAGTCAAGCAGGATCGCCCTGCAGAATGGGAGGCGGCTTGCTTGAAATCCGATACCGCCCTCCCGCCCAAGGAACTGTTCAAAGTTACATTACCAAGGCAGGTGGGGATTCTTCTATCCTTCGCCCCGCGATTCATCGCGGGGACTTCGAGAAGGGTTTTCTTCCAGAACCGTTTCAACGGTTTTTGCCGCACCACCAGACAAACCGTTGAAACGGTTCAAAGTGCGCGGCTTGTTTGCCAACCCCGCGATGAATCGCGGGGCGAATGATAAGAAGATCGAAGGATCGCATGAAAGATATGATACTTTGCACAGCTCTTGCCCTCCCGCCCAAGGACTTTCGAGTTGTGCGGATTCGCGGAACCTGCGAGACAATTGCGCAGCGGCAAAGCGGCGCTGCAATACTGTGGCCGTCCGGCATGGCAGGCCAAGAGCCACAAGGCCGCGCGAGTTCGTCTCCATGACCGAATCCGAAAGCCTTCATCCTCTTCCGCGCATCGTCCTCAAGAATCTCTTCGAGGGGCCGCTTGACCTATTGCTCCATCTCATCAAGGTCAACGAGATGGACATCACCGAGGTGTCGCTCGCGGACGTCACGCAGCAATACCTCATGTATCTCGATGCGATGAAGGTGCTCGACCTCGAAGTGGCCGGGGAATTCCTCGTGATCGCGGCCACGCTCCTTTCGATCAAATCGCGCAGCCTTCTCCCCGCGCAACCAGGCGAGGAAGGCGAGGAGGAAGGCGAAGAGGTCGATGCGGCCCTTTCGACGCGCCAGTTGCTGCGCCGCCTGATCGAATTCCGCAAATTCAAGGAACTGGCGCAGCGCCTGCGTTCGCTCGAAGAAAAACACCGCGGCGTCTATTACCGCGCCAACGTCGTTTCGATCCTTCCGCCGCCGCAGCCCGAGGAATCGCCGAGCCAGGACATCCGTTCGCTCTTCGACGCCTTTGCGCGCGTGCTGCTCCAGGCCCGCACGCGCCCGATGCACTCGGTGCGGCGCGAGCAATTCCACGTCGAGGACAAACTCGTTGAGTTGCGCGAGCGCCTGCGTTCGGAGCGCCGCGTGAATCTCGGGGCGATTTTCAAACGCTGTATATGCAAGGAAGAAATTATCGTTACGTTCCTTGCATCGCTCGAATTGGCGCGATTGCGGGAAATCACTGTTGCGCAAGCCGCGCCTTTTGAGGACATCCTGATCGAACCCTGGGGCGATTCGGTCGTGTATGTAGGCTGATCGCCGCCGCGATGCGACGCGCCGCTGTTGGCAATTTCGACCCGATTCTTTGCCATTATGCGTTTTGCGCGCCTGCTTCCCCAGTAAAATCCATATTCCTCATCCCATATAGCGCATGCCTGATCCTTCCAATCCACTTTCCTCTCCCATTCCTCCCGTCCCGCCCGGCCGCCCCGTGCTTGGCCAAGCGCCGGGCGAAGGCCCTCCCGCGCCGCCGCCTGCCGTGAGCGACGAATTCGAGGAGGAACCGCTCGATCCCTCGCTGCCCATCCCGAAAGGCGCGGAGGCGCGCGCGGTGCTCGAGGCGCTTCTTTTCGCCGCCACAACGCCGCTTTCGCTCAAGCGTCTCAGCCGCCTGATGAACGGCGTCGATCCGCTCGCGGTGCGCGAACTGCTTGACGAAATGCAAATGGAGTATGCGCGCGAGGGCCGCGGCGTCGTTCTGATGGAGGTGGCCGGCGGATTCCAGCTGGGGACGCGCCCGAGCCTGGCCGATTGGATTTACCGCCTGCACCGCCACCGCAAAAAAACCGGCCTGACGCCCGCCGCGCTCGAAACGCTCGCGATTGTGGCCTATAAACAGCCGATCACGCGCGCGGACATCGAGGCGATTCGCGGCGTGGATTGCGGCGGACTCCTGCGCCAAATCCAGGACATGGGCTTGGTCGAAGTGGTCGGACGGCGCGAAGTGGTTGGGCGGCCTCCGCTTTACGGCACCACGGAGTTGTTCCTGAAAACCTTCGGCCTCAAACGCCTTGCCGATCTGCCTTCCTTGGAAGAACTCCACCTGCTATTGTCGAAATCCGACCTTCCCATCGCCGGCCAGGGCGAACTCTTCCCCGCGCACGAAAGACCTTCCGAGGCCACAGAAGCAGCAATTGCAGAGGCGATGGAAACACCAGCGCCGCCAGAACCGCCCGCCCCAGCGAATCAGACTGGACCCTCCTCAGAATAGGCCGGTCATAAATAACTGAATTGCTTCATTGCAGAAATACAAAACCGTCCGGCATGGGGCAGGCTCCTTGCAGCGACAATTTGCCCTGTCCACAAAATGGAAGATGCTGAGGCCGCGAAGACAGAGTTGGTTCACATCGAGAAATGGCTTTCTCGGATTTGTGAAGTATCACCTCGCGCAGGCACGGAGATAGGCAATTTTAAAAGGAGCCACATAAGGATTTCTCTCTTATCGTCTATGCAATCCTGCGAAGAAGCGTTGTATTTGCCTGGCGTCTCGGAGAGACGCACCGATAATAGCCCACTGTTTCAACGGTGGGGAAGGGCGCATAAATCTCCGGAGTCCCGGAGGGACGGCGGAGAAAACGTAAGAGAGTATTTATGAGTCATACCTATACAAGCGCCCTGTATCATTGTGTCTTCAGCACCAAAGAACGACATCCCTGTATTTCCGACGCCCTAGCGGAACGTCTTTATCCCTACATAGGTGGAATCGCACGCGATAACGGCATGATAATTCTGGAAATCGGCGGCATTGAAAACCACGTCCACCTCCTTCTTTCCATCCCTGCTACACAGCCGATCGCAAAGGCCATGCAGATCATCAAAGGTGGTTCCTCCAAATGGGTGCATGATACATTTCCCCATGAACAATCTGAATTCGCATGGCAGGAAGGTTACGGAGCATTCAGCATCGGGATTTCTCAAATACCCAACACGCGCCAATACATCTGCCGCCAAAAGGAACATCACAAAGGAACATCATTCGAAGATGAATTCAGGGCATTTCTTAAGGGGCATGTAATAGAGTTTGATGAGAAATACGTTTGGGGATAAGGATTTCAGCCGCCCCGACGGGGCTTTGGAGGAGTTTTTGGTTCCAACCCCCACCGTTGAAACGGTGGGCTATTCTCGGCGGTCCCTCCGGGACTCAGGGCAATGCCGGTTCACTGGTATATAAAACTGGCACTCTTCCCGAACCGCATAGAAGATTTGGGAAACCCATCCGCCTGGAAGAGAATGAGTTGCTTTTGGAGCTTTCCGAAGCCGATAAGGAAAAAATAAAGATGGTGCTGGGGGCCAAGAAATGCGTCTTGCACAACGCATCCGCCGCGAGTGGGTATTCTACCGCATGGCGATGCGCGATCCGCGAACGCCGCGCGCCGCAAAATTCCTGATCGGTTTCGCACTGGGTTACGCGCTCTCGCCCATCGATCTGATCCCCGACTGGATTCCTGTCTTGGGCCACTTGGATGATGTATTGATCGTTCCGCTCCTGCTGGCCATCGCCTGGCGGCTCATCCCGCGCGATGCACGTTCCGAATGCCGCAAAAAGGCAAATACACAATGAAAAACTCCCCGAAAGATCCTCGATCCGCCAAGTTCTCCCGCGCCCCACAGACCTCCTCCCGCGCCCCTCGCGCCCCACACGCCCCTCGCCCTTCCCAAGCCTCCCAGACGACATCCCACCCGCAGCGGGGTTCTCAAGCCTCCCGGGCGGGCAAGGACTCTTATGCCGGAAAGGCGTCCAAGGGAGGCGGCAAACCATTCCGGCCCCGCAAGGACTTTAAGTCAGATAAAGACTTTAAGAGGGATAGGCCCGCTGGGACGGAGGAGGACTTCAAGCCGGACAGGCCTTTCAAATCGGGGAAGGCTTTCAAACCTGGCAGCGCCTTCAAGTCCGGCAGCGCCCAAAGGTCCGACAAGGCTTTCCAGACGGCCAAACCTGCCCAACCCCCCAAAAGGCATTCACCGGCTTCCTCCTTCGGTTCGGGCAAACCTGCGCCCGCAGGCCGTTTGCGCCGTTATGGCCCATCCCCCGCTTCTTCCTCTCCTGCTTCCTTTCCCGCTCCTCGTTCTCCTCGCCCGCCCGCTCCGCCCGCCGCTGCTGCCGCGCCCGGCGCCTCCACTACTCAGTCAGGTCCGGCCCGCTGGCGTTTGCAGCGATGGATGGCCCAATGCGGGGCCGGTTCCCGCCGCGCGTGCGAGGAAATCATCCTCCAGGGCCGCGTCACTCTCAACGGCGTCAAGGTCACGGTTCTTGGCACTACAATCGACCCCGATGCGGATGAAGTGCGTCTCGACGGCGAACGCCTCCGCCTCCCTGGCACGGCGCGGCGGACCAAACGTCCCGCTCCAAAAGCCACCTTCGCGCCGCCTTCCGACACCCCGGCGGATGCGTCCTGCGGCGGCCTTTCCCCCACCGCCGAAAGCGCGGAGGGCGCTGCCTCTGAACCCGCCGCCGCTGTTCCCGCCGCTGTTGAACCTGCCGCTGCCCCCCCCGCCGCGGGTCCCGCACCGCTTGTGTGGATGATTTACAAACCCGCCGGCGTCACATGCACGCTCCGCGATCCCCACGCCCGCCAAACGCTTCCCGACGCCTTCCCGCGCCTTTTCCAGCACGCCAAGGGCCGGCGCATCATCCCGGTCGGACGCCTCGATCACGATAGCGAGGGGCTTCTCCTCCTCACGAACGACGGCAATCTCGCCAACCACCTCACGCACCCGCGCTATCACGTGGAAAAGGAATATGAGGCGCTCGTGGCCGGAGAAATCCGCGTGGCTATTCTGCATCAATGGAAAGACGGCATCGAAATTCCCGCGCTCGACGAAGAAAAATCGCGAAGCGGACGGATTCTGGTTCGCGCGCAAGCCTGGCCGCTCGGGCGTTACAAAACCCCGGAGCGCCTCTCGCGCGGCCGTTACAAAATCATCCTCGAAGAAGGCCGCAAACGCCAGATTCGCCGCATGATCGAGGCCGCCGGAGCCAGGGTGATCCGCCTGCGGCGCGTGCGCATCGGGCCGATCCGCCTCGGGAACCTGAAACCCGGCGAGGCGCGCCTGCTGGAATTGCCCGAGGTGGAAGCCCTCGTCCATTCCGCGAGCCTCGGCGGATAATACGGCGTTCTCCGAATTCCCTCCCCCCATTTTTGCTGCCGATGCATTTTTCACAAAAGTGCAAAGTTGAGATGGCAACCGGTCCTAGGCGCAGGGTAATATGCCACCAGCGCCTAGGACCTCCTTGGGAGGCGCATTCGTCCTTGGAAGGTGGTCTCTTATGATTACGCGCGAATCCCTGGCCAGCCGACGCGAGGAAATACTCGCCATCGCCAAGCGGTATGGTGCGCACGACCTGCGCATTTTTGGCTCTGTCGCGCGCGGCGACCAGACCGAGTCATCCGACCTTGACTTGATCGTCCGTTTCGAGCCGGGCCGCTCGCTTTTCGATCATGGCGGGCTGCTCATGGATTTGCAGGAACTTCTGGGCGTCAAGGTGGATGTGATCGATGAAGACGGCATGATACGGCTTATAATTATAGAAAACAGTTATTGATGCGGTAGCGGGGGCTGTGGTG
>CAYUNT010000120.1:0-14121 GCA_964446285.1 uncultured Candidatus Sumerlaeota bacterium | reverse complement strand
CCCGCCGCGTGGATGGTAAAATAGTGCGCGGGCTGTTCCAGAGTCATTGAGTTGGTGCAAAGACCGGGCTGGGAAAGAGAGAGATGGGAACTAAATAGGAGCCTAGGCTGGAGCGAAGCGAAGGCCTGGGCGAATGGATTTCGGCCCGTTGGACCTGAAGAGGAAGGCAGTATATCCTGCAATGCCCTTCCCATACATAGGGTTTACGGAATTGTCCTGATGATCTCTACGGATTTTAGCCTATTTTCCCTTCGGAAAACCTCCCAATTTGCACAAGATTTGCTTGACCGCTCCAGGGGGGAGGGGATTGTTCATAATTCAGACAGCGTGAGTTTACCTAAGGGGAAACCCTGGGGACCTCGATCATGCGCGCAGCTATCAGAAAAAGGCCGGGCGTATTCGTTTCCGGACCGCTTTTACAGCCCAAACGCTTGCCATCGAAAGGTGGAGGAATGGCATTTTGTTTGGGGTCTTTTGTGAGCCTTTTCCTGATTTTGTGCGCAGGGATAGGATGGGCTGGCTTGGGGACGGCAACTGCCTTTGCGCAGACCGCGGCGCTTGAAACGCCAGATTCATCTGCATCCTCTGCTCTGAATTCGCCTGTCCGGTCTTCGCCCGCGCCGCCGGTTGCGGGGGATGGGGCATCCACGTCCTCGTCTTCGTCATCAGCAGCGCTCGTATCGCCAGTATCATCATCGGCCGAATCCTCCCAATCCCCATCAATTCCCGCTGCCTCCGCCGCCCGGATTGCGCCCGCCGCGCCTCTGGCCCGATTCGCCCAAATGCCGCCGGATGGCAATGGATTTGTCTTCCGCGTCCCGCGCAAACCTGCCGCAAGCCTTGAAATCGAAGTGGTAACTTCCATTTCCGGCACAGAGAGTTTCGCCCCGGCGGCGGACATCCTCAATCCGGAGTGGAATGGAAAGCGCGGTCTGCTGCAATCCAGCCAGAATCGCATCCTCATACCCGCCGAACTGCAAATTCCCTGGACCGAGGCGGCGCTGACTGTCCAAGCCGAAGACAGCCAATCGGCCATACCCTCGATTCCGATTACGGTCCGGGTTCGATTTGAACTCGCGGCGCCCGCACGGATTGCAGGATTTCGAGTGCTGCCTTTGGGCAGCGCACTCCCGCCGATTGCCTTTGAGAAACGCGAGTTGCGGCTGGAGGCGTTGTTTGAAACGCCCGACCGCGCCTCGCGCCTGGCGGTGTCCGATCTGACGCCTCCATCCGGCGCCTCGCCTGGTATGCGGGTTGGCTGGCGCATCGGCGGCGATCCGGGATTTGAACTGCGTTCGGAATCCGGACAATTGGGCGAGCGAGTCACTATCCCAGGGTCGCTGATCAAAACGCCATTTGTGGAGGTGGATGCCTGGTTGGAAGACGCACTGGCCAATCCGCCTCGGATTTTGCAGGACACCCGTTATTCTTGCCGGCTGCGAGTCCACCCTGTGCCGCCCCCTGCGCCAGTGTCTGGGGCGGACCGCGTGGAGCCTTCCAATTCTTCGGCCAGGCCCAAATGAATCCTTCTGCTCCTTCGCCGTCTGATCCCCGCCGCCCCCGTGCCCCGCAGGACGCAATGCATTCCGCGCTGCAAAGGGGAGGGGGCGCGTCTTCGGATGCTTCAGGTGCCTCAAAGGCTTCTTTGAACCGCCAAGGAAGGGGCGGGAATCCGAACGAGGCCAGAAATGCATGGGATTCGCTCGATCGCGCGTATATTCTCGCCCAGAAAAAGGAAAAGGCGCATCGATGGCGCACACTGGCCTTATGGGCGGCGGGGTGTGGGGTCGTGCTGGCGTTTGGCGGCGGCGCGTGGTGGTTCGCGCGCCATCCTCCGCAGGGCCGCGAAGCCGCTCTTCGCTCCGCGCCCTCATCTTCCCAGACATCCACGGCCGCTGATGGCAAAAAGGCGGGCGAAGCCACGGCTGTTCCGCGCTCTCCCGTTCAGGAGTCCGCCCAATCGGAAGAATCGGCGGTTGGAAGCGCAAAAACCGGCGGCCTCTCTGCAAGTTCAGCAAAAAGGCCTGACGCTTCGATTTCCAAGGTATCTTCCGCTCCGGCCCCGCCTCCATCTCCTTCCGCAGATATTTCGGTTCAGCGCGGAGCAGCGGGCGCTTCGCCCACCCCATCGGGCGAGGCGGCCCGGCAGGTGGCCATTGGAGCAACGGGTCCAGACCGCGTCCCCTCCTCGGCCGCCGCCGCCGCGCCGCTATCCGCAGGCGCCCCTGCCGATGCCGGATTTCTCTATGTGCTGATTGTGGATGTGGCCACCCACCTTTACGCGGATGATTTTCCGCAGGGGATGGCGAAGGACCTGGCCGGCGTGACCAACGACGGTGACGCGATCGAAGATGTTTTCCGCAACATTCCTCCTCATCCTTTGTTTCCCTATCCTGAGAACCGGCGCAAAATTGTGCGGCTTTCCACGGCGGACAATCGCGGCATCGGCAAGCCGACTTACGACGAAGTGACCAAGCAGCTCGAGCATATCAAGAAGGCGATCCGCCGCGAAGGCGATGCATTCTTCTTTTACTTTTCGGGCCACGGATTTCAGGACAAGAACGCCTCCAACGAGTTCCTTCAGTATTTCGTTCTCTACGACACGCAGTTCAAGGACGGTGCGCCGAGCGAGGACGAGTTGCCATTCAGCCGCGTGAAGGAAGTCATCAAGGAAACTCGAGATAAAAACGCGAAGTCCTGCGTGGTTCTTGATTGCTGCCGTTCGGACGTCACACCCAAGGGTGCAGGAATGCAGCGGACGCTCGACATCATGGATGCGGGATTTCGCGGCATTACAATTTTTGCATGTTCCAAGGGCGAGGTTTCCTTCTCGGAAAAATTCCCCGGGGTGTCGGGTGACGGCTACCGGGGCTTATTTTCCTATTATTTCTGCGATGCCCTGAAGGGGAAGGGCGACGAAAATACAGACGGAATCGTCGAAATCCTTGAGGCGTTTCGCTACGCAAAAAAGGAAGTGGGCCTTCTCAAAGGTAAAAAGCAAGAACCGAAGCTCGTGGAAGAGGAATCGGCGATGCCGCGGTTTCCCATCGCCGCGTGGAATGCACCGGTGTCCGTCCCCACCCCATTCATCAATCCCGTGGAATTGCGGGCCAAGTTTGAGGGATTGCCGGAAAACAACATCCTTCGCGTCCGCCGCAATCCTTCTCCGTTTCAACTGCGCGTAATGGTTCCCGCCAAAGACAATCCCGCCGCGCCGTTGCGCCCGGCCCAGTCGGTTGAGTCCGCCGTGTGGAACCAGGCGCCTGTCAGCCGCCAGGGCGAAAACATCCAGATTCCTTCGGAATTCCTGATTCCGGGCGGAAAATACACTCTGAACGCCGTGGCGTTCAATTATGAAGGCAATCGCGCCATCGCGCAGGAGCAAATCACTGTCGAGCGCATCCCTCTGCCTGTGCTTTCGCCGCTCAGCATCGATCCGCCCACGGCAGTGGCCAATGTGGACCTCCACATCCGCGTAACCCTCCTCGGGCCGGACGGCCAGCCTGCCTCGCGGGATTCCGCTGCCGTGGACATGCAGGACATCAAGGTGGGCTGGAAGCGCGTGCCCTACGACCGCGATTGGCGCGTGGGCGAAGGCGATTATGGGGAACGTTTCCGTGTCGAGGCTTCAGACGTCCGACAGCCCAATCTTCAAATCCAATATGCGCTTTTGGATTCTAAATCGCTCCAGCCCGTGGCCGCTCCGATTGACTCGACCGTCGAAGTTCTGAAGAACTTCCCGCCCGAGGTCGTGGGCGAGCCGCGCATTAACGGCCAATTCGAAAACGCCGTTCGCGAGGGCGAAATGCTTCAGGCTTCCTTGGAGGCTGCGGACAAAGAGGGCCGCGTGATTTCCGTGGAATATGCGATTTCCATTAAAACGCAAACGCAGCCTGAACCCAGCGCATGGGCGCCTGCTTCGCTGGTTCAGCAGGGCGGAACCACTTGGAGACTCTCTTTGCCCATCGGCACGGGAACGCAGGGGCCTGCATGGCTATGGCTCCGGCTGCTCGACGATCAAGGCGTGCGTTCGCAGCCGAAGGCCTATGCATTTTCGATTGATTCCCTGCGCCTGCGCCTCGAACGCGTCGAGGGCAAGAACTTCATCGAACCCGAAATGCTTCTGATTCCGGCGGGAACCTACCTGATCGGAACGCATCCGCTGGGCGATTCAAAAAACCACCAGGACGGATATGAACTCAAAGCGCGCGAAGTTACGCTAAATCCATATTACATCTCCGTGACTGAAGTTTCCAACGAGGAATTCCGGTGGTTTCTTGGGTCGGATGCGGGGCGCGGCCTGGCAGATTCCTCGCGCCCCAAAGGATGGGTTGCGCAATCGCCCGACGGCTTGCCCGTTACGTTTGTCCGCTACCCGGAAGCCGTGGCTTACTGCACATGGCTTAGCGAGGTTTCGCGCCATCGCTATCGCGTCCCGGGCGAACAGGAGTGGGAAGCGGCGTGCGTCTATGCGATTGGGGACCGAAAAAAACTCCTTACTCCCAGCCTGAGTTTGATTCATTATCAGGGACGCACGCCAGCGACGGAAGGGCGCGCGTCGGTTTCCTCGCCCGAATCCGTTCTCATGCCAGTGGATCCGAGGAAGAATCCGGCCTCAAAGGACATGGCCGCCGAATACAAACTCTTTCACATCTTCGGAAATGTGCGGGAATGGTGCGCGCCCCTGGAAGGCGCCCTGCCCGTTTCGCGAGGCGGAGGATATGACAGCAGTCCCAAGGAATTGAATTCTGTATATCGGATAGTCTCCTCTCCAGATCGGTTGGAAAGCTGGCAGGGTTTCCGCGTCGTGCGCGATCCCTGAAATCCTATTCTCTTGCGCCGCCATTATTGACTCACGCATGGAAACGCGCAGCTACCTCATCCCGGAAATAGAAAAGGAATACAGGGTCCTTGCCATCCTGGGCGAGGGCGGGATGGGGAAAGTGTATCTGGCGCAGGAACGCGAACTGAACCGCCTGGTCGCGCTGAAGGTTTTGCGCCTAGGCATCGAGGCCGACTACGATGACCTGTGCGCGCGGCTGCGAAACGAAGCCACAACACTGGCGCAATTGAATCATCCCCATATCGTCACGGTTTACCGCCTTCTGCTGCCGCGCAATTGGTATCCGGCGCTGGTGATGGAATACATCGAGGGTCCAACGATCCGCAATCTGCTGCGTGTGGAATGTCCCATGACATTGCAGCGCATGAGGGCGGTTATGGTCCCTGTGATCAAGGCGCTTCATTTCGCGCATGAAAACGGCGTCATTCATCGCGACATCAAACCGAGCAATATCATCATCCGTGCAAAGGATGGCATGCCGAAACTGCTCGATTTCTCGATTGCCCGCGACCAGAAACTCGAGCGTCGCCTGACCACCATCACGTCCGCGCTCGGCACTCCTCAGTATATGTCGCCCGAGCAGTGCAACGGCAAAGCGCTCGATTTTCGCAGCGATTTGTATTCGCTCGGCGTCACGCTCTACGAGTGCCTTTCCGGCCATCCGCCCTTTGACGACGAGCGCAAGTGGTGCATTGAGAAAATGCACAACGAAGATCCACCGCCGCCCCTGGACGTTCAGCAACTGGGCATTCCCCAGGAACTCGCGGATTTGATCTATCAGTGTTTGCATAAGGAACCTCGCGAACGTCCCCCAAGCGCTCTGGCAGTGGCGCGCGCTCTCGAAATCCTTCTGCCTCCCGGCGATCCAGAACAGCCCCACGGCCCAGAGCTGCCGCCGGGAGCCTATGACCCCGGCAAAGGAACCGATGCCTCCCGCAAAGGAACGGACTCCTCGCTGGTTCGGCGCGACTTTGAACCTGTATCGCTTGAAGGCGCGGCTGGCGGCGGGGCATCCCCGAATGAATCGGAAACCAAGACGCCGTCGCGTCCGCCCGCACGCCCAACTCCCGTCACGCCCCCGGCGCGTCCAACTCCCGCCAAACCTCCTTCGCGCCCAACTCCCGTGCGGCCCGTCTCGGAATCGCGCGGCGCCACATCATCGAGCAGCGCGCCCGCGCCGCCCTTTTGGGGACGGACGCCCACATCAGAGCAGGAAACGCTGCTGGCGCCTGAACTATTACCCTCCGGCACGCCGGATTCATCGACGGACAATTCTGATGCCGCCACCTTGATTATGAGCCGTGACGAGTTGAATGGTCCTGAAGGAGGCGAGACAGGCGCCTCGTCGCAAACCACCACGCAAATGGGAAAGCCTGGGGCGCGGGCGGCCATCGGAAAAGCGGCTACGGATCATAAGAAAAAGCAGGCCGCGCAGGGTGCGCATGTGCGCCGTTTTATCATTATGGCTGCATGCAGCATTGTGGTCATTGCGGCGTTGAATCTGGCTCTGTATTTGTTCATGCACAAGACTGCGCCCGTTTCGCCCAAATCCAACGCCACCCAGGCGCCAGCCTCTTCCTCGGGCCAATCAAGCCAGCCTGCCGGCAGCGGATCGGCCACAATTCCCAGCGGTGGGAGAGAATCGCCCGCAGCCCATCCGGCGACAATGAAGTATATGGAAATGGACAACCTCCGACGCAGCGGCCGCCTTTTTTCCGCCACCGCCGCCTCGCCCATGCTGGAGAAGGCACTGCCGGGTCCAGAATTGGTCCTCGATTCGAGCCAGGGCGATTCGCGAATCCGCCTTAACCTGCAAGTAGCCGGAAATCCAGGCTTCCCCGTGGACATCTGGCTGGATCGGGCGCAACCGCCCCGAAATGAAGAATGGGTTTTGGCAGCCTCCGCTGTTCGTGCCCCCCAAACGCTGAAACTGGATTTATCCAACATCCTGGAGATTTCATCCGCGAATATACCGCTGGGAACGGTGATGGAATTTGGGTTTATAGTGGCGCAAAGCGAAAAACCATCCGCGGACGGCGAATCGGTTTCGTCCACCTCTTCCGGTTCATCCTCATCGTCCATTGCCGGGATCGCCGCCGCGATGAACCCTTCCGAAATCGCCGATCGAATCGAGCCTGTTGCCTTTGGATTTGCGCTTTCCGGGCCGTCCTTCGATCCGCGCCAGCTTCCCGCGCCGGCCTCCGATGTGCTTCCGACTCCCGCGCCTCCCAAACCAACTCCGGAGCCTTCTGTTTCACCGCGCACCAGGCTTTCCGCACAACTTCCGCCCTACTACATTGTGTATCAGAATCCGAATGACAAATACGATGTTCTGGTGCAAATGGTGGACCCGCGTGCGAAATTCGAGGATGCGATGCTTCCCTGGCTGTATAAATTCAGCCCCGAACAACGCAAAAATGCATTCCAATTCCGCGCGCATTCCGCAATCGAGGCATTGGAAAAGGCCGGACGTCTCCTGAAAAATGGAGCCTACGCCAGCGACCAGAAATGGTTCATTCCCACGGATATTGAAGACTCCGTTCAGCTCCCATTGCGCATCGCGGCCTATTGGAAGGATGGAGAATTCCATAGGGATGGCGGTTGCACGATCATTAACCGTTTTGACAAACTGAAGGTGGAACCTGGCGAATGTGATCCGGCCACAACGATCGATGCCCTGTTCGCTCCTTCTTCGAATGATTCCGGCGCGCCGGCGTCTTCTCAGAATTCCGCTCCGGCAGATGTTCATTAGGAAACCAGGCAGTTGCCCCATTTCATCTTTCGGGAGGTTCTTTCCATGGTTCGGCAATCGACAGAATCGCGTTTTTTTATTGGCAGGACGACGTATTTCGCGTTCGCCGCCGTTCTTGCGGCGCTTCTTGCGGGCTGCGTCACCAATGGGAAATTTGAAGAGTATCAGGCGGAGGCGGATCGCCAGCGCGATGAGATTAAGGGCCGGCTGGATCGCGCGGAAAAAGAGCAGTCGAACCACACAAAAAGCCTGGCCAAGCTGGAAGAAAGCCTGACGCAACTGAACCAAAGCATTCAGGGGCTGCAAAGTTCGTTGCAGGCCCAAACCGCCAATGTGGAAAAAAGCGCCGCGCAGCGGATGGACGCGCTCGATGCGCGCCTGAGCGATGCGAAAAGCAAAATCGACTCGGCCGATTTCAAGAACTACGAGCAAATGGCTCAAGAAATGAAAAAGGATTACGCGCAGGTTCCTAAGGATATCGTCCGCATAAACGATCAAATCAGTGACATCATCAGCAAGCTCAGCAGCATGGAAAACACCATCGTGCAAAACAAGCAGGAGATGATCGCGGCGGACAAGCAAATCAACGAATCCATCGTGGAGAATTCGCGAAAGATCAGCAAGGATTTCACGGATCAGCGCCTGACATTCAAAAGCGACCTCGATTCCTCCAGAGAGGAATTGCTCAAGACACGCGACGTGCTTTCCAAGGCGGCTTCCTCTCAGCGCGAGGCGGTTCAAAACCTTCTCAAGGAATTGGAAGCCATCGAATTGAACATCCGCAGCATGGTGATGTCCACGCAGCGCCAGCTTCAATCTTCCGGATCCTCAGCAGAACCCGCCGCCGCGCCGCCCGCCAATCAGTAACGGCCTTATTTCCATGACGCAGACGCCGCTTTCCGTTCAGGAGCAGTTTTACCTTGAGACCGTAATGGGATTTCTTGCCCCCGTGCGGGAATTTCTGAACGATCCCGCCGTGTCTGAAATTCTCATCAACGGTTCGGACGAGGTATATGTGGAGCGGAACGGCAAACTGAGCCGCGCCGGGGCGCGATTTGAGAACGCTTCGATTCTCGATGCGGCGGTCCACAACATCGCGCAATTTGTCGGGCGGATTCTCGACGCCGAGCACCCGATTCTCGATGCCCGCCTTCCCGACGGCTCGCGCGTGCATGTGGTGATTCCGCCCGTGTCGCGCCGTGGAACGCTCATCGCCATCCGCCGTTTCCAGCGCCGCCCCATGACGATGGAGGAACTCGTCCGCATCGGAACCCTGAGCGAAAAGGCCGTGGCGGCGCTCGACCTGGCCATTCGCACACGGCGAAACATCGTCGTGGCCGGAGGCACGGGAACCGGAAAGACATCGCTGCTCAATTCACTTGCGGCGCTGATTTCCGCGGATGAGCGCATTCTTGTGATCGAGGACTCGGCTGAGTTGCAGCTTTCGCAGCCGCACAGCCTGACGCTCGAGACGCAAACCGGCGGGCGCGATGGGCGCGGAAAGGTCGAGATCGCCGATCTTTTCCGTTCGGCGCTGCGCTTGCGCCCGGACCGCATCGTCATTGGTGAGGTGCGCGGCGGCGAGGCCCTTGACATGATTCAGGCGATGATTTCGGGCCATTCCGGGTCGCTTTCGACAACGCACGCCGAAACGCCGGTCGATTGCCTGCGGCGGCTCGAAACGCTAGCGATGTATCGCGGCCTGGACATCCCTCAATCCGCCATCCGCGCCCAAGTTGCCTCCGCCATTCATCTGATCGTTATTATACAGCGCCTGCGCGACGGGAGTCGGCGCGTGGTGAACATCAGCGAAGTAGGCGAACTCACTCCGCAGGGCGATTATCAAGCCACGCCTTTGTTTGTCTGGGAATCGCAGGATGCCGCGCCCGATGGCCGCCTCCGCGGAGTGCTGCGCCCCACGGGCAAGGCGCCGCGGTTTCTCGAAGCCGCCCGCGCGCATGGCATCGCGGCGGAGGCGTCGATTTTTCAGGCGTGACAAGCGCGAGGCTTTCGGCGCGAGGCCGCCCCCAGGGCTTTCGCCCAGGCACTTTGCGGATTTTATGGGTTCCCCGGATCGCCGTCCGAAAGCGTGTGCAGATATTCCTCGGCGCTGACGGGAAGCCCCTCCAGATGGAAATCCTCCACGCGAAGCCCATATTTTTGAATAACATCCGTGATTTTTCGCATGGATTCGTCCGCCTGGGTCTTCGCAATTGACCTCTCGGTTTCTTCAACAAGCAAGTCGTCTATAGGCACGCTGTTCAGAACGGTCAGCGCATTATGAACCATGCGATCTTCGGCTTGGCGTCGTTCGGGGCCTTCTTTGGATTGTATGTTTCCCGCCTCGTTAATCATCAGACGATAGGCGTCGCTTGCTTCTTCCTCGGACGTGCTGCGGTCTCTGTAAAGCTGCTCCTGTTCATTTTGGACCTGTTCAAACAAAGGACCGTGTTCCTTTGCCAGAGGCACATACAAGGCCATCAGCCGGCGGACCAGGCACACGCGGCGCGCTGTGTCTCCGGGGCGTTTGGTTTCCGGCCGGGCATCCGCCTTTTCCAGGCGTTTGTAATGCGCTGAATAAAAACGATAAGCGCTTTCGACATGCCGCATAATCAGCGGCGGATAGCGGAACTGGTGTTTCTGTTCCTTGGAGAGGTTGAGTATTTTGTCCTTATACTCCGTGAGAAGGTCTAGCGTTTCCAAGGCGCGCGCCGCGCTTGTGGGCGTATCTTGCAGACGCACAAGCCGTGTTCTCAGGTCCGCCAGCCGGCCAGGCAACTCGCGCAAAATAGCCCGGCGCGCCGAGTCGATTGCGGGACGCCGGAACTCATCCGGGCTGAAATCCGTGTTCAGGATTTTCAAAACTTCCTGATTTCTGGATTCGATCTGCCGCAAAGAATTATATATGGCATCAATTTCATCCAAACTGCGCAGGGCCAGAGTTTTCTCGAAGGCCTCCATGATTTTTGAGGGCTGCGACTCCAATTCCGCGACATACGAATCGCCTTTTCTGCATTGCGCTCCCGCTTCATATTCCAATTCTTCGATATTCGGAGGAAGCCGGATCCCCTTGCGCCGGATGGCCTCAATTTCTTGGCGGAGTTTTTTCCACTGCTTGTCGCGCTTCATTTCATGGCACGTTTTCAGCCAGGCGCGGTCGGTTTTCTGCGTCTCGATATAGCGGCTGAATTCCGCCGCGCGGTCGTAGATGCGCTGTTCGGAATCCGCCTGGCAGGTTTGGATCAGCTGAATCGCGATTTCCACATTCTTATCAAAATCCGGATGCGAGGCGCTCAGCTGTTCCTGATTGATCATTTCGAGGATTCTCGAAAGCGCTGTCGCATGTTCGTATGTCCGTTGCGCCCGTCCGGCCAGCTGCTTTGCCTCGTCTCGAAGGGCGTTGTCAGTCCAAAACGACGAGGGTATCGGCGAGTTCATGCAGTTGAAAATTTTCGCGCGCCAGTGGTTGATGTCCTCGGAACGTATGGATTTATCCACCGCGAAATCCTTGTATTCTTCATAGGCTTCGCGGGCGGATTGAATGCTTGTTTTATACACCTGATTCAGATTTTCCGCGATCAATTCGTGAGCCGCCTCGAAGTTGGCTTTGTCGCTTTCGCGGATCAGAGCCAGTTCTCCCAGGGTCTTTTCAATTTCCCCCAGCGATCTCTTTTGGACCGCGGATATTTCCTTGTTCTGCCTTATGATATCGGCGTTTCTTCGCCATTCTCCCAATTCCTGCAATAGACTCGCGGCCCTGTCGTATTCCTTGTCGCCCTCGATGATCTTCTTGAGGATTCTCTCGGCGTCGTCAAATCGCGCCGCGGGAGAGTCGGCATTTTCGGCCGGGTTAACGGCTGTTTCGTAGGCCTTTCGATACAGCTCGGCGGAATTGTCGATCCTGGGTGCGGGGCGAATTTGAGCCGAGATGTAAAACGAAATCGTGACAGCGGCCACAGCCAGAATGGAAGCCAGCAGCACTTTGCCCGTCAGGAGCGAGCCTTCCACCACGGGATCGACCGGCTTGTTAATCTCCAGCGCGAGCGAAGTTTGCGGCGAAAGATGGATTGTTTGCCCGTCCTTGAGCGCCGCGTCGCGCGCCTCGCGACCATCCACAAGCGTTCCGTTCGAGCTGCCCAGATCGGTCAAACGAACACCCCAGGGATCCAGCAACAGCTCCGCATGCTGGCCCGACACATATTCATCCGGTATGTAAATATCGGCCCGTTCCGCATCGCCCCCGAGAATAGTCCGCCCCGGTTCGAGGGGAATGCGGCGCGGCGGATCGCCAACGCGTTGCGGGGCGATTTCGAGCGTTACGCGCGGACACGACATGGCGGCGACTGGCCAGCGAAAATCCTCGAAGCGCAATTCCAGGTCCGCGACTCGGGCAATTCCGCCGTTCGCCAGGCGGGCCTTCCGCACTTGCCTGCCGTTATGCAGGAGCCGCCCCCGCGCGCCGAGACATTGCACCTTGAGGGGGCCGCCAGGCGTCAGTTCGATCGAGGCATGGCGGATGGAGACATGCTCGCTGTTGATAAAAATATCGCACGCCGGATGCGATCCCAGCACCAGCGTGCGTCCCTCTTCGAGGTTGACAAGGCGCTGCAACACTCCGCCGCGGCTGATCCGGACACGCGCATTCATCGCGCCGGCCCTCCTTGCCCGTCAGCAGAGGGCTTGGCGGCAGAATCCCCGGATGAGGGGGTGCTTGGCGCTGTCGGCGGCTTTTTCTCAAGGATCAGCCCAAGGTCTTTTGCCAGTTGCTCAGCCAGCGGTTCACGGTCACGCGCATCCGCTGGAACCAATTTGGAATACAGGTCGCGCGCCTGTTCCATTTCCTCGGCGCGTTCCCTGCCGTCGCGCTTGGGATTTTTTGCCTGAACGAGCATCCGGCGGACCTTTATGATTTCTTTGTTGAAACGCTTTTGGCGGTCGTGTTTCAGCCACAACACCTGCGCGCGAATTGGCGCATCCGCTGCAGAAGAAGAGGCCCCCGTCGGCTGCTCCAAATAAGCCCGGCACAGCGCAATTTGCTCGTAGCAGCCTTCGTCTCTCGGGTCTGGAAAACGCAGAAGGACTTTCTCCAACTCCTCAAGCAAAAGCCCGGATCGTTTTTGTTCAAATGCATTCTGAACGCGTTGCTCCGTGTCCAAACCGAGGAAAAAGCGCCACACATTCGGCGCGGGCGTGACGGGCTTCGCGGCCGAAAGGTTCCGGGCGGCAGCATTAGCGGGGGCGGCTGATTTTTCCGGCGTCAGGATGTTCAGCAAAACCGCGCAGGTGCAAAGGACGATGGCCGCTGGCAGCATCCAACTGGCCGGGCGATGCGGCGGGCGCAATGATGCTGGTAGCGGCTGTGTGGATTCGGGCGATTTCTCTCGTTCCCAGCGTTCCACGCGAAAGGAGGGAATTCCAAATTCAACAACATCGCCTTTTGTGATCGCGGCCTCGCGATTGGGAGCGAGATTCTGGTCGTTGATCCGCGTCCCATTGCTGCTTCCCAGATCGGCAAGCAAATAACATCCCCGCGTGTCATCCCATCGCAAGCGCGCATGATGTGCCGATACCGAGGGATGATTCAGGCGGATGGCGCAGTCTTCTCCGCGGCCAAGGAGAGGGGATTCGCCCCGGACGATCAGTGGCGCTTCGCGCGGATCGAAGGGGCATGGTGTCAGAATCAAGATGGCCGCGGCCGATTCAGGCATCGCACGCCTCCAGCAGGACTTGGTCGCCTGGGCGGGCGGCGCTGAGGCCGCCCACTTCGGTTTCAAGGGCGGCGCCGCTTCCGCGCGGACCCCAAAGCATGGTCCAGGGACGAACGGGCGAATGCACAGACAGGATCGCGCCGTCGGCCGATAAAAACGCCACGTCGATGGATCGCGTCATGCCGAACATGTGAATTGCCGTAGTCCCCGGCAGCCAAAGCCCCATGCCCTCTGGAAGAGGATCGCTTGCGATCAACCCGCGCGCGCGCTCCCAGGGCGTGGCGGCCCAAAGGCACTGCGCCGGGCGCCGGCCGCCGCCGTCACCGCTGGGGTTGGAAGAAGGGATTGGGGAGTTCCATCGCATGTTGAAAAGCAGCATGACGCCCACTACTGTTCAAAGAAACAATTGGCCGTAATATAGTTTTATGAGGATGGAACTGAACAATGTTAGCGCCACAGCCGTGAAAATGAACAGAAGCGGGAAGAGTATTTTCACGGGCGCTTCGTTGGCCATTTTCTGCGCAATCTGGCTTCGCTGCGAACGCATCGTGGCGGCCTGAATCCTCAGGATATTCACGAGCGAGGTTCCCGTTTTGCCGGCCTGGATGATCGCTGTCATAAGCGTGCTGATCGGTCCGGCCTGCGCGCGCTGGCGGACGCCCTCGAACACCTCATCCTTTGGCTTATTGTATCGCAATTCCTCGATCATATCGGTGAATTCTTCGATGAGAGGCTCGCTGTGGCGGGGCCAGGTGCGCACGATCCGCTCCAGAGCGTCGATGAATTCCAGCCCGGCATCCATCGAGAGCGTCAGCATA
>CAYUNT010000119.1:0-14285 GCA_964446285.1 uncultured Candidatus Sumerlaeota bacterium | reverse complement strand
CAGCGCCGCCCGGCTGCTTTAACAGATGGGACCTATGGGACGAATGGGACTTATGGGACCTATGGGACAAACGAAACTGGCGGAATCCATACAGCCAAGCCAATAGCCTGTTAGCTTTATTCTCTGCCGCGCCAGATGTCTCATAGGTCCCATAGGTCCCATGCGTCCCATAGGTCTCATCTCAGTGACACAGTGGCCGCTATTCGCCTTGATATAAGGCCCGCCCACTGATCACTGCCCACTTCTTCTCTCACAACCCACAACTCGCCAAATCCTTCCGGTCTGGGGAAAAGGCTTGCATGGCGGGGGAGATTGTGGATTCGCTGTCTGTCGCCCGGCGCAGATTTAACGTTAAAGCCAGCGCCTGGATCAAGGAGTTCTCATGAGCAAGAACACTGGCAAAAACACTCAGCCCGTCGAGGCGGTTCTGGTCGGGGCCGGCGGGCGCGGACGCGATGCATTCGGAGCCTTTGCCAAGCGGACGCCCGAGTTGTTGAAATTCATCGCCGTCGCCGAGCCGGACGAAGGCCGCCGCCGCAAATTCGCCTCGGATCACGGCATCGCGGAGTCGATGCAATTCGCCTCATGGAGCGACCTTGTCACGCGCCCGGCGCCTCTTGCGCCGTTGTGTTTCAACGCCACGCTCGACCGCGAGCACCTGCCTTCTTCGCTGGCGATTCTGGAGGCGGGGTATCATCTTTTCCTCGAAAAACCAATGGGCGTCACTGCCGCGGAGTGCCTGGCTATCGAGCGCAAAGCCGCCGAACGCGACCGCATGGTGCAAATCTGCCATCCGTTGCGCTTTACGACGTTTTACGGCAAGGTGAAATCGCTGATCGAGGAAGGCGCGATCGGGCGGCCGATCACAATCGCGATGTCCGAGAACATCGCCTACTGGCACTATGCGCACAGCTACGTTCGCGGCAACTGGCGGCGCGTGGACACCACCGGTCCGATGATCCTGACAAAATGCTGCCACGACATGGACATCGCCACTTGGCTTTGCGATGCGCGGGCATCGCGAGTGGCTTCGGTGGGCGCGCTGCGGTTTTTCCGCCCGGAAAACGCCCCGGCGGGCGCGCCCAAGCGCTGCCTCGACGGCTGCCCGGCCGAGAAAACCTGTCCATTCTATGCGCCCGCGCTGTATCTGGGCGACTATGCCGAATGGCCGGTGAGCGCGATTTCGCTTGATACGTCGCTCGAAGCGCGCCGCCGCGCCATCGAAACCGGACCTTATGGGCGTTGCGTTTTTCACAGCGACAACTCGGCCGTCGATCATCAGGAAGTCATTGCCGAATTCGAGAACGGGATTCAGGTCAATTTCTCCGCGCGGGCCAATTCGTTCCTTCCGCTGCGCACGATCCGCATCATCGGAACCGAAGGCGAACTGAACGGCCACTTCGAGAAACAGGAAATCTCGACATTCCGCTTCAAGACGGGAATGTGGTATCAGGACAAACCCAAGGTGTATCGCCTGCGGGCGCGCACGGCGGGCGCGCATGGCGGCGGCGACGAAGGGGCGATCCGCAATTTCCTGCGCTGTTACAAAGAAAACGACCAGACGTTTATCCGGCGTTCGCTGGAAATCGCCGTCGAGGCGCACGTTTTGGCGCTGGCCGCGGAAGAAGCGCGCGCCACAGGCGCTGTGGTGGACATGTCCGCCTACCGCAAAAAATGTAAGAATTAACCACGAAAAGCACGAAAAATCCTGTCTTTCATCACATTGCCCGGGCGAGGGCGATGGCGTGGATGGATGCCGCGCCCGCGCGCCGCAGCGCTCGCGCCGCCGAAGCCATTGTGGCGCCCGTTGTGATTACGTCATCCACAAGCAAAATGCGCCTGCCCGCCACCCAATCGGGCCGGATGACTTCGAAGGCGCCCTGGACGTTTTTCCAGCGTCCGCGCGCGGTCAGGCGGGTTTGCGAGCGCGTCGGGCGCGTGCGGCGCAGGCACGGCTCGGGCATCGGGACGCCGCTCAGGCGCGCCATTACGCTCGCGAGGCTTTCGGCCTGGTTGAATCCGCGCCGCAGACGCCGCGTCCAGTGCAGGGGAATTGGAATCAGCCGATCCGCCGCGGCGGCTTGCGGCCATTTCTCGCGCCAAAACAAAAACAGCATCCGCCCGAGAACCTCGGCCAGTTCTTCGTGGCGGCGGTATTTCAAATGATGGATCACCGGGACAATCGGCCCCAGATACAAGAACGCGGCGCGGGCGGAATCGAAAACGCCCTCAGGCAGATGGGCGCAATCCTCGCAGCGTCCATTCGGAGCCAATCGCGGACCCGGGCGTCCGCAGAATTCGCAAAGCACGCCCGCAGGCGGCGCCAGCGCCTGTCTGCAGTCCGCGCAAAGCACAAACTCGCCCTCGACGAGCCGCCGCGCACAACCTGGGCACATCGGCGGAACGAAAAAATCCCCGATGCGAACAAAGAACTCCTCAATTCGATCCCGCGCGCGCAGACGCCCGGGAGGTTGCGGGTGCGAATCCGCAGACGGGTTCATGGAAGGCCCCCCGGAGGATTGGTTCCTTTGAGCGCGGGCGAATGCCCAGGGGCTGTTCGCAACAGCGAAGAAATCTTGGGCAAGATGCCCAAGCCACCGGATCGCCCGCGCCGCGATTGTACTGGGATTGCCGAGGATCAGATCGGCGCCTTTTCTATCCGCGCAAGACGGTCGCGATTGCGTCGCAGAGATAATCCATGTTTTTGGCCGTCATCCCCGCCACGTTAATGCGGCCCGATTCCACAATGTAAATAGCGTATTCCTGGCGCAGCCGCACCACCTGTTCGCGGGTCAGGCCCGAGAACGAGAACATGCCCTGCTGGCGGATGAGGAACGAGAAGTCCTGGGCGACTCCCTTGGCGCGCAATGTTTCGACAAACAGTTTGCGCATCGAGTGGATTCGCTCGCGAAGCGCAGTCACTTCCTGTTCCCATTCGGCGCGCAGTTCCGCGTCATTCAGGATTGTCGAAACGACAGCGCCGCCGTGGTTGGGCGGGTTCGAGTAGATGGCCCGGATGATTTTTTTGACGTTGCTTTGGGCCTTGAGCGTCGCCTCCTGGTTTGCGCCGACAACCGTCAGCGCCCCGACGCGCTCGCTGTAGAGTCCGAAGTTTTTCGAGAAGGAACTGGAAATGAGGAGTTCCTCGCCCGGGCGGCAAAATTCGAGCATTCCGACGGCGTCTTCGCGCAAGCCCTCGGCCAGCCCCTGGTAGGCGAAATCGAACAGCGGCAGGATTTCGCGCCGCCGCACCCCATCCGCGATCTTCTTCCATTGCGCGAGCGTGGGGTCGATGCCGCTCGGGTTATGGCAGCAGGCGTGCAGGAGAATCACGTCACCGGCCGGAATCTTCTCGATCGCCTCCATCATGGCGTCGAAAGCGAAAGATTTTGTAGCCGCGTCGTAGTAAGCATAGGTTTTATGCTCCACTCCCGCCGCCTTGAGAATTGCCGGATGGTTGGGCCAGGTCGGCTCGCTCAGCCACACGGTGGCTTTGGGGTTGAGCGCTTTAATGAACTCGGCCGCCACGCGCAGAGCGCCAGTTCCTCCGGGCGTATGCGACGTGGCCGCGCGCTTGGAGGAATACAATTCGTGTTCCTCGCCAAAGATCATGCGCTGCACGGCGGCGCAATAATCCGGCGCGCCGTCGATAGGCAAATAGCCCTTGGTCGCCTCTTTTTCAACGAGGCGGGCCTCGGCCTTCTTCACTGTGCGGAAGACAGGTGTCTTTCCCTCGGCGTCTTTATATACACCAACGCTCAGGTTGACCTTTTTGGGATTCGCATCCTTGTTGAAGGCTTCCGTCAGGCCCAGGATGGAGTCCGGAGGCGCCATTTCCATTGCACTAAACATATCCGTAACCTCCATCAGGAGATTTCCGCACAGCGCTCGATACGCCGGCGTGCGGCGTCCTGCGCCCGTGTTGCGCGCCAGCAAACCAATGGCCGATTTGCCGGACAAGGGGAAACTCGCGCCTGCAACAAAGAGTTTTGCGAAATCTGCGCCGATTTGCGCGTTTGCGCGCCGGGATTATCGGCCTAGTTCTGCGGGGCTTTAACCAGCATCGAGCGAATTTTTTCGACGGCGCTCTGCGGATCGGGGGCATAGGCGCTCGCCTGGATTTCGTCGCAGAATTGCTGCGTAACAGGCGCGCCGCCAATTATGACCATATTGTCCAAACCCGCCGACCGCACCGCTTCGATGGTCCGCTTCATGTTCAGCATCGTTGTGGTAAGCAGGGCCGAAAGACCAATTACCGCCTGGGGTTTTCCGCGCGCCGCCTCGATGAAACGCTCCGGCGAAACGTCCACGCCGAGATCCACCACCTGGAATCCCGCTCCCTCGAACATCATGGCGACGAGGTTTTTCCCGATGTCGTGGATGTCGCCCTGGACGGTTCCCAGGATGATCGTGCCTTCGGTGGGCTGCCCATCTTTGGCAAAAAGCGCCTGGAGTTTTGCCATGCCTGCCTTCATCGCCTTGGCGGCCATGAGCACTTCCGGAACGAAAATCTCATTCGCCTTGAAGCGCCGGCCAACCACTTCCATGCCGGCCATCAAACCCTGGCGAAGGATATCATTTGCCGCCACGCCCTCTCCGAGCGCCTGCGAAACCAATTCAGCCACACCTGGTTCTCCGCGCTTTTGCGGCGGATATTTGCTGTTCTGATCCACCTTCCCACAGATGATGTTATCGCGAATGGTTTCAAGGAGGTTCATGGTCTGCATCCTTAGGCGACGATATAAAACATGATGATTTGCGGGGCGGATTTTTCGCGCAAGGCGGAGAGAATAGCGCAGGCCCCTTTAGCGGACGTAACCGCTTACGCTGCGCATTTATGCATGGAGGGCTATGCCTGTGCAATCGTTAATCCTGCCGCCTCAGCCGCAGGCGCAGATGTTTTCCAGGTTCTGGCTCCCATGTCAAATGGGAAAGTCTGATTCGGCGCGGAATGCCTATTGCGCAGGCAGCGATTCCCCGGCGTCCAAGCGCCTCCAGCGCATCGAGTGGATCGGACTCCCGGCCGCCAGGGCTTTTCGTTCGTAGTTGGTGGTCAGGCGAAACGCCTCGGGGAGTTCCGCGGCCGGGATAAGGTCGAAGGGGACTGGCCGCCCCTCGGCATCGCGCGGATATTCGAGGTCGAGGCGGCGGTCTTCTTCGAGGCGAAGGCTCGGGACTTGCGCGGCGGCGGTGAGAATGCGCCGGTGGTAGTCGTCCACATCCGTCATGGCGAACAGCGGCGCGCCTGGTTTGAGGATGCGGGCGAGTTCGCGGACGAAATCCGGCTGAAACACGCGGCGGCGGGCATGGCGTGTTTTCGGCCACGGATCGGGGAAATACACGTGCAGGGCATCCACGCTGGCATCTCCGACATACAGCGCGATCACATAATCCGCATAACAGCTAATCAGGCGCACGTTGACGAGTCCGCGCCGCTGAATCTTGTCAAGTGCCCGGCGCACCTCGCTGCGGGTTTTTTCGATGCCGAGGAAATTCCATTCCGGATGCAGGCGCGCGAATTCCGCCAGCCAGTGGCCGCTGCCGGACCCGATCTCGATGTGGACTGGGTTGGCGTTTCCGAAAATGACATCCCATCGCAAGGGGCGTTCAAGCGCGCCCAGGCGAATTTCCATATCAAATGGCGCGGGAGCGCCGTCCAAAGTGGGCGTTTGCTCAGACGGCGGCGCTTCGTTGGAAATGGGTGAAGAGGAACTCGAAGGGGAATGATTTTCGAGAGGGGAGTGCGAGTTCATTGGATGGCGTGCGGCGCATCGGCCAGGTGCAAGAATGGAATTGGGCGAAGCGGTTGCGGAGCTGCGGGAAGCCCCTCCGCCGCGCGAAAGGAACGTTTGCGAAAAGCGCCCCCGGCGTCACGCGGATTCTTGCCGAACATCGACGATTTGCGGACTGCCGGCAGCCTTCTTTTCAGAAATACGCCCTGACGAATCCGACAAGACTTTTCCCGGTGTGGCAGGCTGCTTCTTGACCCTGAAGGGCGGCTTTGCTATTTCCTTTCGGTTTGGACGGCCTATTGCCGTTCACTCGATACCTTCTTCTCTTTGCGTTTGTTCGATGGAGGCATAAACCAATGTCTGATTCGCGCGGAAAAGTCCTGAAAATCGTTCTCATTTCCATCGCCATCGTGGCGGTTCTTCTCATTGTGGGGGCGGTCGTTCTTTACTCGAACCTTGATAAGGTCGTTCAAACCGCAACGGAAAAAACTTTGTCGTATGTGCTTCTTGCCGATGTGAAGGTCGGCGGCTGCACTGTCAAACCCACAGAAGGCCTGGTTGAATTTCGCGACATCGTCATTGGAAATCCCAAAGACAAAACCTACGGCACGGATCGCGCCATGCGCTTTGGAATTGTGAAGGCGAAGGCCAACATCAAGTCGTTCCGCACGGACGAGCCGGTCATCAACCTCGTGCAGCTCTCTCAGGCGGAAATCACAATGGAAGCGCGCCTGGGCGGGTCGAATTTGCAGGACCTGATGGACAACGCCTCTCGCCTTGCTCCCAAAGAAGAGGCCGGTGCGGAAAAACCTGCGGAACAGCCCGCGGCGGAAGAAAAATCACAAAAGGCGATCAAGATCGAAAAAGTGGTTGTGGAAGGCACAAAAGTGCGCGTGGCCATTCCCTTCCAAAAGGGAGGAAAGACGCTGGACGTGGCGCTTCCCTCCATTGAGATGAACGACCTGGGCGGCAAAAAGCAAGGCGTGACGCCCGCCGAAGCCATGCGCGAGTTTTTCGCGGGTCTGATCGGCGGCATCAAGAAGTCGGGCAGCGGCATTCTGCCTGACGATGTGCTGGGCGACATGGGCGCGGCGTTGAACAAGCTTCCCGGCGGCTTGCGCGACGCGGGAAAATCGGCCACAGAAGGCGTTGGCGGCGCGGTCAAAGGCGCGGGCAAGGCCGTTGAGGGCGCGGTTCAGGACGTTGGCCAGGGACTCAACAACCTGATCGGCGGCGAGAAGAAGAAAAAGAAATAACCTTCCTGCGTATGGCTGAGGCGCGCGCTGCTCCGCCCAAATTCCTTTTTTCAGCGTGCTATTCGCAAAACGGCATCTCTCAGGATCCGCCGGCTGGCTGGCTCATCCTGGAGACGATGACGGGAAGAGTGCGCATGGGGAGAATGACGCACGCGAAAATCAGGAAGAACATGAAGAGGGTGAACAACAGGAAGAGTATTACCGTGACTATCCATCCCCGGCGTCCGGGAATAGCGGCCATCGCGGCGGCGGCGCCAAATACGAGCAGCGAAAACAGAAAAATACCTTTGCTCATGAAAAATATGCCCAGGCGGGACGCCAAAGGCAATTCCGCACCCAGTTGTGCGTAGATGTCGATAAATTTGACGGCAAAATGGTGAACGCCAAACCATACGAGCCAGGCTATGATCGCAAAGGCGGCCGCTCGCGCCCATCCCTCGGCGGGAAACCAGCGCAACTGCTCTTTTTCGGCGGCGGAAAGAGGAACGTCAAATTGAGAGGGGATGGAAGACGCGCTGGGTTTGGATTTCGAAGATGAAGACCCTACAGGCGCTTGGCTTGATGTCTGGCTCATGGAATCCGCTCGATACGTGGAGACGGTAAAATGGTAATGAATGAAAAGGAAGGAGTTGGGATGGGGCGCGTCCGGCCGGTTGCTGACTGGCGGGGCTTCGTGGCCGATGACGTGTCTGCCGAAAACATTGGGTAATCCCGCCCGATGCGAATCAAGCGCGAAATCTCACAGGTGGCCGCACCAGACAGAAATGGCGGGCCGAGGAGATGCCTGGCACCCCTTTGGCCTTGAACGCCCGCCCGTCGCGTGTGTGAAGTGCCTCAGAGGGCATATTGCCGGGGAACGCGCCGCATTCCCCGCCTTGGAGATTCCGCCGCCGCCATTGCGAGGAACCATGAGCCTCGGAACCGATATTCTTCACAATATCCGCCGCGTTTTGCTAGGAAAAGATGACGTCATCCGCCATGTGGTGGCCGCGCTGCTGGCGGGCGGGCACGTGCTGATCGAGGACGTTCCGGGCGTCGGGAAAACCTCGCTGGCGCGCGCCTTGGCCGCCTCGGTGGACCTCACATTCCGGCGCGTGCAGTTCACGCCCGATCTCCTGCCGTCCGACCTGACGGGCGTTTCCGTGCCCGATCCGCGCTCGGGCGAATTTGTGTTCCGCCCGGGGCCGGTGTTCACGCACATCCTTCTGGCGGACGAACTCAACCGCACCACGCCCCGCACGCAAGCGGCGCTCCTCGAATGCATGGAGGAGCAAACCGTCACGGTCGATGGCCGGACGCACGCGCTCGAAAGCCCGTTTCTGGTGATCGCCACGCAAAACCCCATCGAACAGCACGGCGTGTATGAACTGCCCGAGGCGCAACTGGATCGCTTCCTCATCAAGGTTTCGCTTGGGTATCCGCCTCGCGCGGAAGAAGTGCGGCTCGTCGAGGAACGGCGCACCGAAGACCCGATGGCGAATCTCAAGCCCGTGGCGAATCGCGATGGCATTTTGCAGGCGCGCTCGGCGCTGCGCGAGAACGTCTCCGTTCCGCCGGACTTGGCTGCTTATATCGTGCGGATTGTCGAGGCCAGCCGCCGCCACCCGGATGTTTTGCTCGGCGGAAGCCCGCGCGCCTCGCTGTTTTTGACGCGCCTTTGCCAGGCGTGGGCATATCTGGACGGGCGGGAATTCGCCACGCCCGACGACGCCAAGGCGCTGGCGTATCCTGTATTGCGCCACAGGCTGCTGTTGCGCCCGCAAGCGCGCCTGGCCGGACGCCAGCCCGACGCCGTCATCCGCGAATTGCTCGATCGCGTTGAGGCGCCGGTCGAGTCGTATCTGCCCCAGGCGCAATGAAACACAAGAAAAGATAAAATTTAACCGCGAAAAATGTGAAAAGACACGAAAAAAGAGAGTTTTCTTTCTCTTCCTTTTCGTGCTTTTCGCGGTTTTCGTGGTTAATAATCTTCTTCTTTGTCTTTGTTCTATTCTTCTTCGCGGCGTTTTTTGCGGAAGTAGTCCTGCAGAATCGCCGCGCATTCGCTCGCGCGCACGCCCTCCGTCCACTCGACGCGGTGGTTGAATACGGGTTCATCGAGCAGGCGGCAGCGCGAGACGATAGCGCCCCAGCGTGCGTTTCGAGCGCCGAAGATCAGCCGTGCCACCCGCGCTTGCACGAGCGCTCCCGCGCACATCGGACACGGTTCGAGCGTTACGACGAGGTCGCATCCATCGAGCCGCCAATCGCCAATCGCCTGCCCGGCGGCGCGAAGGGCGAGGATTTCCGCATGGGCCGAAGGGTCGTCGAGCGACTCTTTGGCGTCGTGGGCTGCCGCGAGCAATTCTCCGCCGCGAAACACCGCAGCGCCGATCGGCACTTCGTCCGCTTCCGCCCCCCTGCGCGCCTCGGCCAGGGCAATTTCCATCATCAACTCGGGATCAATCGGCAACAATATGCTCATCCCTTTTTCTCTGCTGGATTCCCTTGCCCGGCGCAAAGTCTCTTGACCGGCTATCGCACCGCGTTCAGTATTGATCGGCAAGAGGAATTCCTCTCCTCTCCAAGCCGCTTCTCCAGGATAGGACCTCGACCATGGAAAAGCAAGCCGCCAAGCGGATATTGGCCATCGACGACGAAAACGATGTGCTTCTCATCATTAAAACCGCGCTGAAAAGCGAAGGGTTCGAGGTCATTACCGCCGGAAACGGATTCGACGGCCTGGCAGTGGCGGAAGATCAAAAGCCCGACTTGATCCTGCTCGATCTTATGATGCCGGAAATGGATGGCATGGAAGTGCTGAAGCGATTGAAGGAAAATGATCAAACAGATCAGATTCCGGTCATCATTCTCACCGGGTTGTCGGACAGGAGCAAAATCCGTTTGGCGTTGGATCAGGGAACGGCTTACTACATAGTGAAACCGTTCGAATACCAGGACTTGATTACCAAAGTCCGCCTGGCCCTCGAACAATAGGCCAGAATCGCTTACCGTTCCGGGGAAATCATCCCCCCGTCTTACGGGCAGTTCTCCACGGAAGGAATGATTCTTTACTATTGGCAAAGGGGCCTTATTTCCATTTCCGCCATTCGGCCGAAATTGCCTTTTTCGGCAAGCGCGCCCTCGGAATGGTTTTTTGACCGCGCAAACCGCCGCTACCGCTCACGGCCTCGGGCCGCGCCTGAAACGCGGCCTTCTACAGCAGGCTGTCTGCAATTCCAAACCCCAGAGAATGGGGGGTGAACCGCATGAAAAAAACGGAACGCAAAGAACGGCATATCTTCGCCGCCGAGCAGATTCTTCGCATTCGCGACTTGCTGGAATCGGCTTTGCTTACCACCTCAAAAATCGGCGACTCGCGGGCGAATCTGCGCGTTCTCAAAGAGGAATTGGAAAAGGCGCGCATCGTCGAGGCAAAAAAACTTCCCGCGGATGTGGTTCGCGTGGGGTCGTGGATCGAGATCGAGGACCTGGAAGACGGCTCGCTTCAGCAGTTGCAACTGGTGTATCCGGAATCGGCGGATTTGCCGCATCAGCGGATTTCCGTAATGACGCCGCTCGGGATTGCCGTCGTCGGGCGCAGGCAGGAGGACCGTGTCGAGTATGTGGCGCCGGGCGGAACAACCCTGGTGCTGATCCGGCGCGTATCTGACACGCCCTTTGCTTCTGGCGGGGTGGCCTTGTCTTCTGGCGAAGAACCTGCGAGGGAGAACGAAAAATCCGCAGGGGAGGACGAAGAATTTGCAGGTGAGAATGAACAATGAGCGCATCTCGCGGAAAATCCCGGCGGCCCGGCGCGCGAGCAATCGCTCCCAAAGTGGGGCGGACCTCCAGGTCTGTCCTCAGCCTGCCATCGGGCGCCGTGGCGTTCGACGTTTGGAAGCTTTCGGGCGCGGGCAACGATTTTGCGGCCTTGGATAACCGGCGCGGCGTGCTGCCGCCCGAAGGGCCAAAACGCGATGTGTTGATTCACGCGTTGTGCGGCCGCGCCTCGGGATTGGGAACCGATGGCGCGTTGATTCTCGAACTCCCCTCGAAGGCTGGCGGCGCAGGAGACGCGCCAGGCGGTGAGGCGGCGCACGTCCGCATGAGATACCACAACCGCGACGGCGGCGAGTCGGAGATGTGCGGCAATGGCGCGCGCTGCCTGGCCCTTTTCGCCTGGCGCCTGGGGGCCGCCCCGAACATGGGAATGAGAATCGAGACGCGCGCGGGGATTCAAAAAGCGGACGTCATCAGCGACCGGCCCGCGGAATCAAGCATCCGCCTGGCCATGCCGGATGTGGCGCCGGGATGGAATACGGGGCCAATCTCTGTGGAAGGCTGGCGTGGACAAGCCGACTTTCTGAGCACAGGCGTTCCGCACGCCGTTGTGTGGATTGGCGCACCCGAAAAACTGGAATCGCTCGATGTCGAACGCGTGGGAGTGGCATTGCGCCATCACGAGACGTTTGCCCCCAGCGGAACAAACGTGAATTTCGCCTGCGGACCGACAGAAGCGGGTGAAGGCGGGGCCGGCAAGCCGCTGGGGCGGGGCCGCGGCGCGGCGGCGGCTCGAAAATCCTACGCGTTGATTCTGCTTCGCACCTATGAACGGGGCGTCGAGGCGGAAACTCTCGCCTGCGGAACAGGAAGCGTGGCCACAGCGATCTGCGCGGCCCGGCTGGGCCGCGCTCATCCGCCCATGCGGGTGCGCGTTCGTAGCGGAGCGGAGCTAATCATCAATTTCCGCCTCATGCCGGATGGAACGGCGCGGGAAGTTACGTTGCAAGGCCCGGCCCGGATGATTTTCCGCGCGAAAACGCTTTGGAATTCCCGGACCGGACTTCTTTTTGCAATGCCTTGATTGTCCGCTCAAATCGCCGCACTCCCGGCAGGGAAAAAGCGGCTTGGGATAAAAAAACGCGGCGGCTTTATTCGCCGACCTTTGTGTAGTCTTCGGCGACGAACAGGCTGCGAATTTCCTCGGCGCCCTGCGCCAAAAGCACGCGGCGGCGAAATTCCTTGTCCTTCAGCCGCAGAACTATTTTCGCCATGAGTTTCAGGAACTCGCCCGATTGCGAATCGTTGGCGGCGATCATGACCACGATGTGAACGGGCTTGTCATCGAGCGATTGAAAGTCGATGCCGCGCTGCGAACGCCCAATCGCCACAACGAAATCCTTGACGGATGGGATTTTTACGTGCGGCAGCGCCACGCCGATGCCCACGCCGGTCGAAATCAGTTTTTCGCGTTCGAGGATTTTTTCCAACAGCGCCTTGGAATTGCTGATGTTTGGCGAAGTCGCCATGATTCCAACCAGTTCCTTCAGCGCCTGTTCCTTTGTGGAAGCCTGCAAATCGACAATCCGGGATATATCTATCAATTGATCCAAGAGAGCAGCCATAAGTGTCAACCTGGCACGAGCGAGATGGGGAAACCGAGGCTGGCCATAGCGATCTTTTATACGCCAGCCATTCGGAGTCCGGATGTTGCGTCCCGCGGCGCGAACGGGTCAAGCCATGAATGCGGCGGATTGACGCAAAAGCCCAGCCCGCAAGCCACGTCAAAATGAATTGAAAATGAGCGGATTCGGCTCCATACATCGAGGAGAACGCAGGGGGGAGAATGGACGGCGGGCGCAAGCGCTTGCCTCCATAATTTCTCGATTTTGCCGGATTTGCCCGGCGCAACGGGAGGGCCAGCCATGACGCGAAAGGTTCAGGAACTCATAGATCGCCAGATTCATCGCTGGACGTTGGAAAAGCGCTTGAGGGCCGGAGGCGCCCCGAGCGCCACTCCCGCGCGGCCCGTGATTACCATCTCGCGAACGATTGGCAGCGGGGGCGGAGAGGTGGGCGCGCTCGTGGCGGAACGCCTGAATTGCCAGCTGTATGATCGCGCCATTCTCGATGAAATTGCGGAAAAAAGCGAAGTCAGGCGCGAACTGGTCGAGTCGTTTGACGAACGGGCCAGGTCGCGCATCGAGGAATGGGTCGAGGGACTGCTTCGCGCGCAATTGTTTGATGAAGGCGACTATTTGCGGCGGCTCGCGGAGGTGCTCAACTCGCTGGCCGAAATGAGATCGGTGGTAATCATTGGCCGCGGCGCAAATTTCGCTCTCGAAGGCCGCTTGCGTCTGGATGTGCGCATCATCGCCCCGATCGAAAAAAGGCTGCGGACTGTTATGGGCCGCGACCATGTGAGCATGGAGGAAGCCAGGCGGATCATTGATCAGGGCGATAAGGAACGGTCCAAATTCATCCGCAGGCTCTATGGAAAAGACTGGGCCGATTCGCTGGCCTATGATTTCACCATCAACATGGCGAATTTGACTCCCGCCTGCGCGGCGGCCATGATTGAGCACGCATGGATACAGCGGATGATGGCCAGCAACCCGCAGACTCCCCTGCCCGCCCCGGCTGGCCCACCGGCCCCGTCCGCCTAATACCCTTGTTTGGGACTTATTTCGATTCGGGCGGCGTGGATTGGGTCTGCGCGCCCGCGTCCTCCGCGCCGCTCGCGCTGGCTGCGCCGCCCGCGGACCAGCTGAACCGGCGTTCGGCGCCCGCGAGCAGGCGTTTGATGTTTTCGCGATGGCGCACAATCACAAGCAATCCAATCGCGGCGGCGATCCAAAATACAGGCGCGCGGATTCCGTGAAATGCGGCGGTGAGCGCGGGCAAGGCCGCGGCCCCAGCCACGCTGCCGAGCGAAATCCAGCGTGTGGCGGCCACAATCGCGGCGAATATCCCAAATGTGATCAGCGTGGGCCAGGGCGCGAGAACCAGAAAAACGCCCAGCGACGTGGCCACGCCCTTGCCGCCTTTGAATCCGGCAAACGGCGTGAAGCAATGTCCGAGAATGGCCGCCAATCCAAAGAATAGCGCGCAAGTGGAAAACGCCATTGGCGGCGCGCCTATTGCCGCGCTCATCCCCATCCACAACGGCAATAGCCAAACGGGCAGTGCTCCTTTGGCGATGTCGCAGGCCAGTGTAACCAGCCCTTCCTTGCGTCCGACGCCGCGCCAGACGTTGGTGAATCCGATGTTGCCGCTGCCCACCTTGCGGATATCTACGCCCCGCCGCCGCGCCACCCACATTCCCACGGGAATCGAGCCGCATAAAAATGCCGCCGCAAGAGCCAGGATGAATTGTATCCAGAAGGACATTCGCGCCGCCTCGGGCAAACCGGAATGCTTGCCGCTGCATCGAAGAAATTGGACAGATGGGACCTATGAGACCTATGGGACGTATGGGACTTATACCATTTTCCTTTGATTCTGTTCCCAATCGCCTGTCACGGTTTTCGCGAGA
>CAYUNT010000118.1:0-14309 GCA_964446285.1 uncultured Candidatus Sumerlaeota bacterium | reverse complement strand
ATTCCCACAACATCAAACCCACCTACAACCGCTGCAAAAAAATGAGATGCGCCCACCGGAAGCGCCGGTTTGCCGTCGCTGGATCCAGATTCATCCAGTTGAAAGACCTCCTCCACCGTCCGTCCAAAGACGCGGGCAATTCGCATCGCCAGCAAAAGCGATGGATTGTAATGGCCGGCCTCGATGGCGAGAATGGTTTGGCGCGTTACCCCCACACGATCTCCCAGTTCCTGCTGGGTCATTTCGTTATTGTCAAAACGCAATCGCCGTATCTGGTTTCGGATTTCAGGATTCCTGCCCATGGCGGCCCCTCCGATAGAGAATGAGAATGACGAGGGAGCGCACTCCCAAAACGATGCACCAGGCAACCCAGATGGCGCCGGTGAATACTGGCGTCGGGAGGGCCAGGCTTGCGTTCGGACCCAGAACAAAGAAAGGCGCCATCGCAGCGATGACGAAACACACCCAAAAGACGGAGTAGGCAATCACCGTGGCTGTGCGCGCGATTTCCAGGTCCCGCTCATCCATGACGATTTTTCCAGCCTTCCGCTCTTTCCTCACGATTAAGTTAGTGAATCCGCTCAAACCCAGCAGGGCGAATCCGGCCATGACGGCGGGGCTAAGCCCGAATACCCAAATAAGAACCAGGAGAACGGCCAAAGTCGCCAGCACGACACTCCCGGCAAATCTTGCCTGTCTTTCTTGAACATTCATGATGTGCGCCTCCGCGCCGAATGAGTGCCTGCGTCAAGCAGACGCGACAATATGTAAAAAATAGTCGCCACCATGTAAAGCATATTTTACATGTTGTCACGCATAGCTAACTGCTGGGAATGGCGCAATGTCAGGAATGCCAAGCTGGCCAACTATGCCACGGACGTCATGTTGGGCAGTTTGAATCGGTTCTGAAACGCCTTCAGGCGCGGAAAGCCAAGGGAAGGTCCGTGGGCATGGACAAGCCGGTTGCGCGTTGCCGCGGGGGTTTGCTACGCAGGCTCCAGGGAGCGAGCCGCGAGGCGTTTCTCGCTTTCTCCGCCTTCCTCCTGTAAATCCTGTCTATAAATTCCGCAAGGATCCCTCCCTTATGCCGCAAGGTGAAATGACCGCATGTGAAAGAGTTCGGGCCGCGCTGAATCACGAGGAGCCGGACCAAGTCGCCTTCACAGATTTTCCGTGGTTTACAACAGTCGAACGCTGGCTGCGCGAAGGCCTCCCGCCCGAACTCGGGCCGTGGGGATATTTCGATTGGGCGTTCACGGGATTTGCCGCGAACAACTCGCTTATGCTGCCCACGCAGGTGATTGAGGAGACGGACGATTACGTCATCGCTCGCAACGCCGACGGCGTAACGACGAAAAACTGGAAGCACAGCGTTTCGACCCCGGCGCTGCTTGCCTTTTCGCTGACCGGTCCGCGCGCCTGGGAGGAATTGAAGCCGCGCCTTGCCTTTGGCCCCGAGCGGCTCAACTGGGAGCAGGACCGCCCCAAAATGGAAAGCGCGCGCCAGGCGGGAAAGTTCGTCCATTTCGCCGCCGCCATTGGATACGACCAGCTGTCGTCGATCGTCGGCCCGGACACGCTCCTGCCTGCCATGCTGACCGATCCCGAGTGGGTCGAGGACATGTTCAAGACCTACATGGACCTGACGATCGCCGGCCTCGAAGAAATGCTCGCGATCGGCTATCAATTCGACGGCGCGTTTGTGTTCGACGACCTCGGTTACCGCAACGGCACGTTTTTTTCCACGGAGATGTATCGCGAACTGCTTTTTCCGCAGCACAAACGCCTTTGCGACGTCCTGCACTCGAAGGGGTGGAAGGTGATTTTGCACAGTTGCGGCAACGTCAACCGCCACATTCCGGCGCTGATCGAAGCCGGTTTCGATTGTCTGCAACCGCTCGAAGTCAAGGCAGGCATGGACCTAGTGCAGTTGAAAAAGGATTACGGCGATGTGCTGGCGTTTATGGGCGGCATCGACGTCCGCGCGATGGCCCATCCTGATCCGGCGGTGATTGAAGAGGAAATCCGCTCGAAAATCCCCATCGCCAAGGCGGGTGGAGGCTATATTTACCACTCGGACCACTCGATTCCGGACAACGTGAGTTTCGAACAATACAAACGAGTCCGCGACCTCGTTTACAAATACGGAAAACGATCATGAATCAGAATTATTTTGCCGTGAAAAACACGGAAAGAACGAAAGGGAAGAGGATCGGAAGATACCGGGGCGTCAAAGGGGCGGCGTGGTGGGCGGTCCTGGCGATTTGGGCGGGATGCGCGGCTTGTGCGCTTGGGCAGGAAGCGGCGGCGAAAGCGGGGGCGGCGAAAGCAGGGGCGGCGGCAGCGGCGGAATGGACCGCCTGGATCGAGCCAAATGGCGCGGTGCATCTCGAACGCGGGGGCGCGCCCATCGCGAGCCTGATTCCCGGATTCTTTGACGAAAACTGGAACCACACGCAACTTCTTCCCGCCGAAAAAGAGCCGCCCTCCGCAGCGGAGAAGGGCAACGATTCGCATCCTGGGCGGATCCGCACCAAGAGCGGCGTGATCATCCAGACAGAAACAAAGGCGTCCGGCGCGCCCGGCGAACTTGCGCTGGCATATACGCTTACACCGCAGTCCGACGTGCGGTGCAACGCGATGAATGTGGAAATGATGCTGCCCGCCCACCTGGCGATTGGAGGTTCTTTTCGCGTCGATGGCGGCGAACGCGTTGCCTTTCCGCCGCAAAATGACCGCTTGATTTTGAAGGCGGGTGCGGTGCGTTCGCTCGAATTGATGCTGGGCGGGGTGAAGGGCGCGGCCGCGGGCACAGGCGCAACACTGCGTTTCACCTTCGCGCAACCCACGCAGGCGCTCGTGCAAGACAACCGGCAGTGGTCGGAGCATTTTGCGATTCGCTTTGGCAAAGGCGGCGGAAAGGGCGAGGTGTGGCCGGCCGGAAAATCGCTCGCGGTGAACTTCACTTTGGAGGCGCCCGGCGGCGGCATCGCGGCAAAGCCCGACAGCCCCCAAGTCCTCGTAGCGGATAGCGAATGGATTCCGCTCGCCGATACGGAACTGGACATTGCTCCGGGTTCGGTGCTGGATTTCGGCGGCCTCATCGAGCGTGTGCGTCCGGCCGGATCGCTTGGGCGCGTCGTCGTCACGCCCGGCGGAGAATTTGCCTTCGCGTCGCGCCCCGAGCGGCCCGTTCGTTTTTACGGCGTAAATTTGTGCTATTCCGCCCAGTATCTATCGCACGAAGAGGCCGCGCGCCTGGCCGAACGCCTCGAACGCCTCGGCTATAACAGCGTGCGGTTTCACCATTACGAAGCGGGGCTGATTGACCGCTCGGGCGGCGCGAGCACGCGCCTCGATGCGCAAGCCCTCGACCGCCTGGATTTCCTTTTCGCGGAACTGAAAAAGCGCGGCTTCGTGATGACGACCGATCTGTTTGTGTCGCGCCCAGTCTTTACGCGCGAAATCTGGCCCGACGCCGAGAGCGGCGAGGGCGCCGCCGATGGCAAAGGCGGCGATGTGCCGATGGAGGATTTCAAGATCGCCGTGCCGGTCAACGAGCGCGCCCACGCGAACTATATCGAATTTGCGCGCGCGCTGCTCGGCCACGTGAATCCCTACACGCAGATGCGCTATGCGGACGATCCGGCGCTCGCATGGATTTGCCTCATTAACGAAGACAACCCGGGGAATTATCCCGACCGCATCCGCACGGGCCGCTTGGCGAAAGATTGGACGCGGGCATGGAATGCGTGGCTGGCGAAACGCCTCAATCCGGAGGAGTTGAAGGCGCTGGCTGCTTCCGAAAATGCCCCAACAGGCGTCACGGGCGCGCCGGAAATCCCGATTCCGCCCGCTGGCGGCGATTCGCCCGCCGCCACGCTGTTTCGCGTATTCCAGGCCGAAACACAGGCGCAATTCTTTGAGAAAACCAAGGCGTTCCTGCGCAACGACCTCCATTGCCAGGCGCTCCTCACCGACATGAATGGCTGGGCGCAGCAACTCGAATCGCTGCCCGTGCGCGCCACTTATGATTATGTGGACGCGCATTATTACGCGGACCATCCGGACTTTTTAGAGAATCCCTGGCAGTTGCCTTCGCGTTGCGCCAACGTGAATCCGCTTGGCCTCAGCGACGACGGCTGGCTGCAAACCGCGCCGCTGCGCCTTTCGGGCCGCCCGTTCACGCTGACGGAATACGACTATGCATTCCCGGGGCGATGCCGGGCGATGGGACCGATGCTCATGGGCGCGCAGGCCGCGCTGCAGGGCTGGCAGGGGGTGTGGCGGTTCACCTATGCCCATTCGCGCGAGGCTGTGTTGCAGCCGCATCCCGCCGAGTATTTCGACCTGGCGCGAGACCCGCTCTCGCAGGCGGCGGACCGCGCGGCGCTGTGCCTGTTTTTGCGGGGCGACATGCGCCCGGCCTCGCATGACGTGATCTACGCCATCGACTCCGCATCGCCGCCGCCCGCAAACGCACAGGAAGTCGTCGGCGCGCTCGCCCGCAGCCGGATGCCGTTCCTCACGCGCGTGGCCACGCAAATCGGCATCGCGCCGGCGGATGCGGCGAATTCGGCGAATGTCCTCACAGTGGCGCTGAATTCAAGCGACGCGAACAAAGGCGCCAGTGCTGGCGCTGACCTGCTATCGCGCATCTCGGACGGCGCGCTCGCCGCTGAAATGCGCAAGCGCGGCTGGCTAAAACGGGACAATCCGACCAATGCCGGCCAGCGCGTTTATCAAAGCGAAACGGGCGAAATCACGCTCGATGCCCAGGCGGGCGTTCTTGCGGTGAACACGCCGCGCACCGTGGGCGGATACGCGCCCGCGGGCGGGAAAATCATAACGTCAGCCGCCACAATCGAGGTCGAGGGCTGCGCCGCCGCCGTTTGGATTTCCAGCCTCGACGGCCAGCCCATCGCGCGAAGCAGCCGCCTGCTTGTCACACACCTGACGGAACTGGCGAACACGGGCACGACGTTTTCCAGCCACAAGCGCGACGTGCTGCTTTCGTGGGGGCGGCTGCCGCATCTGGTTCGCGGCGGACGCGCGAAAATCACGTTGCGCACTGAAGTTTTGTCAAAGAAGGGGCGCGCCTGGAGCCTCGCCACAAACGGCAAGCGCACCGCGCAGGTGGCCGGTGCGCAATCCGCCGCGTCGCCCGGCGTTTTGGAAATCCCGCTCGACATCAACAACAATGGCGCGGCGCGGATTTTATATGAAGTGGCGGAGTAAATGGTATTCCCGGATTATTCCGGCGTGCCGTTGTCGGCCGTGAGGGCGAGGAAGAGGTCTTCGAGCGAGCCGTCGCGGCGCGCATGGTGGCGCATTTCCTCGAGCGTGCCTAAAAATCGCAGCTGCCCATGATGAATTATGCCGATTCGGTGGCTCAACTCCTCCGCAATCGCCAGCAAGTGCGTGGACATGAACACCGTTGCGCCCCGCCGGCATTCGTCGAGAAGCAGGTTCTTGACGATTCGCGCCGATTGCGGATCGAGGCCGACGAGCGGTTCGTCCACGACAATGACGCGCGGGCGGTGCATGAGCGCCACAGAAAAACACAACTTCTGCCGCATTCCGTGGCTGTAGTTTTCGATCAGGCGGTCGGCGGCGTGTTCGATGCCAAAGAGCTCGAAATAATGGCGGCGGCGCTCCTCCTGTTCGTCGCGCCCGATGCCGTAGAGATCGCCGATAAAATAAAAGAAATCGCGCCCCGAAAGTTTTTCGTAAAGATACGGATGGTCCGGGATGTGGCCAATGAGGCGCTTGGCGGCCAGCGGATCGGCCTGGATGTCGTTGCCGCCAATGAACGCGCGCCCCGTGCTTGGGCGGATGAGGCCCGTCATCATTTTGATCGTTGTGGTTTTTCCCGCGCCGTTCGGGCCGAGGAACGCGAAGAATTCCCCCTCGGGAATTTCAAGATCGAGTTCGCTCACTGCCCAAAAGCCATCGAAGGATTTGCCCAGGTTTTCCAGGCGAATCGCCACAGGGCGAGGGCCGCTGGCTGAATCGAGAGGAGGAGAATCGAGAGTCAAGGCTTCTGCTCCTTGGGATTTTGGGTGGAGTGATCCTGATGGTTTTCCCCATCGGAAGAGGGGGGCGGTGCGCCAGTGCCGCCGTTGTTGCTGCTGCCGCCGCCAATCGCCTTATCCATGCCCGCCAGCGGCGTTTGCGCGAGGCTCTGGCGCAAGATTCCAATCAGGCCCGCCTCGCCGAGCGGTTCGCCGACGTTTTGACCCTGGAAATCTTCAAAGCGCAATTTCGGAGTATCGGGCAGAATGGCCATCCAGGGATACGACTCGATTACGCGCTTGGGCGCGGCCGCCACCATCGTGAACGGAGGCATTTCGCGCCGCAGCACCCGCCCCTGGTCGTCCGTCCAGGTTGTGGTGCGGACCGCGCCCATCTCGGTTTCGATGCGCAGGGCGTCCACGTTGCGCCCCTCGACCGGGATCGCTTCGCGCTTTTGCACACGGACCGTCATCACGCCGCCTTGCATATTCCATACCGGATCGAACACGGGGATAGAATACACGTCGCCGGGTTTGAGATCGGCGCGCGAGTAAAGCGGACGGAGGCTGTCGGCGAGCGCGGCGGGGCGGGGCATAGCGACATTCTCAAATCGAATGGCGTCGCCTCGCTGGATGCGCAAATACAAACGCCCGCCGCGCGCCAGGCCGTCCACTTGAAGGACGTCGGGACCCGCGGGCACGGCCTTTCTCCCCGCATCCGCTTTCGCAGCTGGCGCATCTGATGCATCTGGCGCATTTCCCGTGGATTCCGCCGAAACCACAGAGCGCCCGGTGGCGCCTGGGCCGAGTTCCGCCACCATGCGAAAACGGTCGAGCATCAGCCGCTGGGTCAGAAGCGCGGAGGCGTTGATGCGCGCCCCAAACGGTCCGAATCGGACGACGCCCTGAATGGTGGCGTGGAATGCCCCATTGCGGTCGATGAGGGGCGCTTCGCCGCTGGGGGAAGTGATCTTGACAGGTTCATACAGGCGCCGAGTGGTTGTGCGCAGAAATCCGATGGAAAAATTGTTCCAGAGCAATTCCATCCATTCATCGCTGTCGCGCCAGGATTCCGAAAGGGTTTCCGTATTGAGCGGAGGCGCTTCGCGGCGGGTGAAGAGCGTCGTATGACGCAAAACCAGCACTGTCATCATGGCGAGCCAGAAGACAGTGATGACGATGCCGATAATGATTTTGCGCATAGAGCAAAGGGCCGCCGAGAACGGACATATATGCAAATGAAACGCGGGATCGCGAGGCTCCGCACTCGCGCTTTTTTATCCCGAACCCAGTTGCGGAGAGGGCATATTTAGGATCGCGAGGCTCCGCACTCGCACTTTTTTCGCCACAAACCCGGGCGCGGAGGCGAAGCAACTGCGGAGGCGAATAAACCCAGGAGCCAGTGCGGAGCCTGGCGCTCCCAGCATCCGCCTGCCTCCGGCCTGGCCCGGATACATAGGCAATCACAGAGCCTCGGGATTGGCAAAGCGGAAAGAGGGACAACGATGGGGTTGTGGGGTGGAGCAGGGCGAAAACATGCAGGGGCTATGCGACATTTGCTGCCAGCGGGAGCGTGCGCCGCTCCCAGGAGCATGCAAGAATATATACGCCTCTTCCCTCAGCGCGATGTGAGCGAGGATGTCGATGCCGCCGCCGCTTGAGCCGCAGGGGCGGCGGCCTGCGAGGCCGAAGATTCCGCCGCCGTTCCAGCCGCTCCTCCCGTTCCTCCCGTTTGCGCCGCCGCCTGTTCCCGCGCCTTGCGTTCCCGCAGAACGCGCTTGTAATCCACAGGCATCACTTTGCGGAACTGTTCAAGCCGCCGTTCCCAATTGGAAAGAATCTCCGCCGCGCGCGGACTTCCCGTCAGATCGCGGTGTTTTTCGATCCGGCCGCGGAGCCATTCCTGTTCTTCCGGTTCCGTCACCGACTCGATTTCCACCATTTCCATATTGCAGCGGCGCGCGAACAGGTTTTCGTCATCATACACATAAGCGATGCCGCCGCTCATGCCCGCCGCGAAATTGCGTCCCGTCGCGCCGAGCACGACCACGCGCCCGCCCGTCATGTATTCGCATCCGTGGTCGCCGACGCCTTCGACAACGGCAATCGCGCCGCTGTTTCGCACGGCGAACCGTTCGCCAGCCACGCCCGATGCGAACAATTCCCCGCCCGTGGCTCCGTAGAGCACCACGTTGCCGATGATGATGTTTTCATGCGGCGCGAAGATGGATTTTTTCGGCGGATACACAATGATTCTTCCGCCGCAGAGGCCCTTGCCGACGTAGTCGTTCGCGTCGCCTTCGAGGAAGATCGTAATTCCAGGCGGCAGCCACGCACCGAGGCTCTGGCCCGCCGAACCGTGGAAATACAATTGGATCGTGTCCTCGGGCAGGCCCGGATCGCCGTAACGCCGCGCCACTTCGCCGCCGAGCATGGTTCCGACCGTGCGGTGGATATTGCGGATCGGCATGAATACGCAGACCGGCTTGCCGAATTGGACCGCCTCGCGCGTCATTTCGATGAGTTTGTAATCGAGCGCCGTGTCGAGGCCGTGGTCCTGTGCCGTAACGCAGCGAATAGCCACCTGCGGCGGGGCGTTGGGTTTGCGCAAAATCGCGGAAAAATCCAGGCCGCGCGCCTTGTAATGCTCGATGGCTTGCCGCGCCTCGATGCAATCCACGCGCCCGACGGCTTCGTCGATCGAGCGGAACCCAAGGCTGGCGAGAATCTCGCGCACCTCTTCGGCCACAAACATAAAAAACCGCACAACGTGTTCGGGCTTGCCAGGAAACCGTTTTCGCAACTCGGGATTCTGTGTCGCCACGCCAACGGGGCAGGTGTTCAGATGGCATTTGCGCATCATCACGCAGCCTTCGGCGACGAGCGCCGCCGTGGCGAATCCGAATTCCTCCGCGCCCAGCAGCGCCGCAATCGCCACATCGCGCCCGGTTTTCATTTGCCCGTCCGCCTGGAGCCGAACACGCCCGCGCAGGTTGTTCTCCACGAGGGTTTGCTGTGTTTCGGCCAGCCCAAGTTCCCAGGGCGCGCCTGCGTGTTTGATTGACGACAGCGGCGACGCCCCCGTCCCGCCGTCGTGGCCCGAGATGAGGATCATATCCGCGTGCGCCTTGGCCACTCCGGCGGCCACCGTCCCGACGCCGACCTCGGCGACGAGTTTCACACTGACCCGCGCGCGCGGGTTCACGTTTTTCAGATCGTAGATCAACTGCGCCAGGTCTTCGATCGAGTAAATATCGTGATGCGGCGGCGGCGAAATAAGCGTGACGCCCGGCGTCGCGAACCGCACGCGCCCGATGGTTTCATCCACCTTGTGTCCGGGCAGCTGGCCGCCTTCGCCTGGTTTCGCGCCCTGGGCGATTTTGATCTGCATATCCTCGGCGCTCGCCAAATACGCCGCCGTGACGCCGAATCGCGCCGAGGCCACTTGCTTGACCCGGCTGTTGCGGTCCGGGCCGCCGCCTTCCTTGCGATAGCGCTCTGGTTCCTCGCCGCCCTCGCCCGAGTTGCTCCGCGCCCCGATGGAATTCATTGCTTGCGCAAGCGTTTCGTGTGCCTCGCGGCTGATCGAGCCAAACGACATCGCGCCCGTCACAAAGCGTTTCACGATTTCCGTGGCGGGTTCCACTTCTTCGAGCGCAACGGCCGGCCCCGCCGGTTTGAGCGTGAACAATCCGCGCAGCGTGCAGAGCGCGCGCCCCTGGTCGTTCACGGCCTTGGCGTAACGGCGATAGGTGTCCGGGCAGTTTTTGCGGACAGCGTGCTGCAAGAGCGCCACGGTGTCGGGGTTGAAAAGGTGCTGTTCGCCGCGCCGGCGCCAGGCATAGCTCCCGCCCGGATCGAGTTCTCGCGGCCCCACCGCCACTTTTGGAAATCCGTGCTTGTGGCGGCGCAGCGTTTCTTCGTGCACAACGTCGAGGCCGATGCCGCCAATGCGCGATGGCGTTCCGGTGAAGTATTTTTCCACAAATTGCGGTTCGAGGCCCACTGCCTCGAAAATCTGCGCGCCGCGGTAAGAGCGCAGCGTGGAAATTCCCATCTTCGAGAAGATTTTCAGCAGGCCTTTGTTGATGGCTTTGATGTAGTTTTTCTCGGCGGCGGCTTGCGTGACTTCCGGCGGCAGGACGCCATTTTGCGCCATGGACGCCACGGTTTCGAGCGCGAGATACGGGTTGATGGCGCTCGCTCCGTAGCCAACGAGCAAGGCAAAGTGCATGACCTCGCGCGCCTCGCCCGATTCGACAATCAAGGCCACTTTGGTTCGCAGTCCTTCGCGGATCAGGAAGTGGTGCACGGCGGAAACGGCCAGCAGATTGGGGATGGGCGCCAAGTCCGCGCTTATGCCGCGGTCGGACAAGATGATCACGCTGAATTCATTGATTACGGCGCGCATGGCCCGCTGGCAGATGTCCTCGATGGCTTCTTCCAGGCCCTTGGCTCCGCGCTCCACGCGATAGAGCATCTGGAATGTGATCGACTTGAAATCGCCCCGCGAGATGTAGCGCAGCCTCGTCAACTCGGGGTTGGTCAGGATCGGATGCGGAATCACCAGCTGGTGGCTTTGCTCGGGCGTTTCGTCGAGAAGATTGCCTTCCTTTCCGATCACGTCGTCGAGCGACATCACCAGTTCCTCGCGGAGTGGATCAATCGGCGGGTTGGTGACCTGCGCAAACAGCTGCCTGAAATAATTATACAGCATCTGCGGGCGGTTCGAGAGCACGGCCAGCGGCGTGTCATTGCCCATCGATCCGACCGGTTCCTGGCCGGTGCGCGCCATGGGTTCGATGAGGACCTTCAAATCCTCTTGTGTGTAGCCGAAAATCTGATGGCGGATGCGGACCGTGTCGAGGTCGGGTTTGTAGCCCGAAAGCGGCTCGGGCAGGTCATGAAGGAGGATTTTGTTTCGCTCGACCCACTCGCGATAGGGTTTGGCGCGCGAGATCGTGCGTTTGATTTCCTCGTCGCTGACAATGCGGCCCTGGCCAAGGTCCACGAGGAGCATCTTGCCCGGCTGGAGCCGCCCCTTCTGGGCGACGCGCTCGGGCGGAAGATCGAGCACGCCCACTTCGGAAGCCATCACGATATAGCCGTCCGTCGTCACGCGGTAACGGGCCGGACGCAGCCCATTGCGGTCGAGCGTCGCCCCGATCAGCGTTCCGTCCGTGAAGGCAATGGCTGCCGGGCCATCCCACGGTTCCATCAGTCCCGCGTGGTATTCGTAAAAGCCCTTCTTCTCCGGGTCCATGTAGGGGTCTTTTTCCCACGCCTCGGGGATGAGCATCATCATCACATGCGGCAGCGAACGCCCGCACAGCGTCAGGAATTCGACCACATTGTCCACCGCGGCTGAATCGCTTCCGCCAGGGGCGATCACAGGGAGGACCTTGTGCAGGTCTTCGCCGAGTTCGGGTGAAAGGAAGAGTTCCTCGCGCGCGTGCATCCAGTTCACATTGCCGCGCAGCGTGTTGATTTCGCCGTTGTGGCAGATATAACGGAATGGATGCGCCAGGTCCCAAGTGGGGAAGGTGTTCGTGCTGAATCGCTGATGGACCATCGCCAGCGCGCTGACCATTGACGGGTCTTTGAGGTCCACAAAGTATTCCGAAACTTGTTCGGCGAGCAGGAGGCCCTTGTAGAGGAAGGTCCGGTGCGAGAGGCTGGGGATATAAAAGGTGCGGCCCGGGTCGATGCCCATTTCGCGGATGGTCCGCTCGGCGAACTTGCGGATGACGAACAGTTTGCGTTCAAACTGCATGACATCGCGGATTTTGGGGCCGCGTCCGATGAAAATCTGGCGGATCGACGGCTCGTTTCGGCGCGCCACATCGCCGATGGCCTTGCTGTTCACCGGCACATCGCGCCAGCCGAGGAGAAGTTGCTGTTCATCGCGGACGATTTGTTCGAGCGTCTCGATGCAGGCTTTGCGCGCGGCAGGATCGCGCGGCAGGAACACCAGTCCCGTGCCATAATCGCCCGCCGCCGGGAGGAATACGCCGGCCGAGGCCGCGGCAGTTCGCATGAAGTCGTTGGGCATCTGGATTAAAAGCCCCGCGCCGTCGCCCGTTTCGGCGTCGCAGCCGCAGGCGCCGCGATGGCGCAGATTCAATAGAATCTTCAGGCCCATCTCGATGATCTGATGCGATTTCGCGCCTCGGATATTGGCCACAAAACCAATTCCGCACGCATCGTGCTCATAGCGCGGGTCGTATAGACCCTTAACACTCGATTCGTCCGCGGTGAAAAACATTCTTGCTGCAACTCCAGAATTTGCCGCCGCCTGTGCGAGAAATTTCTCAATCGGCTCCGGCAAAATAGACACGCCTCGCTGGCATGTCCTATCCAATTAGCCGCGCCCGATTGGGCTTGTCAAGGTCCGCCCCGCCCCGAACCAAGAGTCGAGCATTTTGCCTCGCGACAACGGATTGCATCCGGCAGCTTAACCTTGATCCAAGAGTGCAAGGCGTCGAACATCAATGGAAGACATTTGCAGGACGGCGATGGCCAGCCTGCAGCCTTGCGAATGACAAATAGGAAGAATGGCAGACCTGGAGGTCAGCCCCTCCTTGCCGCACCATGCTGCGGGACCTGGTAAGGTTTAGGGCAAGGCGCAGGCGCTCAAAAGAGCGTGCATTTTGCAGGCATTGCCGATGGCCTCCGCGCGGGGGAGAAGCTTCCTATTGACTCATTGGCCCAATGCCATACGCTAAAGTTCTGGGGTGCCCAGAGGAGGGCGCCGCAACCGCACGCCGGAAAGGACCCATGAGGCATGAGCATTCCCTTCGTTGACCTTTATTATCAAAATGAGAGCGTGGAAGAGGAATATATCAAGCAAGTACGCCAGATTTTGCGTTCCTCGCAGTTCATCATGGGACCCGTTTTGCAGCGGTTCGAGGAGCAAGCGGCCCGGTATCTTGGAACACGTCATGCCATTGGAGTTGCCTCGGGCACGGACGCTCTATTGCTGAGTTTGGCCAGTTTAGGCGTTGGCCCGGGCGACGAAGTGATTGTTCCGGCCTATACGTTTGTCGCCTGCGCCGACGTTGTGGTGCGGCTGGGCGCGCGTCCCGTTTTTGTGGATGTTAAGGCGGACACCTTCAACCTCGATGCCGACAAGGCTCTTGCCAGTTTAAGCTCGCGCACCAAGGCCATCATGGTAGTGCACTTGTTCGGCCAATGCGCCGAAATCGACCGCATCACCACCATCGCCCGCACATACAGCATTCCGGTAATCGAGGATTGCTGCCAGTCGTTTGGCGCCCGCATCCACGGTCGGCGCGCGGGGACGTTTGGCCTGTTTGGCGCGTATTCCTTCTATCCGACCAAGAACCTTGGCGGAATCGGCGATGGCGGAATGCTGATTACCGACGACGACCAGAAGGCGGAAATCATCCGCAAGTATCGCGACCACGGGCGCGTGCAGACGGGCGGATACAATCACGATGTTATCGGCTATAACAGCCGCCTCGATCCGCTCCAGGCCGCCATGCTGTCCGTCAAGCTGCCCGACGTGGACGAACTGAATGTCGAGCGCGTGGAAAACGCCAAACTGTATTGCCGGTTGTTTGAAAACACGCCGGTTGTGGTCCCGAAATTCAAGGAAGACGCCTCGCACGTCTTCAACTGCTTCACGGTGCTCGTCCCCAACCGCGACGAACTCCAGGCGAGCCTCAAGGAAAAAGGCATATCGACGGCTATCTATTATCCGTCTCCGCTGCACACACAGCCCTGCCTCCAGTATCTGGGATACAAAGAAGGCGCTTTCCCGGTTTCGGAAGACCTTGCCAAGCGCGCGCTTTCGCTGCCAATCGCTCCCGGATTGAAGAAACGCCAGATACTCGAGGTAGTCGAGGCGGTGCTGTCCTTCTACGGAATCCCGATGCCAAGCGCTCCTACCACGGCAGGCGCTTCGCACTAGGATATTCGCAGGCCGCGCGGCGGGCGATTCGGTAGAAAAACTGAGATTTCCGATATTATTGCCTTACGCGATAGATGTCACCGTTGCTAACGGTGCCATTGGTGGGATCGTAGCTCGCGCCGCAGGTAAGAAGGTGGGCGCTGGGTTGCGCAATGGCGGCGTCGAAGTCGCGCGAGGGGACCAGGTCGTAATCGCCATCCAACCCTGGTGAAAAAAAGATCCATCCCGCCCGCGCTCCCTTCGCCTGATTTCCTCCCGCCGGATTCCCCATAGCCTGTTTGTCAGGCCGTCCGCCGATCCGCACCGCATAATACCATTTTCCTTTGATTCTGTTCCCAATCGCCTGTCACGGTTTTCGCGAG
>CAYUNT010000117.1:0-14330 GCA_964446285.1 uncultured Candidatus Sumerlaeota bacterium | reverse complement strand
CTCACGAGTTGCTGAAATGCAAAGCCCTATGCATCCCCTTAAAAACACGTGAGAAACATTTGCGGAATTGTCCTGCCCAATCCCGGCCATTCCGAGGCTTTAGGCTTGACCGCCTTTTCGCGGGCTTCCTATCGTGAACACTTGATGGCTGCCGGGGCTGCTGTTATAGATGATGTCTGTAGTTTCCCGGGGATTGCGCCCCATTCCATCGAAATTCCAAATGAACTGCCGGACTTGCCGCATCCGCACTTCCGGATGCGCGGGGGAAATGTGAAATTCCCCCTTTCCTGCTTGTCACAGCGCTCCATTTAGGACGAATGTTGATCGGCATTTCCGGACTTCCAGACCGCGCGCCTGGCTGGTATTTCCGGCCGGAAAAAGGAAAAAACGGCATCTTTCATGAATAGGAACCGGAGATTCATGAGCGGCTTGACATCATTTTCGGGTATTGAAAAGGGAGGCGTCCGAATGAGTTCCTTTTGGCCTCATCGGCTCAAAGCCGGCAGTTTGCTCGCTGGATTGATGCTCGCATCCCTGGCCGCACAGGCGCAGGAATTGCTCTATACCAACACATTCCAAGGCGTGAAGGAAGGAACCCGTCCTCCCGGCTGGGCCATCGTATATCCCCAGAATCCAACCTGTTGGAATGTCGTAAATGGCCAATTCACAACAGGCAACGGGGACGACTTCCCGGAACAAGACGGATATGCCATCATTGACCAGCCCAACTCTCCCTCGTGGACCAATTATGTTCTTCGTTGTTCTTTCTGGATGCGCCAGACAACCGGCCAGGTCCTGCTGGTAGCCCGCTGGCAAGACCCCCAAAATTATTACTTGGCCGTGCTTTCCACAGGCGCATCGGCCAGCGAAAAATCCTACGCGCAGATTATCAAAGTAAGCGACGGCCAGCGCATTGTCCTGGCCACGGTTGTGGATGGGGAAGGAATCACCATTCCTCGATTCAACAAGGGCGATTCGGCGGTGGACTCGCGCCGGCTTGATTTCGATGTCACAGGCTCGCGGCTGCGCTTTTTGGTGGATGGCACAGTTCTTCTCGAAGCGCGAGATGCCACTTTCAAGAAGGGATCGTGCGGCCTGGGCCAGCGAATTAACGAAGTTTTTTTTGATAATGTGGTCGTGATGCAGACGACGGAGCAAGCGGGGGCCGCCGCCGCGGCATCTCCGCGCGCCGCAGCTCCGGCAGCTCCCCAAGCCACAGTGGCAGCGCCTGTGAGCGCCGTTCCCGGTCAGCCTGGCGCGCTGCCAGCCCTGCCTTCCGCGCCTCCCTCGGGCGAAGTGTATCGCATCCTCGTCGCGGAAGGCCTAACGCAAGCGCAAGCCAATGAATGGCGTTCGCGCATGATGAGCGAAGGATTCATCCAGGTCGAGGCGCTCCCCATGGCGGGAGGCACCTACGGCGTGTTTCTGGGCATGTATTTCTCACTGCAGGAAGCTCAGGAACAGATGTCGTATCTGGAAAGCCAGCAGGGTCTAGCGGCCCAGCGCATTGAGAAAATCTCGGGCAAAGCCGCCCAGGATACGATGCAGGCAGCCACCGCCTCGACGGGCGCGGGCGGGTCCCGATTGCGAGTCCGGGTCCGCGACGTGGACAACCTGCAGGTCGCCGAAGCTATACGCACGAATCTTGTGGACAACCACTATTTCCCGGTGGAAGTGGCAAATGTCGGGAGTTCATTTCAGATTTATTGCGGCCCGCCTTTCGTGGCCCGCCAAGACGCCGAGACACTGGCAGATGTCCTGCGCCAAGCCGGATACTTTGACGCTGCCGTAGTGGAAGTGGCTCCGGGCGATGCCGGAATGCCAACCGCGCCTTCCACCGCAATCGCTGCCGGACCGAGCGTGGCGGATTTGCGCGCGCTGGCCGGTTCCTCAACCTTCCAGCCTACGGATGATGAACTGCGGCGCGCATCCAGCCTAATCGGCGAAATGGAACGCGCTCGATCTGGCTTGGTTTCCATCACGGACTTCCAGAAAATCCAGCGCCAATTGCAGCAACAGGATGAACGCATCCAGACCCTGCTGAAAACTTACGAGAGTTCCGAAGCGCAGCGCGCCCAGAAAGAAGGCCGCATCCGCGAGCTGCGCCTGGCCATCGAAACCGCCCAAGACAGCAGCGACTACAAACGCGCCCTGGAACTGGCCCGCGAATGGAAAACGCTGGACCCGAACAACCCGGGAATCGACTTTAAAATCAGCTCGCTTGAGAACCGAATTAGCGGACGCATGTTCGATGAGGACATTTTCCGCCAGCGCCAGCAAAGCCAGATTGAACAGAAAGTGAAGGCGGCTCGGGAAGCCGAGCAAGCCGGAGACCTCGAACGCGCTATTGCCTTGTGGACAAACATCCGTGCCGAAGCGCGCGGAACGCTCTACGACGAGGCGGGCCGGACTATCACGCGGCTGGATGCCGACCTTACCGCGAAAGCCAAGAAGGAAGAATCAGCCCGAAAGGCGCAGCAACGCATCGTCTTCGCTACTGTGGGCGCTGTAGTCGTGCTCGTTCTGGCCATCTCCGCCGGACTCATCGTCATGATGCTTCGCGCACGAAAACGCGATGAAGAGTTGTTGCGCCAAGTCCAGGAACTTACCGTCCATCCGCTCAAAGAAATCGAGGAAGGCCGCGCGCCCAAGCGAATTGAGGAAGAAGAAAAAATTGTCGCGGCGCTCGAAAAGCCTGTTACAACTCCGGCGCCCCCGGCGCCTGCCAAGCCTGCCCGCGCGCCCAGGGCCATGCCGGAAGAGCCTTCTTTCGCGCCCCCTGCGGCGGCTCGAAGCGCCGAAGCGCCCAAACCCGAACCGGAAAAACCCAAACGGCCCGTTTGGGAAGCCCCGGAAGAGGCTCCTTTTGCCGTGGCTTCCGCGCCTGCGCCAGCCCCGGCTCCTGCGGCCTTTGCGCCTCCTCCCCCGCCTCCCGCGCCCCCAGTTTCCGCGCCAGCGCCGCCTCCTGCGCCAAAGGCAAAACCCGAGGTTCCCCCTGTTGCAGCTCCGGCCTTTGCCGATCCATTTGCTTCTGCGCCAGCAGCCCCCTCTCCTTTTGCCGCTTCGCCGGCGCCCGTCTCGGAATTGCCTGTGGCGCAGCCCTCAATGCCTCCTCCAATCGCCGCCATGGCATCGTTTTCTTCCGCGCCTGAAATCGAGATTCCTCCAGCGGCGTCTTCGCCCGGGGAAATTCACGAACCCGCAGTGGCTCCGGAAGACCTTTCCTATGTCCCGCTTGTGGATATTCCAGACATTATTGTGGCTCCAAGCGCGGCGGAGGAAGCCCCATCCGCCGCCGCAATTGGCGCCGGAATCGATGCTCTCTTTGACTCGCAAGAATCCACAGCCGCTGCCATGCCTGCGCCCGTGTCCGCCATGCCGGACATCCCGCCGCCGGCAGGAGAAGAGGAGACGCATGGAGTGGCGGCCGCATCCGCTGCTCTGGAAGCCCCGCCCATTCCAGGGATGTCCGATCTTCCCACAATGATGATTTCCGAAAAGGCAGTTGCGGGAGATGCGGCGGGAGGCGCGGTCCTTCAGGGCAACGTCCTGTATCAGCAGGACTTCGACGACGAGGAAGAAGGCAAGCCGCCGAAGAATTGGCGCGGCGAATACGAATATGCGCAGCTCGTGGTCAGTTCGCAGACACCCGCGCCCGATTCCAAACGCTGCCTGCGTTTTGAAAAGCGCACGGGCAGCGGCAGCGCTTATTATTCCTGCCGGTTCCCGGACATTGGCGGAAAAGTCAACGTCGAGTTCGATGTTCGGTGTGACGATAAAAACAAGTATCTGCTCGGCTTTTACATGGAGAAAGACGAGGATTTCCGCCAGTCGATCCATACAATCATCCATCGAACCAACCCGCAAATCTCGCCCACGCTGCGCATCCAGGGCGAACCAACGCCTTACACGCTGGGCACATGGCGGCATATCAAATACGAAATCGACCTGAATGCCAACGCGGTCAATGGCTACGTGGACGGCCAGATAGTGGCCAAAGGCATCAAACTGGCTTCTCCTCCCAAGTCGATCAATACGTTGTCGATTCGCGACAATCTGGCCACTACAGGCATTCTCATGATCGACAATATAAAAGTCTATCGGCCTTAGCACCTAATCTCTTCGGCGGACGTATAGAGTCCCAATGAGCAGCAGCGTTCAGAGCGAGATCATCGAGGAAATCAACAGGCGGGTTGATCCTCAGCGGTTGCTGGAACGCATGAACCACCATCCGGAGTCGATCCGGGCTTTGGGTGGCATGATAAAGTGTTTTTGTCCGATCCATAAGGAAGAGAAGTTTTCGACCCTGCTGATCGACACAACAAAACGCACTTTCAAATGCGCCCTTAGAACATGCGAAGCCAACAAGGGAGGCAACCTGGTCGAGCTGTTCGCGTTGTTTCAGGGGCAAAGTTCGCCGCTGCAAGCCGCATTTTCCCTGATGAAATTCGCGGAGGTTCCGGCCGACGCATCCCTGCTGGCGCGTTTGTGCGCGGATTTCCTGGCTGAAGGCAAAACCGCCCTGGAACAAGGCCGGATGGAAGAGGCCGCGGAACTGATTGTTCAGGCAATGGAAGTGGACCCGGCCAGCGTGGACGCGCATTTGCTTGCGTCACATCTGGCCCATCTGCGCGGTTCGTTCAGCGAGGCGATCGACCATGCTCAGCGCGCCGCATCTCTTGCGGAAGGCGCGGGCAATCTGGCGCGGGCCATTGAAATCATCCAGGGCACGGTCCTCGAGCTGTTCCCAGACGACGAAGACAGCCTGCTGCATCTGGCGGGTCTGCACGAGGCGGCGGGCCATCCCAAAGAATCGCTTTCGATATTCCTGCAGGTGATCGAGGCGCGGCGCGCGCGCGGTGACCGGGCCACAATCATACCGCTTCTCGAACGGGTGCTGGAACGCGATCCGGAACGCATTGATTCGCGGCTGGCGCTGGCTGAATCGCTGGAGGCGGCGGGCGAACGCCCTGGCGCCGCCCAGCAGTATTTCCTCGTGGCGGAGCTTTACGACCGGCAGGGCAATCACGCCGATGCCTTGGGGATACTTGAACACGTTCGCGCCCTGGACACGGCCAATATCGCCGCCCGCGAGCTGACCGCCGATATTCACAAACGCCTGGGCAATTTGCAGGCATTCAGCCGCGAACTCATCGATCTGGCGAGCATGTTGCTGCGCGCTGGCGAAGAAAACCGCGCCGAAGGCTTCTACCGTCAGATACTCGAAGCCGATCCGGAATCCGTATCCGCGCGCGAGGGGCTGGTTCACGTTCTACAGATGCGCGGAGACCTTGAAGGGGTTGCACAAGAAGAGATTTTTCTCGCGGATTTGTATTCGCGCCTTGGGTTTGAGGACCAGGCTCTTGACGCCCTTCGCACGGCGCGCATTGCCCGCCCCGAGGACCCCGATCTGCGGCGCCGCTTTATCGAGCAATTGATGCAGGCGGGCGAAACGCTAGAAGCCTGCGAGGAAATGCTCGATCTTTCGCGCCTGCTGTTTGCCAGAGGGGGCGATACGGATGCGATCGGCCTTCTGGAAAAAATTTCGTCCATGGCCCCTTCCAGCATGGACATTCGCCAGAAAGTGGCGGCCGCGTATGGCGATGCGGGTCTGAACGACCGCGCGATGGATGAATTGTTGTCGCTGGCCCGCGCCATGATCGGCGGTCAGGATTGGAACGCCGCCCTGCAGGCATGTGACGCCGCCCTGGCCCTCGACGAACAATCCATCGAGGCGCGGCAACTCAAGGTCGCCACCCTGCGATCCGCCCAGGCTCTGGATGAGGCAGTTCGCGAATCTCTGGCCCTTGTGGCCCTCCTTCTTCAGGCGGGCGAACGCCCCGAAGCGGAAAAAGCTCTGGAGGCGGCGCTGGAAATCGATCCGGAAAACGCCGGACTGCAACGTCAATTGATCGATCTTCATCTCCAGGATGGCCGCGTGGCGGACGCCTTGGTGATACTGCGAAATCTGGCGAAAATCCTCATCCGAAAGTCTCAGACCGAAGAAATTCTCGGGGTTTGCCGCCAGATACTCGAACTCGATCCCGAAGACTTGGATACGCGCCAGGTCTATGCGTCAACCTGCATGGAAGCCGGGCAGGCGGAAGAGGCTGTGGCGCAACACAAGCGCATCGGACACGCCTGGCTGGAAAAAGACGATCCGGAGGCCGCGCGGGTCCATTTCGAAAAGGCCCTGGAAATCGATCCCGATTCCATCGAAGTTTTGCGCGCGATCTGCGATATCCTCGCCCAAACCCAGTCTTTTGAAGAGGCATGGCCCTATTCGCAGCGAATTCTGGCGTTGTTGGAGAAAAACGACAAGCCAGACGACATAAAGGCGGAGTTTGAAGCGCTGGTTAAGCGCTATGATCGCGAACCGGATGTGCGCCGCGCTTATGCGGAATGGCTGCTGGCGCATCAGCAACTGGAATCCTCTTTCGAACAGTATTTGAAGCTGGCAGCCCTCCTGGAAGAAGAAAAGGAGAACCCGTCGGCCGCCGCGGAAATACTCGAGCGCCTGACGGAGTTGGACCCGTCGCGTGTAGCGTTTCGCGCGGCCTATGCGCGGCTGCTTCGCCGCCTGGAGCGCATTCAATCCGCCGTTGAGCAAATGCAAGCGGCCGCGGAACTTCATTTCCAGGCTGGTGAGGAACCGGAAGCGGTAAAATGGTTTGAGGACATTCTCGAAATCGCGCCGGAAATGGACGAGGTCCGCGAACGCCTGGCGGACCTTCTGGCACGCCGAGGTTCGACGGAAAGGGCCATTCGTCATTTCCTTGAAATTGCCGCCCGGCGCCGCGCCAGGGATCGCGAGCGTGAAAACATTGAACTTTACCGGCGAGTTCTTGCCCTCGATCCGGAGCAGAGCGAGGTTCGGCGCCGGCTGGCCGAAAACCTCGAAGGCGAAAGCTTTGTTAACGAAGCCATCGACCAGTGGCTTCTTCTGGCGGAAACCAGCGAGAAGGCCGGGAATCCGAGCCAGGCGGTTGAAATCGCGCGCCATCTCGTGGAACTCGATGCGGAAGACACCCGTCCCCGCCTGATTCTGGTCCGGTTGCATCAATCACTTGGAGATGCCGAAAGCCAGAAACAGGAGCTCGATGGGCTTGTCGCACTCTATCATTCGCTGGGCGAATTTGCGGAAGCGGAGCGCTGCCTGCGCCAGATGATCGAGCTGGCGCCTGAGGATTTGGTTCTGCCGGAGCGCCTGGGGCGCTTGCTGGAGGAACAACAGCGCGCCGATGAGGCGTGCGATTTGTATTTCAGCACGGCGGCGCGGCATCACGCCCTGGGAGAACAAGCGATGGCGCGGGCGCTTTTGGTCCGCGTTCGAACCGCGCAGCCTGATCGGATCGAGGCTCGCAAGTTGCTTGCGCAAGTCTGTGAATCGTTGGGCGATGCGCGCGCGGCGGCCCGCGAATGCCTGGATATTGCGGATCAGTCGCTGAAATCCGGCGAGGAATCAGAAGGATTTTCCGCCACGGCCGAAGCAGCCCGGCTGGCAGGCGCCAACTGGGACCTCCATATCGAGCTGGCACAGTTGCTCAGCCACCACGGCTTCAGCGAGCGAGCAATCAAACAACTTCTTTCCGCAATGAATTTCGCGGCCAAACTGCCGGATATTCAGGGCGGACTGCAACTTAGCGAGGAAGCGCTCAATCAGAATCCGAAATCGCGCGAAGTCCGCGAGCGCCGCATCGAACTCTTCCGCCTGGCAAAGCGGAACGAGGACGCCGCCAGCGAATTCCGCATCCTTGCCCGCCAGGCAGTGGAAGAAGAGGATGTGGAAACCGGAATTCTGTATTACCAGGAATTGCTGGAGCTGGCGCCTTCGGATATCGAGGCCCGCCAGGAGGCCGCAAGTCTTTATCTGAAATTGGGCGAAACCGCAGACGCCGCCAACGAATTGCGCCGTATTTTCGATCTTCATCAGGAAGGCGGACGCATCGAGGAGGCGATTCAGACGGCCGGAAGCGTGCTTGCGCTTGAAGCCGGCGACGAAGCCACGCGCGCCGCCCGGGCGAAACTCTGCATTCGCCTGGGAAATATTCCTCAGGCTGTCGAAGATTACGAAACTCTGGCGGAACTTGCCTTCGACCGTTCGGACTGGGCGGCCGCGGAACGATCGCTGCGAAGCGTTCTGGAAATCGCGCCCGACAATCTGGCATCCACCCGGCGCCTGGCGGAAGTGGTGCAAAAGGCGCATTCGCTCGAAGTAGCCCGTCCCATACAGCGCCGCAGGCTTGAACTGGCCGTAGCGCAGCTGCCGGCTGCCGCCGCCGCCGCTGAATTTGCCGAAGCCATCGAAAGCGATCCGGAAAATCCCGAGCTTCATCTCAATCATGCGCGCTTTCTGCGCGGAAATAAAAACAAGGAAAAGAATATCGCCGGCGCGGCCACAGCCTATCGCAAGGCGGTTTCTCTCTATGAATCCTCCGGTGAATTGGAGGAGTGTTGCGCGATTCTGGCCGAAATGGGCGAAATCCTCCCCGAGGACAACGACCTCCTCGCGCATCGCGGACGCCTTCTGAGGCAATTGAATCGCCTGGAGGAATCTGCGGAGATTCTTGTTCAGGCGGGTGAAGGATTCATTGAAGGGGGCGAGATTTCCAAGGGAGCGGGCGCGCTCTTGCAGGCGCTGGAAATCAACCCGGACAACGAACCGCTTCTAGGCCGCGTGGCCGGATTGTATGAGGATTCGGGCGCGGCGGATCAGGCTTCGGATTTGTATCTGCGGCTGGCGGACCTCCAGGAAAAGCGTTCGGCGCGAGAGGAATCGCTCGCCACGTTGCTGCGCATTCTTCAAATCAAGCCGGATCACCAGGACGTTCGCGAGCGGGTCGCGTATTATTATGAAGATGTTGGCGACGCGGAAAAAGCCTCGGAGCAATGGCTTGTCCTGGCGCAAAAGCATGAGAAATCCGGCGCTTTGCGCGAGGCCGTGACAATTTGCCTGCACGTCAAGGAAATTGACGCGGCGGCCCGCGAACCGCGCGAACGGCTCATCCGCCTCTACATCGCGCTGGAAGAAATGGAATCGGCCAAGCAGGAAATCGCCGAAATGGCGGATTTGTGCGAGGCGCTGGGCGACAACGAGGCTGTTGAGAAACTGATTCAGCAAGCGCTGGCGATCGACGCTCTCGATCCGGCGTTTCTGCGGCGGCTGGCGCATTTTTATAAAGGCAGCAACAGGGCGGAAGAGGCGGTTCAGGCCCTTGACCGGCTGGCGCGCGCGTTCCAGGGCACGCGGCAGCTTCGCGAGGCAATCGAGGTCCTTCGCGAGGTTTGCGCAATGCGCCCGGGCGACTGCGGCCCGCATGAAACCATCGTGGAACTGCTGGCGGAGCTGAATGACGAAGAAGAGGCTTCTCGCGAGGCTCTCGCCGTGGCGGGGCTGTTGCTCGATTCGGAAGAATACGATCGCGCCCTCTCCTGGCTTGGACGCGCTGTGGACCTGGCCGGAGGAAAGACGGGCAAAATAATTGAGGCGGCGGAAACGCTGTATCAGCGAGGGCGCCGGACAGAGGCGGCGAATTGGCTGCTCGATCAAGCGCGCGCAAAAATAGTGGCCGATGAACCGCAAAATGCATTGATCTTGGTGGAAAATGCCATCGAGTGGTCGCCGGGCGCGATTGAGGCCCTGGAAGCCCGGCTCGAATGCGAACTGCTCATCGGCGACTATGACGCGGCGCTCGATACCTGCAAAACCCTCGCCCGCGCTCACGAAGAGAAAGGCGACACGGCCAAACTGGAGGCCATCTGGAAACGAGCGCTCGAAATTGACACAAGCGATGTGGAAAGCCACGAAGGCCTGATTTCCGTTTTGGAAAAACAAGGTTCCGAACGGGTGGAAGAGGCCATCGCGGCGATCCTGCGGCTGTCGGAAATCCACCGCAAAGCCGAGCGTCCCAAAAAGGCGGTCGAATGCCACCGCCGGGCGCTGTCGCTCGTTCCAGACCGCCACGCAATTCGCGACGAACTGGCGCAAATGCTCCTTTCCATTGGCGACTGGCCTTCCGCCCTCGAGGAGTATCTGGCGCTCGCGCAGGCGCATCTGGACAAGGAAGACCTGCCAAAGTCGCGCGCCTACTTCGAGAAAGTCCTCGAGCTGGACAGCGAAAATGTGGACGCGCTCCGCACTTTGATACAAATTGTCCGGCGTCTCGGGGATCACGAAGCGCACATTGCCTTCTCCACGCGCCTGGCAGGAATCTATACGCAGGTTTCGGACCTTGCCGACGCCGCCCAGTGCTACCGCGAAATGGTCGAGTTCTCGCCCGATCATATCGAGGGATGGGAAACGCTTGGCTCGCTGCTCGAACAAAGCGGACAGGCCCGCGAAGCGGCGGATGTCTGGTCCAACCTTGCCAGCCTTTACGAAGCCCACGGCGATCTTTACGCCGCCATCGAGAAAATGCAAAAGATCGAGGCGGTAAATCCTTCGGACATCGCGAATTTGCAGCGCTTGGCGTATCTTTCGGCGCGAACGAAGGATTCGCAAACCGGGCAGCGCCTGGCCCGCTTGGTGGAGGTTTGCGAAACAGCCGGAAACCTGGATGCGGCTTTTGAAGCCTGCGGGAAATGGACGGAATTCGATTCGGATGATCCCGCGCCGCGCCGCGCCCGCGCGCGCATTCTGGCCGCCACAGGCAAAAACGAAGAGGCTGTGGAGGACCTTTCCGCCGCCGCCACGCTTCATCAAGGACGCGAGGAACCCGCCGAAGCCGCCGCCACGCTCGCTGATCTTTTGGACTTGGCGCCCCAGCGTATCGATGAGCGCGAGCGCTATTGCCTGCTGCTGAAATCTGCGGGTGAAAACGATCGCGCCATCGATCAATTCCTGATTTTGGCGGACACTTACGAAGCGCAAGACGATATCGCGCGCGCCATCTCGCGATGCCGGGACATTCTCAATCTTAATTCCGCTTCGCTCGATGCGCACACGCGGCTCCTGCGCCTTTACGTGTCGCGCAACGAAATTCCGCTCGCCCTGGCCGAGGTGAACTGGCTCCTCGAACACTACTCGCGCGCCGGAGAAATTCAACAAGTCAGGGAAATCCTCGAAGCCGGTCTGCAACTGGATCCGCACAACATCGTTTTGCTCGAACGCCTGGCGCAATTGCATGTGGACACGGGGCGGCTCGACGAAGCCACGAATCAATATCTTCGCATCGCGGAGGCGGCGCTGGTCCGCGGCGATATACAGCGCGCAACGCACGCCATGGAATGCGCGCGCGATTGCAGTCCGGACGATGGCGAAATCCGCAGAAATCTGGCGGAAATATACGTCCGGCAGGGGAATCACAAAAGCGCGCGGCTCGAGTTTTACGAGATTGCGCGGCTGTATCTGGCCCAGGGCCTCGTTGCCGATGCGCGCGGAACCCTCGATGCGCTCATCATCCAAACGCCCAAGGACGAACAACTTCGCGAAAAAATCGCCACACTCTATCTGGATCATGGAATTCCCGAACTGGCCGCCCTGCAATTTGTCGAGCTGGCGCGGCTGAAATTCCAGGAACAAGACCCGAATGGAGTGGTGGCCTACGCGCGCCGCGCGCTGGAGATCAAGCCGCGCACCATCGAGGCGAAGGAATTGCTCGTCGAAGCGCAAGTGGCCCAAGGCGATGTGGCGGGCGCGTATGAAACTTACTCCGACCTCGCCGAACTGTTCTCCCAAACAGGCCAGACGGAACGAGCCATCGTTTGCCTGCACCGGATGATCGAATTCCAGCCGTCCGAACCCGACCCGCGCCAGCGCCTGGTGGAAGCCCTCCAAGGCCACAATCAAACCGGATCGGCCATCGAGGAAATGCGCAAACTGGGGGCGCTTTACTCCGACCGCGGCGAATTGGACAAGGCCGTCGGCATCCAGCGCCGCATTCTGGAGGTCCGCCCCGACGATACCCGCGCGCGCGTCGCCTACATCGAGACCTACCTGCAATTCGGGCCGGAACAAGACTTGGTGGACGACTACATCAAGCTGGCCCATGTCCATATTCGCCACGGGGATCCGGACCAGGCGATTCAGTGTTTTGAAAAGGCCCTGGCCATCAGCCCGCAAGATACCGCCCACCGGGAAGACTTCATCAAATTCCTTCTCGGCGCGGGCGAAACCAAGCGCGCGGAGCGCGAATCAGAAGCGTTATGCGACATCTATTCCGCGCAGGGAAACAATAGGGAAATCGTAACGCTTTTGCAAAAAGTGCTGGCGGCGGCAAAAGACAACACCGGCCTGCGCCTGCGTCTGGCCGAGGCTCACAATCGCCTGAACGCTCGCGGCATGGCGCTGCGCGAACTTCGCATCGTCGTGCAGGCATATCAGCGCCAGGATAATATACAGGGCCTCATCCGCACGCTGCGCCTCATCCTCGATATCGATCCGCAGAACGTGGACATTCGCGGCCAGCTCATCGAAATCCTCGACCGGCAGGGCGCGCGCGAGGAGCAGGTTGCGGAACGGATGCAACTGGCCGATGTGTATATGAGCCGCGGCCTGCTTGATCTGGCGCGCGACGAATACCGCTCCATTACGCGCCTGGATCCGAAAAACCAAAACGCCTGGAACTACCTTGTGGCCGCCCGCGAGCAACTCGGAGAACAGGAAGGGCTTGCGGACGACTACGCGGCTTTAGGCGCCTTGTGCGAGGATGCTGGAAACACAGCCCTGGCGCTGGAGCATTATCAAAAAGCCTTTAATCTGGCTCCCGACCATATCGAAGCCCGCCGCCGCTATATTGCCGCGTATCGCAAGACCGGTCCAGAAACCGATTTAGTGGATCATTACCTTCTGATGGCCGACGCCATGGTGCGGGCCAACCGGATCGATGAGGCGATTGGCATTTATTCGCATGTGATGTCGATTGACCCGGCCAACGAACGCGCGCGCCAGAAACTGGCGGATACACAAGCACGGGCCGCGGGAATGCTCGCTTCCAGAACGCCGGCGCATCCTGGAACGCCTATCCCTGCGCTGCCGGGCACTCCTGTTCCGGAACCGCCCAGAGCCGCCGCTCCCGCCACGCCATCTCCGGCCGAGGGAGAAGCCGCGCTCTCGGCCGCGCTGGACTCTGTATTTGCAGAAGCAACCGAACCGCCAACTCCAGTAACAGCGGAGCCGGAATTGCCCGCTTTGCAGGAAGAAGAAGCCGGCCTGGAACAAGTCATCGCCAATTACCGCGATATTCTTCAGGTCAATCCTCAAAATGCCACGGTCCGCCTCAAACTGGCAGACATTTACGAGCAAATGGGCCGCCGCGACGACGTAATCCATGAGCTCATCAAGGCGAGCGAGATTTTCTTCCAAAAAAGCGAACTGAATATGTGCGTTTCCGTATGCGAGCGCATCCTTGGGATGGAACCAGCCAACGTGAAAGTCCGCGAACGCCTCAGCAAGGCGGTTCTCAAACGCGACGCCTTCAAAGCCTTGGAATCAGCAATTCTCTTCTCGGATCAACTTTCGCAAGGAGAAGAGGATGAAGGCTCCAGCGCCAAAGGCCGGACGCCAAAGACCCGATAGATTCGGTTTTCTTCCCGGCGCAATTGATCTAGGGCCTGTCGTCAATTGAGCCAGACAAGAGTTGCGGCGAGGTGGATTGCGCCAGGGAAGATGAGGGCGTTTTTTTCGCAGCGCGTGGCGATGGCACGATATTGTTTGAGCTGCGCGGAAAAATTCTCAATCAAATGGCGGCGTTTATCCTATAAAACGGCAGATGAGACCACGAAAGGCACAAAAAGGAACATAACAGAAGGATTTTTCTTCAGAATTTGATTCACCCATCGGGTGAATCGAATTCTGGCGAAAATCATTCCCCTTTTCGTTATTTTCGCGTTTTTCGCGGTTGGAAATGCTTTTTCTAGGATGAATGGCGTGAAGGAAGGCGAGAACCCGCCGCAAGTTCCCAAGACGAAGAAGATAGAGAATCCAAAGACAAAGGAGGTGGAAACAACCGCTTATACTTCCCAGTTGCTTGACGAATGCGCCCCCAACCCCGGCATTACCCATCCACAACATTTGACAATATCTCCTTCGCGAACTTCCTTGACTTCCCGGGCGCATCGCCCCTGCAATGTCGCTCCGGGAAACTGGCGCAGGCGGGCGCGCAAATGGATGCGCTTCTCCCAAGACGTATCTCGGCCTCTCTGATAATACCAGGGGCGCGCGCGGCCAGACAACTTCCCTAATTGCATCGCCGTTAGTGGGCGGGTAGCTCAGTTGGTTAGAGCGTCGGCCTTACAAGCCGGAGGTCGTGGGTTCGATCCCCTCCCCGCCCACCATCAGAAAACCCAATCAGCAAAAGGAAATCCTGAGAACCCCGAAAAGCCGGGGCAAG
>CAYUNT010000116.1:0-14375 GCA_964446285.1 uncultured Candidatus Sumerlaeota bacterium | reverse complement strand
AAACGGCATCCCCTCCCTATCACTTCTTTGCTTCAAAAACACTACACTCCAGTTAATTCAGAATTCTCCGCTGGATTTCGCGTAAAAATGCAATTGGGTCTTGACTCTCGATGCAAAGGACGACTATCCGGAAGTTGAATTCGGCGAGGGCATTGCGCCGCCTGCTCACGACAGTGCAACCGTAAGATTCGCGGACATCCTCAAGGAGGAACTCTCACATGGCCATCAGCAAAGACAATATCCTCGATCTGGTTCAGAAAAAACTGAAAGAGAAAGAAGAAGTCATTGAGGAACAGCAAAAGCAAATTTTGCAAATGGAGCAGGAAAAGAAGGGCATGGACGACAAAGTGGCGGAGTTGCAGCTGCGCGTGGAAGAACTCGAGCAGCAAGTAAAAGAATCCGACGAACTGAAGTCGCAGCTCGCTCAGCTTCTGGGATCGGAAGGATAAGCGCCGCCTGGGCCTGACGAGCGTTCTTCCCTTCTGTCGCGCCAGGCGCCTTCGCAATCCCCTAGCGAAAACAATACGCTTGTTCATCCCCTCAGGCAACAATGCACCGCCTGAGGGGATGACTATTTAATCTGGATTGGGGCAATGGTCCACGCATCCGCACCCGGCAATTTGCGCCGGAGCCTTTTTCGCAAAAGGACTTTCGGCGCAGAGTCCTTGAACTGCAATCTTTAACATAAACTTGATTTCCCTTCGGCGCACATTTTAGGTCAACCTGAAACGCCTAGGCAGTCGTGCTGACTCCGCGCGTGTGATTCGCTATGATGCGCAAGGTCAAAGTGGGCATGAGAGACCCCTAGGGAAAAGATGACTTGATTCACGGTCCACTTAGGAGTTCGCTCTTTTTCACCAGAGAAGTTTGATCCTTTTCCGATCCATTTCGGTCTCTGCCGTGCTTGAACTTTCCACCCAGTTTCGAATTCAAGATCGGAGGAAAGGAGGAAACGTATAAAGACGCGCCCACCCGCTGGCTCGGGCAAGTTGGAGCGCCGCTCCCCCAGCGAGGCAGCAACTCCTAAGGGCAGGACAAATTCCAGCCGGACGGGTCATTTGCTGGAGTTTTGCGCAGGAGGTTCTTAAGTCGGCTGCCTTTTGCAGTTTCTGATCAAAGCGGCGGATTTTACACACGGAGATGGCGCGCAAGCAGCGCCGGATCAGGCATCCGGAGAAAGCAATGGCTGCGCATTCGCGCCAAAGGGGAGGACTGGAGGCCAAGTCGGCCCCATAAACTTTATTCCGGGAGACAGGAATCATGCGTTCGAAATTCACGTGCGTTTTCGTTTTTACGGCGCTTGTGGCGCTCTTCGCCGCCACAGCCCAGGCCGCGCCCACTACGCTGGCCGCGGGCGACATCGTTATCCTCGGCATGAATCATGACTCAGGCACCAAAGGCTTCGCCTGGACACCGCTCGTTGCATTGGGATCCGGCACAGAAGTGGTTTTCACCGATTCAGGCTGGTATGCCGCTGGTGGATTCCGAGCCAACGAAGGCTGCCTGGTATGGACAGCGCCCTCGGACATTCCCGCTGGCACAATTCTTACCTACTATAACGACACCGGCGCCACATCAGGCGCCTATGTCCGTAATGACACCTATGGCTGCGGTGCCAGCGGCGTGAACTTCGCGGTTGGCGGAGATCAGCTTCTGGTTTTCCAAGGCGCAGCCGCCACGCCAACCTTCATAACGGCCATGGACAACAATAGCACAGCGGGTTGGGATGCGGATTGCACAACCTCAAACAATTCCGCTCTTCCCAGCGGCCTCACCGATGGCTCCACGGCATTTTCCGTCGCTCACTTCGACAACTATGCATACACGGGCGCGCGCGGGCAAACCACTCCCGCCGCCGTTCGCACGGACGTGTTCAATTCCGCTAACTGGACTTACAGCGACACAGTGCCCTACACCTTCAGCACAACCGCCTTCAGCACCGTTCCGGTAACGGTCGATTTCTTCATGGTTGACTAAGAGCCTCGCGGCGCGCGCGGTTTTGCCCGCGTTTTGCCTCAGCTCTTTTTTGCTAAATCACCGGGGCCGTCCGCCGCGCGCGGATGGCCCCGGTTCTTTTTTGGGCTAAATCGTGCGCAAATGTCTTTGGCTGCGTGAATTGCGCGGGAAACGTCTTGACCCCGGCGGGGGGCTGCCCTAGCAACAGAAAGGATGCCACGGGCTGCCGCCCGCCTGATCTTGTAAGTTGAAATCCAGAGGAAGATTTTCTGATCGTTTCCTTCCAGGATTTCAGGCGCGGACGGAGAACAGCCAGAGACTGGGGCATACGCCGCCTGGAACAGGCATGAGCGAAGCCAGCGCCCTTTTTACGGGAGGATTGCCCGGGATTTCCCGGGTGATGCGGGAAATCAATGCCCGGATCGCCAATCTGGCATTGAGTGATGAGGGTATTATTTTCCTTACGGGCGAGGCAGGAACGGAACGCGCGCTGGCTGCCCGGATGATTCATCAAATCAGTCCGCGCGCCTCGCGGCAGTTTCTGCGCATCACCGCCAATTGGAAACTTCCGCCGGATTTCTCCAGCCAAATACGAAAATGCGAGGGGGGAACGCTTTTCCTCAACCTCGTGCGCGAATTCCCGGTCGAGATGCAATACACCATCCTCGAGATGGCGCTCGACAAGGCTTTTACCGATCCGCTTTCGGGGGAAGATGTGCAGGCGGATGTGCGCCTGATCCTTACGACCCCGATGGACCTGGAGACGTTGTGCGAGGCTTCGCACCTGCTTCCCGAGTTGCGGGATTTGCTTTCGACAGCCCACATTGACATTCCGCCGCTTCGCGAGCGGCGCGAGGATATCCCGGCGCTTGTGCGATTTGCCCTTCAACGCGCCCGAGAAACGGGTCAGAGCCTCGCTGAATCCGTGGACCGGCGTGTTCTGGCATTGCTGCGCGGTTACAGCTGGCCGGGAAACGCCGAGGAACTGCTGCTCGTGGCAGCGCAATCGGCCATCAAGGCCACAGGGCCGGTCGTTACGCTGACCGATCTTCCAGAGGACTTTCTGGCCAATCTTCCGCCAGACGCATTTCAGGCGGCCAAGGCCTTGCGCGCGGAAGAAGTCGCTGAAGCGCCGCCGCCTGTCTTGTCAATGTCGGACCAGGAGACTTCTCGGGGGGAAGTCGCATTGGCGGAGGCCGTGCCGATGCCCTCCGCGCCCGAAACCCCTATCGCCATGCTGTCGCCAACGGCCGAGGAACTGGAGGCGATGGCCGCCGCCAGGTCTGCCGAGGCGGCGCCTTCAGAGGAAGTTGAGCCTGCGGAACAGGCGGAAGGCGGAGTCCCCCTCGAACCGGCAGTCGCACAGGCCAAGCCAGCGAAGTCATTGTCCTCTGAAGACATTGCCACAGTCGAGGAAACGCCGCCTGAGGACGTTGCAGAAGCCCTTCGAAGAGAAATGGCGGAAGAGGCGGCTGCAGGCGCTGCGTCCCCGGCAACTGCGGCAGGGGCGCAAGAGGCTGTTCCGCCCGGCGAAGAAGCCAAGGTGGAACCCTCGGCGGCAGCTGTCGAAGAAGTCCTGTCCGCAACAGAAGCGCGAGCGAGCGTGGCCGCTCAAGAAGTGGAAAAGCCAATTCCCGATGAACCTGAAACAGAAAAACTTTCCCCCTCATCCGTTTTAGAAAGCGTCCCGTCCGCGGAGCCGCCTGTCCCGCAACTGCCTCCAAGGAAGTCCACGGACCGGATGGCGCAAGAGCTTCTGGCGCTGACCTCCCGGCTCCACACCCAGACTTCGATTCTTGCGCGCCAGATGGAAGGCCCGCTGCCGCCCGCGGGCGATATAGCTTCGGCGTCCCAGCGGCCTTTGGACGAATACGATCTCATGCGGCTGGATGAGGAATTGTCGCGCAGTCTCGACCAAGTCCTCCAATTGCGGCGCCAACTGGCCCTGCTCAACGAGCGCGAACGCGAATCCGCCGCTTTGATTCGCAATCTGCTTTTGCGCCTGGATTTGACTTCGCCTTCGCCTGCTGAAAACGCCGAAACGGGACACTTGGCCAATTATCTGGCCGAGGTGGATGCGATTATCGAACGCATTACGTCCAGGCTGCCGAAAATCTCGGAGGACATTCAGCAAAACATCCGCCGCCTCCTTGGCAGAAATCAATAGGTTCGCAAGGCAGGAGCTGTTCAAGGGGCGCCTATTACTTTTGTGCAGATTCTTGAGGTGTGCGAAAAAGAGCGCCAAAGGCGCGAAAAGGAAAAAGCCCAGGGCAAGCGGAGCGGCGCCCTGGGAATAGCAAGAAGAATCCCCTCAGCCTGAAGGGCTGAAAGGAACTCATCCGTGCACGGCGGGATTCCTCCGCGCGGTGCTCCTTGCGCCCTATTCAGGGCTTGGGAATTTGCGGGGGCGCGACAACCCAGGGCGGCGCTTTGCTTGCCTTGGGCTGTTTCCTTCGGCGCTTTCAGCGCCGGCCTTTTCATCCACCCCTTTCAAACCAAGCTGGAAAACCTGCAGAAAACCGATATGCACCTGCTGTTCAAGTTGACGCTGCCAAGGCAGTTGAGGACTCTTTTATCATTCGCTCCGCGATTTATCGCGGGGAACTCGAAGCGGCGGACTGTCTTCGAGAACCGTTTCAACGGTTTTTCCGCCGCGCCGCGCGGCGAATGTTATATGGATTTTGGCATACGGGCGGTCATGCCGCATCATACTCTCGTTATGCCCATATAGTCTCTCCATGACACTCCCCAACCAGCTTAGCCTTCTTCGAATCCTGATCGTTCCTGGGTTTTTATTTTGCCTGTTGTTCGACCAGGTCTTTCCGGCCTCCGGAGAATGGGTTATTGGCGGATTCCGGACGGCTGCGCTGATCCTGATGATCGGAGCAACAATCACCGATTATTACGACGGCAAGCTGGCGCGCGAACGCAATCAGGTGAGCAATCTTGGCAAACTGCTTGATCCGCTGGCGGACAAATTGCTGGTTTGCTCGGCTTTTGTGGCCTTTGTGGATTTGCGCGTGTATCCTGGATGGGTAGTGGTGGTGATCTTGTTTCGCGAGTTTCTTATCACAGGCTTGCGCTCGCTCGCGGCGGTGCAGGGGCGCGTGATTCATTCGATTCGCTGGGGAAAACACAAAACCGGGTGGCAAATGGCTACGATCATCACGGCTATCACCTTTCTGGCCGCCCGGGATTTCGCGCGCGCGGCGGGAGTATGGGACGTGCCGCTGGTCCGCTATGGGTTCGCAGACATAATTTTCAGTTCCATCCTATGGATTCTGGCCTGGATATGCATCCTTTTCACCTTTTTGTCCGGCTGGCTGTATGTGACCGCCAATCGCGACATTCTGCAGGAAGAAGGCGTAAATACCCAATCCGTTTGAATTCCACGGCGGGAGGCGCCCTCGCATGACCATGAAGGCCGTCTTTTTTTATCCTGAGGTTTGCTCGGAATACCGTTTTCCCGATTGGCTGGAAATCGGAACAGCCGCGGCCATGCTGAGGGCGCGAGGATGGAAGGTCGAAAGCGCCTACCTGAAATCGCCTCGCCAGACGCAGGATATTTTGCGCCGCGCGGCCGCCGCGGAACCCAACCTGCTGGTGGCCATGATCGCTCTGGATCAGGAAGGTTTCGCGCTGGATTTCCTTCAGCAATTTCGCGCGCTGCGCCCGCAAGCCCTCGTGGCCGGATGCGGAACCTGGGCGTCCTTTCACGCGGAAAAGGCCGTTGTCAGCAGGGTTTTGGACGCAGCCATCGCCGCGGAATGGGAGCCTGCGCTGGATGAATTTGCGGCGGCGCTGGCAGGCGGCGGGAGTTACACAAATCTTGCTGGAATGATTCTGCGCAACCCAACATCTGGGGCCACAGTCGTTCCGCCGCGCCCGCCTTTTCCCGCGGAACAGCTGCCCGCGCCCGCCCGCGATCTGTTCCCGTATCGCGATGTCCTTTCGCTAAATGGCGGCGAAATGCCCATAGGCGCAAGCCGCGGATGTCCGTTCCGCTGCGCCTTTTGCCACGAACCGCTTTACGCAATGATGCAAACGTCTGGACCGGGCGGCCAGGGCGGAGGGGGAGGACAGGGCGGCGCGGGAGGCGCGGCGCCTGCGGCACATCGTGCGCGAAACCCGCAGGCCGTCGTCGAGGAAGGCGCGCAATTGGCCGGCGCTTTCGATCCTGAGCGCTTTGTCTTTGTGGATTCCATGTTCCCGTGGGAAGAATCCTGGCTGCGCGATTTTTCCGCTGGATGGGCCGATGAGGTGCGCCGCCCATTCACGGTCACCACGGCGCTCGAACTGGCCAAGCCCGCCGTGCTCGATTTGCTCCACGAGGCAGGATGCGACCGCGTTGTGCTCGGCATCGAAGTGGGCGACGATCACTTCCGCCGCACGATCGCCAACCGCAACCTCGGAAATTCGGCCTTGCTGCAATTTCGCCAGCTGCTGGACGAGCGCGGCATCGAAATGATTACGACGAATCTGCTCGGCCTGCCGCACGAAACTCCGGCGCTGCTCGACGCCACCGTAGAACTCAACCACAGCCTTGACCCGATAGAAATCCGCACGCGCATTTTGGTTCCGGTCCCGGGTTCGCCAGTGGGCGAAACCATCGCCCGCGAAAAAATCGAAATGAACGAGCGGACTCCGCAGGTGGTCGATCCGGATGTGAGCGTCTTGCGCCTGCCGAGCCTGAGCCAGCAAGACATCTCGCGCGCCTACGACCGCCTGGCGCTGCTCGATGGCGTGCTGAAGGCGCACCGCCGCCATGCATCGCCGCCTGTGTATGCGGATTTGATCGAGCGCTTCGCCGAGGGAAAACTGCGTTCGCCCTGGCGGCGGGCGGTGCGCATCGCCACGTGGCGGCGCAATCGCATCCCACGAGAGGCGCTGGCGTTGCGCGCGCCGTCGGAAATTGTATTCGACCTCGATGCGCGCCCCAATTCCGCATTCGCTTTTGGAATCACGGCGGAACCTACGCTGCGGGGATTGCGCTGCGCGTATCCGATTCAGTTCAGCCTGAAACTGACGCAGGGGAGCCGGACCATTCGCCTGTTTCGCAAGCATTTGCTGCCCGCTTTCGATCCGGACGCGCGGCGCTGGCACGATTATCTCTTTCCGCTGCGCGACATTTCGCCGGGGCCGTTCCGCCTGGTGCTGCAGGTGCAGATGGACAACCACGACCTTGAAAACCTTGGCGCGGGCGAGGAAATCTGGGGCGGCTGGTCGAATCCGTGCCTGATCGAAACGCCGCCCAGTTCGGAAGCCACGCCCAAGCCGATTTCGCTGCTCGAGGCCGTGGCGGATGGCGGAACTCCCATTATGCCTGGCGCGCTGGCGCCTTCGCAACCGCTGCCCACCAAGGGCGCGGCCGCACGCCAAAATCTGCGCGACGCGGGCCAGGAAATCGCGCGCCTGCAAGAGGAGCTGGGCCAAGCGTCAAGGCAGCGAGAGGCTTACCGATTCCGCATCGAGGACCTGACGGCGCGCCTGGCGCAATTGCAGGTGGTTCTGGAGAAAACAGAGATGGCGCTTGAGGATGCGGAATTGCGGGCGGCCAAGGCGGAAGAACGCCTCGCGCGTCCGAAGCGCCGCCCAAGGCCGCCGATTGATACGCAATTTCCTTCGCTCCTGGGCGATAATGAGTGATTCCGCCCGCGACGATTTCAAGGCTCCCAAATCGCCGGAAGCGCTTGGCCATTCCGCCTCGATGAGGCGCGCGCTGGCCGTGCTTGGATGGGCCTGGGTGGCCGGAATGATCGCGCTGTATCTTTCCGGCTATCCGCCGCGATTCTATCAATGGAGCAAAGCGTCGGAAGGATGGACATCGGCAAGAAGGGCCGCAGAGGGAGAAACGTCCATCGAATGGCAATTTCCGCGGGAACAAGCCGCCGCCCTTGGATTTGCCGCGCTGTGCTTGATTTCCGCCTGGGGGCTTGGACGCGCTGCAGGCAAATGGACAGGCCTGTGGCCGCGCGAAAGCGGAAACAGTGCCAGAAACGCAAAGGATTCCACGGCGGACGAACATGCCGTGGCGGCGTTGGGCGGGCTGGCTATTCTCGCCATGCTGGTTTTTGCGCTGGGATGCCTGGGCGCATTGTCGCGCCTATGGCTTGCGCTTTCACTTGCTCCCGGACTCCTACTGGCCGCACTCGGACTCGAACAATATATTCCTCTGATATGTAAAAGAGTAGGCCGGAAACAGTCCCTGGAATATCGCTATCCGCATCCGTCCGATTCTTTCTATCCGCCGCACATGCCCCATTTCCCTTGCGCCAATTGCATAATACTTATCTGCAAAATCCTTGCCGCGCTTGCCCTGGCCGTATCGCTTCTTGCCGCGCTGGCGCCCGCCGTGGAATCCGATGGGCTGCGCTATCACTTGTTCGGGCCTCAGGAATATCTGCGCAACGGACGCATTCATTATATTCCAAACAGTGCATTCACCAATTTCCCTTTTCTGATCGAGATGTTATTCACGCTGGGTTTGGGCGTGGCGAATGACGTCGCGGCGAAACTTCTGCACTGGATTCACTTGCCTCTTGCCGCTGTTCTGGCCGGTTCGCTCGCAGCCCGCATGACCTCGAACCGCACCCCGGCGGCGCAATCGCTGGCTCGATGGCTGGCCGCGGCGCTATTTCTTTCGACCCCGGTTGCGGCCATTGTTGCCGGTTGGTCGTTTGTGGATATGGGAACCACGGCGTATTTGCTCGCGGCACTCTGGGCGCTCGAACGCTGGCTCAATGCCAGCGGGCTGCGCGGCAACGCACAGCGAACCCCCGACGTTATTGCGGCGGGATTTTTCTGCGGCGCGGCAGTGGCCACCAAATACACCTGCCTCGCCCCCGCGGCTTTTGTTACGGCCATTGTGATCTTCGCACGAAGACAGGCCCATGATCCCATGCGGATGCAGGCATGGGGCAAGGCAGCCACCAGCCGCCGCGACCGCTTGCGTCAATTCGCTGCCTTCGCCCTCGCCGGGGCATTGTGCTCTGGACCGTGGTTTGCGAAAAATGTGATTCTAACAGGGAATCCTGTCTATCCATTTGCACACGGCATTTTCGGCGGCGGCGAATGGACCAATGAATCCGCCGCGTTCTACAACGCAAAGAAATCCGAAAAAGGAATCGCGCGCACCGGGCGAGTGGATGAATCATCCGGACTAATTGAAGTTGTCCTTTCGCGCGCGTTGCTCCATGCGCCCGCTCCCGTGCGCCGCATTGCTTTCCGAACGCTGGATTTCGCCCTGTCGCCTTTCGACACTGCCTTCTATTGGAGCCAATATGAATCGCAGAATCCCGGCCCGGGATATTTGCTTTTGTTTCCTTGGGTTTTCGCCTGGGCTGCCTCGCGCTGGCGAACGCAAAAGCGTCGCGCCTCCGACGAAGACGCAACCGAAGAGCAGAAGGAAGACAACGTCGCCCATGAACAAAACGCCGCCGACTCATCAGACGCCGCACGTTCTCGGAATGCTACGCGCCTGGTGACGGCATTTGCCTTGTTTTGCTTCGTTGTGTTTTTCAGCGCGTATCCGAGCAATCGGTTTCTGCTGATCGTCTGGGCGCTTGCGGCGGCCTGCGGCGGCGCAATGATCGCCTCATGGATGCGCGGCGCGCATGGACGCATTTCTCGCAATTCCATGCCAGCGCTTGGCTTTTCCATGCTCTTTGCCATGCTCTTCGCCTCGGCATGGGGAACATACTGGACCGCTCGCTACATCGCCACAGAACAAAATCCCCGTCCGATTCCGGCGGCATTGGGATTTGTGTCACACGCCGATTATCTGCGTTCCGCGCTGAACTACTATCCATGCGTGGAATGGCTTGGCCTCCATGCGCGGCCGGGCGAAAAAGCAATGTATATCGGCGAATTCCGAGGCTATCCCAGTTACATTCCAATTCTTGCAAGCGATTGGTTCGACGTCCCGATCGTCCTGCGGCGCATCCAGAATAGCGCCGATGCCGATTCGCTTCTCGACGGCCTGCTTGCGGAAAAATGCAGATATGTCCTTATAAATCACACGGAGTTAAGGATGTATATGGCGCGATATTTCCGCCCGCGTTTCACTGCCGCGGAGTGGGATCGGTTTCAGGACCTGATGAAATCCCCCCGCTTGCACCGCCGCTGGCCCGAATCCGGCGGCGTGTATGTCAGCGAAATTCTCCCCCGCCCCAAAGCTCAATGACCGAGTCTTTTACTCCGAATTGCCGTTGACGGAAGGCTTCCATCGCACGGGCGGGGCTTTGTGGCCGCGCGTGTCAATGAATTGTCCGAGCATTTTCACGAACAATTCGCAGGGAAATCCCACCACATTGTAGTAATCGCCCTCGATGGAATCCACAAGCGCGCCGCCGTGTCCCTGAATGCCATACGCTCCGGCTTTGTCGAATGGCTCGCCAGTTTTGATGTAAGAATTTATGGTTTGCTCATCGAGCGGCCTGAAGTGGACGCGCGTTTCCTCGCTGTCGAGAAGAACTGACGGGCGCCCCGCTTCCGCAATAGCCACTGCGGTTGTGACGATATGCGTGCGGCCGGAAAGCGAACGCAACATCGACCGGGCCTCCTCCGCCGAACGCGGTTTGCCAAACAGGCGCATCTCCAGCGAAACCACAGTATCCGCCGCGATCACCAGCGCCGGCTCGGGCGCGCGCCTTGCCACCTCGCGCGCCTTCGCGAAGGCCGCCCGCAATGCAAAAGTCCTCGGATGATCCGCCTGAATTGCCGACTCATCCACCCCGCTTTCCATCACCTCAAACGCAAATCCCATCAGCCGCAGCAATTCCTGCCGCCGCGGCGATTTCGACGCCAGCACCAACGGCCTCTCGCAGGGAGTAATCGGAATGGGCTGACTTTTTGACCGGCTGGATTTGCTTTTTGGCATTGGACTTTCTGCTATTCTCTTTTGGGGCGTCCGGAGAGGAATATCGAGAATGGCGCAATATCGCGCCGCGTGCGCTATTTGCCGTAGCAAAGAAGCGCTCGATGTCAATCGGCATCCGTTGCCTCGCTGTTGCGTTATTCGTCCACTGCCGCTGGGATGCCCAGAATAATGAGTTCGCGCGGGCCGTGGACGCCATGGACGATGATGCCTTCGATGTCGGCGGTGCGGCTGGAGCCGGTGATCCAGACTTCGCCAGCGGGAGGAGAAAGATGAGGTGCGGAGGCGGACTTCGATTTGCTGCGCTGCGATTGAGGATTAATGGCATCGAATATGTCGGCCACAAGGCGCGGCAAGGGCAGAATGGCGACATGAATTGGAGGGGCGAGGCTGGCCAGGCGCGCGCGTTCGGAATTGGATCGCAGCACGACCGTTCCGGTTTCGGCGATTGCCAAATCGCATGTTGTGAGGCCGATTTCCGCCTCGAAGGCCGCGGCGCGATCCCCTGGAGCGGCGATGTCGAGACAAGCGGATTCGGCGTCGCCATTGTCCCAATTCAAAAGGCGAATTGCCTCCATGTCTGAAATAACGCGCCGTAATTTGCGTTCAGCGGCAAGGGCCAGAAGCCATGCCCGCGCATCTGCGGACGATTCGCACAAAATCGCGCGCCCGCCCAATTGCTCGATGCGACAAGCGAATTCTTTCCATAATTCGGCGGGGGGCGCGGACTGGAGTTGGCGGATAACGCTTTCCCTATCCGATTCGCGGCAAGCGTCCGCTTCGCTTGCCTCGCACAATTTGCCTGACCTGTCCGACTTGTCTGACTTGTCTGATAATGCAGAAAAGCTAAATTGATCCATACTGCCAGAGAGTTTTTCATTGGCGGTTTTTCGCCGCCGCCATTGCGCGCGAAAGGTTTCCTTCGCCGCGGGCCACTCGGGCAACTCGCGTTCGCCCGACCATCTTCCCAGTGGATTCCCAGGCAGCAGGCCCGCCCCATGCCACTTTGCGACGCGCCCGGCCGCAAGCGTCGCCCGCCACGCCAGCGGATGTGATGCCATTCGCGCCCACGCGCCGAACGGTGGCGTGCCTTCGGGTTTCCGGCCTTGCGCCTGCAATTCCGCTCGCAGCCCCAGCAACAATCGCGGAATCGGAATGCGCACGGGGCAGACTTCTTCGCACGCACCGCAGAGCGACGAGGCAAACGGCAACTCTGCGCGCTCGCGCAGTGTGACCTCACCCCCAAGCAGCGGCGAAAGCACCGCGCCCATCGGCCCGGAATACACGCCTCCGTAAGCATGCCCCGTCACTTGCCGATACACCGGGCACACATTCAGGCACGCGCCGCACCGGATGCACCGAAGCATTTCGCGATACGGCCCGGCGGCCACGCGCGACCGGCCATTGTCGAGAAAGATCAGGTGCACTTCCTCGGGTCCGTCCGGGTCGCCCGCGCGGCGCGGCCCGGAAACGAAATGCGTATAGACAGTAAGGTCCATGCCTGTCGAGGAGCGCGCGAGGAGTTTGAGCAGCGGCGCCAAATCCGCCTCGTGTTCGACGATCTTCTCGATGCCAGTGATGGCGATATGCACGCGCGGCGCGGTGGCGCAAAACCGGCCATTGCCTTCGTTTGTGACGATGACAAACCGTCCGGTTTCCGCCACGACGAAATTCGCGCCGGTGATTCCCACCTCGGCCTGTTGAAACACCTGGCGCAGGTGCGCGCGCGCCTGCATCGTCAGCGCCTCGGGGTCTTCCGTGTAGGGACCCAGACCCTCGCGCTCGAAGGATTTGGCCACCTGGCGGCGGTTTTTGTGGATGATCGGCGTCACGATATGCGTCGGGCGGTCGTGGTCGATCTGCACAACAAACTCGCCAAGGTCCGTCTCGACCGGGCGAAATCCCTCGCGCTCCAGGTGGGCGTTGAGGGCAATTTCCTCTGTAACCATGCTTTTCGATTTGGAAATCACGCTCGCCCCGGCGCGGCGGCAAATCGACGCGATCAGACGGCAGGCGTCCTCGCTCGACGCGGCGCGATGCACATGGATTCCGTTGTCGGCAAGCCGCTTTTCCGCCAGCGGGAGAAGATCGTCCAGGCGGATCGTTGCCCGCGCGCGCACTTCTTCCGCCAACCGCCGAACGCCTTGCGGATCATGCAGACGTTCCGCGATGCGCTGGGCGCGCTGGACGACTTTGCGCCGAGCCGCATCCGCCACGGCCTCGCGCGCCTCATGCGGCTGGCCGCGCCCGGCGGCTTCGAACGACATCGGCGGCTTGGCGGAAGGATTTTCTGAAGAAGTGGAATTCATACGACACCGAATGCTGGCCAATGGATCGCGAAAATGGGACCGATGGGACTTATGAGACGAATGAGACCTATGGGGCCAATCGAATTTGTGGGCTAATTGCCTGAAAGAACATGCATAATTACTTGGCTGATTCTCCCTTTCGGTTTTGCCAAGATTCGCACAAAACCTCCGCGATGTGGCGGAAAGGCATGGTTAGCGCCTCCTTCCGTCCGGGTTTGCTCCCCCACTCGCCCTCGCCTTCGCCGTCTTTCGCCATGCGCCGCCGCAAGCCGTCGAGGTGCATCAGGCATCCCATGTCGCCCGAAATAATCTCGTGCGCGCCGGCCGCCGCGAAGGCCTCCAATTTAGCGCGCCCAATCTCGCGGCTTGTCCACGGAAACGCCACGGCAAACGTCCCGCCAAATCCGCAGCATTGCTCGGGCGCGGGGATTTCGCGCAAATCGAGACCGTCGATGGTGCGCAGCAAATTCTCCGCCAGCGCGCCGGCGCCCAGCTCGCGCGTATGGCACGAGCGGTGATACGCCACGGTTCGCTTGCAGCGGCCCGGCCAGCGCTCGATGCCCGCCCCGCGCACAAGGAACTCCGTGAATTCCCAAGTGCGCGCGGCGAGCGCCCGGGCCTCTTCACAATCCGGCTCACCCTCGAACAGCCTCGGATACATGCGGCGGATCATCGCCGCGCACGAACCCGATGGCACGACAACGCATTTCGCGCCGCGGAAGACCTTGAGCGTATGGCGCGCCACCATGCGGGCCGCTTGCCAGTCGCCGCTGTTGAACGCAGGCTGCCCGCAACAGGTTTGGCGTTCGTCGAAGACCACGCGAAATCCCGCCACAGCCTCGATGCACTCCGCCGCCGCCATTGCCGCGCCGGGATAAAAGGCATCGCACAGGCAGGTCGCGAGCAGATGAATCTGACATCCGGGCGCGGGACGTACGGGCACCGCCTCGGCGGAACCTATAATATCAGATGAAAGGGTCACAGGCGGATTCGAGGTCGAAAGAGTCAAGGAAACCAATCCTCCACAAAGCGAATCCAGTGCGTATCTCGCCGCCGAACGAGAGTCAACTGAGGTCCTTTCCGCGGCGCGCGGCGCGGCTGATTCGCCCCGGAAAAATCAGATTCGCCGCCGGTCGAGCGCCTGCCCGCATTCCGTTATTTATCTGTTTTCCGCCGGATGTGCCGGGAGCAACAGGAACATGGTGCCCCTTTGGTTTAGGATTATTGCATATATC
>CAYUNT010000115.1:0-14404 GCA_964446285.1 uncultured Candidatus Sumerlaeota bacterium | reverse complement strand
GTGACAGGCGATTAGGAACAGAATCAAAGGAAAATGGCATAAGATCGCGAGTGCGGAGCCTCGCGATCCCAAAGGAAAAAAAGGACCTAGGGGACTTTGGAAAAACCACGCCCCCGTATTGAGTTTAAAAAAACTGACCTCTGCCCACTAATCACTGAAAACTTTTTCACTCACAACTCACAACCCACTAATCCCTGCCCACTTCTTCACTCACAACTCACAACCCACAACTCGCAACTCCCCTCAGGGCAGCGGCGGCGAGACCACGCGCGCCTTGGGAATCTTCACCTGCATTCCTTCTTCTGTCTCAAACGTGGCCATGCCATTGACTTCCAATAGGAAGCGTCCGCGGAAACTTGTGCCGTCATCCAGGCGATAATTGACATACACTTTGGGGGCGGAAGGCTGGACCTGCAAAAGGCGGCTCGGCGTTGGAGTAACAGGAAGCGGAGTCGGCGTGGGCGGAGGCGTGGCCTGAGCGCGATGGAAGCGCTCGCGCAAGAGAAGCGTCGTTGTGGTATCCATGACGGGGGCTGCGGGCGCCGCCGGGGCAAGCGTGCCGGTCGTCACAGCGCCGGAAGCGAGCGTTGCGGTTGTCGGTGTTTGCGAAGCCGCCGTTGGGCGCTTTCGAGGCGCATCCAGAAGCCCGATCAGCGGACGGTTCCCCGTGAAAACCGAATCTCGAAGCCGCGAGAATAAAAAGTCGCGGTCTTCCATCGTCGGGCGGCGGTAATCGTAAAGAACAATGCCAGGAATCCTCGCGGCCTGCACGCGTTGAATTTGATTCGTCACATCCATGCTGAAATTGAGTCCGCCCGCGACGCCGCCAGCCACTTTGGATTTCATTGCGGCCTGGCGCACAAATACTATCCATGCGCGGTAGTCATCGCCTTGCTGAAATTCCCGCTGGAAATTTTTGAGCAAAATCCAATCCGGAATTCCCTCGCGCCCCCAGGCCACCCAATCCTGAAGCATCCCGGCAGCAACAGGATGACTGGGCCACGCCTCGGCATTGACGGGGGCCGGATCAATTACCTCCGCCCCAACAAACACCTGGCACTCGGGGCGTGTTTGGCGCGCCGTGTCCGTCAAGCCCTTGACCAGCGTGGCCAGGCGTTCTTTGCGAAATGCCACCCATTTGGGATCGCCCGGTGCCGGACGTTCGGGCAAACCGCCCACTTTGGCGTAATAAAGCCGCAATGCCTCGGGATGGTATCCCCATTCCGCGTTGCTTTCGGGATAGCGAAGCCCTTCGAGGATCACGCCATCCACGTTATAGTCTTTCAGGAGTTCGGCAAGGACCGCTTGGAGATATTCCTGAACGGCAGGCATGGCCGGATCAAGCGAGAGATAACCCTCTTTGTCCACCGCTTTGTTATCGGCGTTGAGCGTCACCCAGTTCGGGTGGCGGTGGAGAATGGAACCGGCCTGGGGAAGCGCGCTGATCGCGCGCGAGTGAGCGCGAAGCGTTTCGAACGTGACAAGCACCTTCAACTCCTGCGCTCCCTCTTCGGAGGCGGGCGGTTTTTCATGCGCTTTGTCGAGGATATAGCGAAGAGGATCGGGAAGGCGGGGCGAAATGCCCGACGCGGCCGGCTCGGTCTGGGATTTATAATAGGCATCGGCCAAAACACGCGCGGGAACAACGATCGCATTGAATCGCGCCTTTCGGGCGGTGTCGATCATGCGATCCGCTTCCGCGGCCTGGCTCAGGGCAGGATGCGGCGCCGCGAGGACCAGGGCGCGCAACTCATCGGGCGGAGGCGTTGAGGAAGACGGGCGCGTGCGTGCCTCCTGCGTCCATCCCGTTTGTGGGACAGCTCCCCATACGGCCGCGAGGGCCAGCAATCCACTCCACAAGGCTAGGCTTCGATACGAGGCGCTCATCCGTAAGCCTCCATCCAGAGCTGCGCGGCGCAAGAACAGCCCTTCGCGGAGTTCATTCCCATACGGGACGCTTCGCCTGGCCGCCACGCGCAACAATCAGGCTAGGAATGCGAACAGAAATCGGTCAAGGTGAAACCGGAAAGAGCGCCGAATTCGCCCCTAAAATCCAACCTCCCCGCGGAGGGAACGTGCCCTGCGCGGGGAGGCGGTTTGCGTTCTAGTTCAGTAAACTGCAGGAGATGGCCGGCTTATTTCCGCGGGGCGGCATAATACCATGCCCATTCGGCGCGCCGGGCCTCGGGTGGCGATTCCTATTCGGATTGATCCACCGAGAAGGAGCCATCCACTTCGCACTTGAAGGTGTCGCTTTCTTTCCAGCGAGCCGAGGCTTCCACGCTGCCCGAAAGCGTTGTGCCATTGAACTCGCCTCGAACCACCACGGTTCCCGTCACTCCGCTTGGAACGCCGGTGAAGTCCTTTTCCGTGAACTTCATATACACTTTCCCTGTCTGCGGATTCAAGATCAGGCCGTCTTCGTGTTTGAATTTGAATACGATGTTGGTGAAAGCATAATCGCCGCAGCAGCTGGATTTGAGTTTTCCGCTGACAGTGAGCGTTCCCGCGGCGGTGTAGCGCCCCACTTTGGTGGGATGCGGCGCCCACTCGTCAATCTGGAGCGTTCCTGTGAATTCGCCCGTGGCACCCTGCGAAACAAAGCTCGCCTTGCACTTGCCTTTTCCCGAACCGGAACCTTTGAATGTGCCAAGCGATTCTTCAATTCCCAGGAAGCCCTTGCCATGTGCGCGGGCCACCCCGCGGATTTGTTCATAGAGGAAGTCTTTGTCATACTTGAAGTAATGCCAGTAAGTGGACTTTCCAGCGACAAAAATCATATTGAGCGGCAGGTAGCTCAGGCTCTCGATGCCGGAGAATTGACCGTCGGCAATGATTTTTTCCAATTCGGCCTGCGTGGTATAAATCAACGCGGTCGAAATGCCGCGCATCCGGGCGTCTTTCCAGTTGTTCGAGTTGACGCTTGCGCGGCCCGGGGTCTTGAATTTATCGCTCTGCCACTTGGTCGCCACCTGGGTGGCTCCGCCTGCGGTAAGCGTTTGGGTCGTGGGGAGGTATTCCACAGAGACCGCATCGCCCGTCCATTTGATTTTCTTTTCGTTTTGGGCGGCGAATGTGGCCGCTGTCGAGTAGATTTCGCCCATAATCGGGGCTGGGGCGGCATACATCTTCGTGACTTTGCCAAACGCGATTTTTCCCGCAACGGCGGCGGCACGGGTTTTCATGCCTTTTTCGCCGCGCATCAGCGTGGGCGAGGTCATTGTCATCACATCATTTGAATCGATGGTGCCGGTTGTTTTTTCGGTATAGCTTTCTATGCCGCTAACCGCGACGGCAACCGTTCCCACATTCGGAACGTTTTTGGCTCGTCCGGCAAAGCTGACAAACACCTTCACCTTCCGGATTTGTTCCAGTTTTGTGGTGGGTGTGGATTCAAGGTCCTTGGGATTTGCATAAACAAGGTCCACCTTGTCTGTGATCCAAAGTTGCGAAAAGGCGATGCCTTTGACTTCGACATCCCCCAGAGGCGTAACGACCCCGTTTCCGTCGCGCAGCGACATTTTCACCTTGCCGCCGATTTTGCCGTCTTTTGTTCCCACCAAACCCGACGGATCGATGAGGATTTTGCTTTGGCTGCCTGCATCATCGACAACGATCAATCCTGCGTCAGGTCCTGGGGTTTCCCCCGCCGGAGGCATAAAACACAGCGTCCGGTATCCGGCCGGACCGCCGATATTCCAGGAGATAGTATCGGGAGCTGCCTGGATTCCCGCCCATGCGGCGGTTAGAACGGCAAACGCCGCGAGCGCGATCCAATTCACGCGCTTTTCACTACGGAACAACATGATCTTTGCCCTCCCTGGGAAGGAGTTTCAGATTGGGCGCGAATAAAATCCGCGCTCCTGGGAAGCACTCGTTCGTTATCATCCCCCTCGCGTGAACGCAAAACCTTTTTTCCGCTTCCGCGCGCGGGGAATCATCGGGCAACCCGGTTCGCCAGGGGCGTCTGAGACCTTTCAATAGTTTTACGAGCGCAGTGGCGCAAATGATCTTGACACTGTTCATGCGCCTTGGGCGGGCTGGAAAAAGACGATTTTGCGCAGGGAGCGCGCCTCATGGAACCTATTCTCGACCGGCTGATTCTCGGAAACCTCAGCGAGGCGACCGATCCGTTCCTCCTCGAACGCCATCACGTCGATGCCATCATCTACTTTGGCGACGGCGGATTTTTCCCCGAAGAAATTAAACTGTATCATCGCCCGGCGGGTCCGGACGGAAGCCTGTCGGCAGATCAAGTGAACGACGGCGTCGAGTTTTTGCGCGAGAGCCTGCGGCGCGGACGCCGCGTGCTTGCCGTCGGCTCCACAGGCGCAACGCTCATCGCGGCATTTCTGGCCGAAATGGGCTACAATCCCGAGCGCGCCCTCCGAATGGTGACCGTGCCGCGTTCGCCTCGCCCGGACGCCGAACGCTTGCGCCTTCACACGGGGAAGATGTTTCAGCGCGCGCGGATATGCGTGCAGCCCATCGAGGCAGACGAAGCGGCTTTGTGCGCCGCGGGATAACACCTGAATCAATGGCGGATAAACGCCTATTGCGCCGCTTTTCGCCTGCCGCGCGGGCGCGAGCCTTTTCGAGATTCCTTGTTATCGTTTGCAGAATCGCCGCACTGGCCGGAGCCGTCCGCAGCCGCCTTTTTGCGCCCGCGCGTTAACGGGGTAGCAGGGGCGGACGGGGAGAAAGAGGACGATTCCGATCTCTTGGACCTGCTTGATCGTTCCTGGCGCTCCGAGGGCGATCCCTTGGCGTCGGCGGCGGAGCGCTTGGCGCCGCGTCCGTCCCGCGCATCGGAATCCGCCGGCCCTGTCTGCGGATCGGGCGAGGAGGCAGAGGAGGCGGGCGGCGCAGTCCTGGGTGGACGGCCGCGTTTGCGGCGCGGCGCGGCCAGCGCGCCTGGATCGTCCGCAAGCGGAAGCACCGGGGGCGCCGCGGGTTTGGGCGCCACAGGTCTTGGCGCCGCAGCGGCGCGCGCGGATTCGGCAGATGCATTTGAATCGGTTTTTCTTGGACGCCCGCGCCGGCGAATACCCGCTTCCGGAGAGCGAGCGGCTGGCTTTTCACCAGCGTTCGAGGCGGCATTCGCGGGGGCGGTTTCCGCCCTCGAACCAGAAGGCGGCGCGGTGGATTGGTAACTGCCGCCAGAGGACTGGGGCTGGAACGACCTTCTCCCGCGCCGTCCCCGCCGAGAGGATGCTCCCCGGACTTGTTGCTGTCCGGACGCCAAACCTTGATCCGGCGCGGCGCGCTCGGTCTGCGGTGGCGGGACTTGAGGAACGGTTCCTTTCGCAACGGGCATTTCGGCGGCTTTCGCCTCCGTGGCCGGCGGAGCAGCAGGTTCCGTCGAGGACAATTCCGGCGGCGGCGGGGCAATCCAAGACCCGGGCGCCATCCCGATGGTCGTTCCGCTTCCTAACGCGACAGGATACGCAGGCACGAAAGGCGCTGCGGCGGCTGCGGGTTGCACGCCAGGCCGGACAGGCGCGGCGCCTACTCCACCACTTGCCGGGCGAGCACCAGCAGCAGGGACACGGGCCGAATCCGCGCGCCCCGCGACTTCTCCATTCGCAAGGGATCGGGCCGTTTCCAGTCCTTTCATCCGCTGCTGCCAAGCCAGCGTAAGGCCGCTCGGACGGCCCGACGGATAAGGATTCATCGGATGATCCCAATCGAGCATGGGGAGCTCCACCGAAGGAATCTCGGCAAGTTGGGCCGCGGCGCCGGGGCGCGTCTCGCCCGCCGAGGCAAAACTGTTTTCGCGGTCGGCCAGTTCGGCGCTTTCTTGTTTTCGCGCCTGGCGTTCCTCGGCTAAGAACGAAGGAAATGGCGTGGATAGAAGCGGCGGAGGATCAAGAAGTCCGCCGCGGTGGAGGTCCCAACTTCGGATGCGGCGCGGACGGCGTTCGTAGCCGTCGCGCCCGCCGCGACCCTTTGCCGTCGATGAGCCGCCGCGATCCGTTTGTTCCGATTCCTCATTATCCCGGTCCTCCGACTTCTCACCCAGTGGCGGACGGGATAGAGCGGCCTTGCTCTCCGCAGCCTTGTTTTCCTCAACAGAATCCATCCAGTCGGGGCGCTGACCTGCCCGCCCGCGCGGACGTCCGCGCCGAGAATGCTGCGGCGGCGGACCTTCTTCTGCCTGAGGCTTGGAAAAGGAAGTCACGGAAAATCCGGAGAGAGTCTGTTTCTGTGGCGTTTCCTCGGATTCCGGCGGAAGCACGGGAGCGGCCGACACGGGAGGCGGAGGCGGGAGAAGTGGCTCGCGGCTTGCGCGGCGCTCGAATGGGCCTGGACGGATTTCTCCGCCGTGAGGCGCTTTGGAACCGTGGGAAACAGCGCGCGCCGAAGCGGCCGAAGGCGCGGCAGACGCTGGCGCTGGCGCATTTTGGGACGGACGGAGGGATGGCGTCGCGGAAACGGGAGCGGCGGATGGGGCTGCGGGCACAGATGCACTCGCGCCCGCCGGGGCATCGGGCCGCGTCAAACGTCCGCTCAGGCGTTCCGAAGGGTGAATCCGCTGGCGGGATACAGAAGCCAAACCAGACGGCGCGGGCGCAGCCGCGGATGGCGCGGCGGCGGCGGCGCCAGAAGGCTGTCCGTTGTGCCCGTTGGATTCTCCCTTGGGTGTGTCCGGAGCGGTTTGGGGGCGGAATTCGCCTGCTGATCCGTTGCGCACTCCGCTTGACGCTCCATTATGCGGGCTGCCCGCCACGCCCGCGACCGCCTCTTCAGGAAAAGGAGGCACGGGGCGCATTGGGCGCCGGCCGCGGCGGGGGCCATAACTTTCCGCGCTGGCGGAATCGGCCATTCCCTCACCGCCGGCGCGGCGGTCTCGCCTTGCAGAAAGAACAAATCCCTCGAGCTCGGCGCGTTCCAGGTTGGGACCTACTGCCTTTTCCAGGCGGCGAAGCGCATCGCGGTCTTCCGCGCACACCAGGCTGAGCACGTCGCGAACCGGATTGATCTGCGAACAGCGGACGATGCGGTTCATGTAGTCGTCGGGAAATTGAGGCAGGTCAAAGTTTATCAGGTGTGTGATTCCCTCGACCTCCAGGCTGCGAACGGCCATTTCCGTGGCCAGCAGCGTGTTGGATTCTCCGGTTGCGAAACTCTGCAACGCCCCCTGGCGCTGAGCGGGCGTGCGGTCCGCGTGCAATACGCTCACCCGCATCCCCATTTGTTCGAGCAGCGGATGCAGGCGGTCCACCGAACGGCGCGTCCGGAAAAACACAACGCATTTCGCGGGCTGCAGGCGCCGGAACAGCTCCAACAGCATTTCGTTTTTCTGAAGATGATCCACTATATAATAAGCTTGGTGAATCTGCGCCAGCGGGACTTCGGCCCCCTCGATCTGAACAGCCACCGGATCGCGGACAAAGGTCGAGGCCAGAGCATCGAGTTCCACGGTGCGCTTGGCGGCGAAAACGAGCGTCTGGCGCGTGGGCGGAATGCGGTCAGTAATGGCGCGCAGATCGGTCACGAGATTCATCTGGGCCAGGTGATCGAGTTCGTCGAGGACGAGAATCTGCACCTTGTCCAGCGGCACATCCTGGCGGCGAAAGATTTCCGAAAGACGGCCAGGCGTGGCGGCGATCACGTGGAGTCCGCGGCGGATGGCTTCGCGTTGCGGCGCGGCGGGCACGCCGCCAAAAATCGCCCGGATGCGCACGGGCAAATGCTGGCCAAGCGCGCGCAGGGTCGATTCCGCGCGGGTAACCGACTCGCGCGTCGGGCCAAGAATAAGCGCGGTGAGCATCGGCCGATCCGCCTGGAGCGAAGAAGGTGGAACGGGCGGGGCGGCCGCGGAGGCGACGCCGGTTTCTCCGGCGGCAGGCGCAACGATGGCCTCGCCGCTCGAAGCGGATTCGCCGGCATCCTTAGGCTCTGGCGGCGAGGATTCTGAATCCTTTGTTCCTTCGGACGCGCCGGGTTCCGCGGGGGCCTGTGCTGGGGTGGCCTCGCCGGCAGCAGACGCCACGCCAGGCGCACCGCCGTCCTTGCCGACCGCCTCTACGCGCAACTGACGCGCAAGGCGTTCGAGGATCGGAAGGGCGTAAGAAACCGTCCGTCCGGTTCCCGTTTCGGCAAATACAATCAGGTCTCGCCCCTGGAGCGCCGGACCCAGCGCTTGTTCCTGAACGGGAGTTGGTTGATTAAATCCAACGGATTCTATGCCGCGCAAAACGGCTTCCGACAAGGCAAACTCTTTGAATACCATAAAACCTCTGGACCGTGCGGCCCTCTCATTTGTGGTTAAAATTCTCGGGCACTCCCTCCGATGCCCGCTCCTACGGGCATTGCGTTACCACTGCGGAGCGCGCCATGCAATGGTTTCCATTGGGGAGGGAAAAATCGGACGCTCCTTGCGCGCCTGCAAATAACGGTTAAAAAGAAGATAGATTGGGATTACTTCATCGCCTCGCGGAATTGGAGGGCGGCGGCGCGGGGATCGTCCGCCGCCATGATGGCGCGGATCACCGCCACGCCAGCGGCTCCGGCGCGAAGGCAATCGGCGGCATTTTCCGGCGCGATCCCCCCCAGCGCCACCAGCGGCGCGGCAAACATCTCCGCCGCCTGGCGCAATCCATCGAGGCCGACGGTTGGCACCACGCCCTCCTTTGATGGCGTCTGGAAAACGGGCGAATACGTCAGATACTCAGCCCCTGCATCAAGCGCGCGGCGCGCTTCCGCTGGGTTATGCGCCGAAACGCCAATCCACATCCTCCCGCCAACGGCGCGCCGCACCGCCTCGGGCGGAAGCGACTGCCAGCCCAAATGCACGGCGTCGGCCTCGATGGCCAGCGCGAGATCGGCGCGGTCGTTGACGATGAGCGCGGCGTCGCGAAGGCGCGTCAGGTCGCGCAGCGTCCGCCCCAGCCGGTAAAGATCATCTCCCGAAAGGTCCTTTTCCCGCAGCATGATCGCCGTGGCGCCCCCCTCCAGAGCCGCTTCGGCCGCATCCAGAAGCTCCTTGCGGACCACATGCCGGTCTGTAATGACCACAAGCCGCAAATGCCGTTCTTCCATTACAAATCCTCCGCAAGGAACGAGAAAATCCGGTGGGCGGGGACAACCGCGCAGCGCCGCCAAAACAAACCAGCGGCCTGCCGCATGCCCTTGGTAAAATGCCTTCGCCGCCCCGAGCCGTAACAAGGATGGAGCAAAGGCGCGCGAGATGCCAGTCGAATTCTTGGGATGCCGCCGGATGTGGTGTGGCACGATTGCCAATGAGCTGGCAACCCCCCGTAAGCTCGGGCAAAAGCGGCTTGAGTCAGCAGCAGTGTCATAATGCGCCCTATTCCACCCGTCAGGATAAAAGAAAAATACACGCAGTTTTCGCTATTTGTATCCGATTCCGCTTGAATCGGCGGCCCGCAGCGCAATGATCACCCCGAAGCCAATCGGTGCGACTTCCGGGGCGCGGATAGGCGCCTGCCACCGAATCCCCTAATGGTTTCCGCCCAACTTCACCATCCGAATTCAGCGGATTTTCCGCCCGGAAAAACATGGTGACATTCGGAATCGCAAATTGGCAGCATCCCGGCCTGGACACGAAATTATCCGCGCGGGATGAATACTCAGACTTCTCCAATTACAGGCGGAGAAGGGGAGGTCGGCGCGACCTGCGCTTGGCCGGGTTGCCTTGCTCGCGCCGCTCTACCGGGGGATTGGAACTTTAAATAATACCATCCAAAGCAACTTCCGCCGCATGGGCATCGGGGAGCCTATGGCAGCCATACATCACAGGATAAGGGAAAACGCATACAATGGCCGAATGGCGGCAGGAGTTTTGCCGTCAGGAAAGGATTTATTGTGAAAATCCAGACCTTGCTCAACCATTTCTTGCCATACGCCGCGCCTCTCTCACGGCGCACGCCCGGCAGCATCGCGGGATTTCACGCTGCGTCGCTTGGAATTTTGGCTCTTCTTGCGAGCATCCTTGCCGCCTGGCCCTGCTGCGCCTCTGCACAGGCCGCCGCCGACGCCGCTCCTGACTCCTATGATGCGTGGGTGGTAACGGGTTTGTATGGGCTGTTGTCGCCAACTCCCACGCGCACTCCTTATCCTTCACCCACTCCGTCGCCCTCGCCGACGCCGAGCAAAAGCCCGACGCCCTCACCGACCCGCACGCCTTCTCCAACACCCTCTATCAGTCCTTCGCCTTCCATTTCGCCCTCGCCCTCGCCGAGTCCGACTTCGGCCGCGACGCCTTCTCTGACTCCGACGCCCGTTCCGACTCCAAGTTTCTCGCCCACTCCCTCGCTCTCGCCGACTCCTTCCCCGACGCCCAGCCGCACTCCCACTCCGTCGCGCACGCCAACTCCAAGCCCGTCGCCTTCTCCCTCGCCTTCGCCGACGCCAAGTATCTCGCCCACGCCCATTAGCGCCTTGCACATTACGGGATTGGTCGAAAGCTTCTCCGCGCCGTATCTGCTGGATTACACAATGACGCTGCGCAACGAATACGATCGCGCCGTCATCCTGTCACCCAGCGCGTTGTCCATATCGGCCAAAGAAGACGGGCAAGCCATTGTCCCGGCGGACGCGGCGTATGCTGTCGCCGGTCCGCGCGCCAAACAGATGAAAAGCGTCCTGGTGCTCGATTACTCAAAGAGCACGGCTGACATCGCGGCCAATGGCGATTCCGATGGCGATGGCCTCTCTGATGCCGTGGAGACTATGGAGGCATCCGCTAAAACCTATATCAACAGCCTCAACGAAGACGCCCTGACAGCCATCTACGAATTCCACCGCGAGGACAAGGACCCCTCCACTACCGGCAAGGTGGCCGCGTTCACAACCGACAAGGAATACCTGGGCGGCCGCATCGACGCTATTTGGACTGAATTTGTCAAGCCGGCCCCCAATTTGCCTCGCGTTTGGGACGCCGTATATGCGGCCGTCACCGAGTTTCCCGCCGGCATCCCAAAAGACGAACAGCGGTTTATCGTCGTCCTCTCGAACGGACGCGACACGGGGAGCCGCTATTCCCCAACGCAAGTGGCCAACAACGCCACAATTCGGGGAATTCATATCTATTGCATCGGCTTTGGCGCGGACCTTTCTCCCGCCAACCTTCAGAACCTTGCCACCTCGACAGGCGGGCAATACTACAAGGCGTCCAGCGTGGCCGATATTGCCGTGCAGTATCAGAATGTCATCAGCGATCTGCGCGGACAATATGTTCTGCGATGGGCCACGCTGCGAAGGTCCACCACAACATTCCTCCCGACTTTTGACATCTCCTGGAGCGGAGTTTCGGATTCCGCGACCGGCACTTACTACCGGCCCACTGACTACTCGGGCGATATTCTGCATGGGAAACTCCGCATTCCTGCCTATGCAATCAACCGCGCCAAGGGAACAGCCACTGTGTTCTTGCGGGCGTCCTACGTGCCCCAGAATGTCCGCCAGTTCAGCTTTTATGTAAGCACTTTTTATCCGTTCACTGTGTCCAAGGTCTCCTCAGAAAGCGGAGGATTGTGCGGCAACTGGCCCGCACCCACAGTGAGTTCCGTGGCCGGCAGTCCCTATGACTACATCATTGATCTGGCCAGCCCCAATCCGCAAGTCATCACCACATCCATTCCTTACGGCGCTCTGGGACCGATTCTGCGATTTGACTTCAATGGCCTTCCCTCGGACGCGCCGGCCGAGTTGTTCCAACTTGTCGCCATCAACAACACGATCTATAGTCAGACAGGAGGCCAGTCTTTTGAAATTGAAGGCTGGGCGCAACCGCCCGATCCGTCTCTGAGCGTGGCGCCAACCTCCATCAATTTGACTGAGGAAAACCCAAGCGCCACGTTGCTTGTTTCCAATATGGGAGGGTTTGTTCTCTCGTGGTCTTCTACGTGGAACGACTCCGGCATCACGGTGTCGCCGTGGCGCGCGACGGGCAACAACACGCAGATTGCTATTTCGGCCGGCGAGATGACTCCGCGCCGGGTTCCCATTACGTTCACCAACACCTCGAACCCAGCCAATACAGTAACGGTCTGGGCCATTATCGGCGAGCCGCCTGTGATCGTGAGCCTCCCGGGCGGAGAAAGCATCGAACTCGTGCGCATTCCCGCGGGAACCTACCGGATGGGTTCTCCCAACACGGATTTTGCGCAAGAGCCGGATGAACTCCCGCTTCACGATGTTGCGATCGGCTATAATTTCTATATGGGCCGCACCGAGGTGACGCAGGGCCAGTGGTATGCGCTGATGGGAATGTGGCCGGGAGGAACAGCGGCCCCCGCGACAAACCTCGGCAAAGGCGCAAATTATCCAGTTTATTACGTGGCGTGGGATGATGCGAAAAGCTTTGTGGCGGCGCTTAACGCCTATATCGAGTCCTCCGGACAAGGGCCGCTCACGGTCCGCCTGCCGAGCGAGGCGGAATGGGAATACGCCTGCCGGGCAAGATCAACAACGCGATTCTGTTTTGGCGATTCGGACGGTGTCGGCGACGACTGCGAAAATGACGGCACACGAAGCCTGTTCATGTGGTATTGCGGAAGCGCCTGGCCAAGCGGAGGATGCAGCCCGGTGGCTTTGAAAAAACTCAATGCCTTCGGTCTGTATGACATGCACGGCAACCTGTATGAATGGTGCGAGGATTCATATTTCAATTCCTATAATGGCGCTCCGACGGACGGAAGCGCGCGCGTGTCCGATCAGGCGCCTTTCCGCGTAATGCGCGGAGGATACTATATGAACGAAGCCATGTATTGCCGCTCTGCCAATCGCAGCTTCGATTCGCCCAATATCCGGTATTTCCGCGCGGGATTCCGCCTAGCGGCAGATCGCTAGAATATCCTTCGATCTTCTTTGTGTCTTTGTGCCTTTGTGGTTAATTCATTCGGCGCTTTCAGGATTTTGCGCCAGGCCGCTTGTCCGCCGCGCCGCCGCAAGAGCACGATGCCGCGCACGCGCTGCGATTATGGCCGTTGCGGCGGCGGTGCGCAGAGACCTCGGGCGCCTCGCGAACGCATGTCCCGAGCACCTTCATGCCCTGCTTGAGCATCGCCGAGTAATTGCGCAAGAAATCCGGGGAATCTTTGCCGACCTCGGGGAATCCGCGTTCGGTGGCCTGCGCTTGAACCGCATCCCAATTCTGGAATAAGCGGCCCCACTCGCTCTCGAGGCATTCTTTCATCTTCGGCGCGCTGAACCGCGGATACCAGTAAAGGTCGTGATAGAGCACGCTGGCGATGTAGGCCCAGGGCGCCATCCAGGTTTTGAGCGACCACTCGACCGGCCCCTTCAGCGGACCCCAGTAGATCAGATGTTGCATCCGGCTGGCGAAGGTCATCTGCTTGTAAGGACCATCGAAATTCCAATTTGCGCGCGAAGCCAGAGCGGCGTCGCCCACAATCTCGATGTCGCGCGGGTCGCCGCAGCCCAGCCCCGCCTCATGCGCCAAGCGGATAAATTTGCAGTCCTTCAGCGGATCAAAACCCATCAGGCGCGCGGCCGCCGCGTCGATCGCCACCTGATCCGCCGAAGCCAGAATCACATTTTTTACATGCGGAATCATGCAGCGCGGCCCGGGGCCATCGCCCGCAAATGTGCCATCCATGACGGCAAATAGTCCGCGATGGATTTTTTTCTGGATCATTAGCAGATCGACCAGCGTCTCGTGGATCACCGGGTGCGTCCAGTGGCGGCGCTCGTTCAGGAGGCCGCCAAAGGCATTTTTCATCGCCCCCGTGGTCGTCGTGAATACGTGTGTTTTGATCGTGGGCAGGTGGATGATGTTTTCGCCGATGAAACGCTTCGGAATGGAAAAACCTTGTGGATACACCTCATTGAGGCACAGAAACTTCTTAGTCAAATCCCCGACGGCGTCCTTGACGTTGATCCACTCCTCGCCCTCGTAGAGGTGGACGTTGCGCAGGCCGTGGGCGTTCACAACATTGACTTGTTTGTTTTCGCGTTCGCCCAGATGCGAGTCGATCACCACCGTGCGATTGTGGCAGGCGTGAATCAGGTCTTTCTTATAGCCATCGGTCAGCATGGCGCGGATAACGCCATCGAGTTGCCAGGGCGTAGTCGAGCTCGACGGAAAAAAGAAATGCCAGGAGATATTGACCTTGAGCGCCGTGTCGGCGTCTTTGGCGATCACATCCTGGTATCCCGCCAGGTTGAGCAGTTCATGATAATCCGCCCGCACGGTGGCCGGACGGGTCGGAAGAAGCGCGACTTTTGCTTTGGCCATGAATCAAGTTCCCTCTGCAATCTGCCTTCCCGCGGTGTGCGCGCGTGCGCACATTCCCGCCCCTTCCCAGTTATTTATTCCACCAATCGCCGCGCCTCGGCGCAAATGAAAGTTCGCGTGGAGGAGGTAATACACAGGTACATGGTGTCCCCCCTGGAGGGGTGTTGGTGAATGGGT
>CAYUNT010000114.1:0-14577 GCA_964446285.1 uncultured Candidatus Sumerlaeota bacterium | reverse complement strand
TCCCACAACATCAAACCCACCTACAACCGCTGCAAAAAAATGAGATGCGCCCTTCGGATATTGACCTGACCCTGATCGGCGACGAAGACCTGACGCTGGACATTCTTTACGACATCATGACCGAACTCGATGATCTGCTTTTGCCTTATACCATCGACCTTTCCATCTTTCGCATGATCAGTGACACCAGTGTCGTCGAACACATCCAGCGCGTGGGCGTGCCGTTTTTTGTCAAGGCAGAGCAAAAGGAAACAGAGCAAAAGAAGATGGAGTGAAGAAGACAGCGGGGGGCAGGCGCGTCTATGGTTTGCGGTGGCCGTAAGCGAAAAGAGGTTTCCCCGCGCGGACCTTTGTCATTTGCCCGTCTTTCACCACCGCCTGCCCATTGAGGAACACATAAAGAATTCCTTTGGGCGGCGCCGTTTGATCGCGATAATCGGCGGCCGGATCGAGCCGTTCGGGATCGAGCAAAACAAGGTCGGCATACGCGCCGGGCCGGATGACGCCGCGGTCGGCCAACTTCATGCGCCAGGCGGGCAGGCCCGTGCATTTGAACACGCCCAGTTCCCACGAACACACATTCCTGTCGCGAACGTATTTGGCGAAAAACTCCGGATACGACCTGAACTTTCGCGGATGATCGTCCCAGACTTTGCCTTGTTCGATGTCTTCAAGCGACACGAGGCCGGCATCTGTGCAGACCATGACGAAATCCTCTTTCATCGGCAGCAACAGGTCATCCTCGCCAATGCATAAATAAGCCGCGTAAATCTTCGACTTGGGCGTCAGATTGAGGTCCTTGATCAGGTCCTCGGGCGTCATTTTTTCCGCATCGAGGAGTTCGTTCAGCGTGCGCCCGGAATAGCGCGCGTATTTCCCGGGCATGTCTTTCAGGAAGACGACCTCTGGCGATTCGTTTTCAATGGCCTCGCGCACCATCAATTTGTAGAGGCCGTAGTGTCCCGCCGGACCCGATGCGCGCCAGGGATACTGATCGCCCGTCACGTCCAGGCCCCGCGCCCGCGCCGATTTCATGATCAACAGGTAATCGGCCATCTGCCCCCAGTTGCGTTTGGAGAGCACTTTCATGTGCGAGATTTGCACCGGCACCTCGGCGATTTCGCCAATGTAAATCGCCTCGCGAATGGCATCGAGCACCTCGTCAGATTCCCCACGAACATGCGAGGCGTAAAATCCGCCATAGGGCTTCAACTGCTTGGCCATTTCCGCCAGTTCCCAAGCGAAAGCCTCTTCGCTCGTCGTGTAGATGAGGCCCGATGACATTCCGAACGCCCCTTCTTCCATGCCGAGGTCCACAAGTTCCTTCTCGCGGTAGAGATCGCCATAGGGGAACATGCCTTTTCGCTCGCCGAGCACACGGCGGCGGACGGGCCGGTTGCCGATCAACTCGCCCAGATTGATTGCCGCGCCCTCCACTTCGATTGAGCGAAGAAATCCGCCAATATCGAGCGGCGAGAATGAGCAATTGCCCGCAAGCACTGTCGTGATTCCCTGGCGAACATGCGAAGGCGCATAAGATTCCTCTAATATGCTGTTATCGGCATGGCTATGGATGTCGATGAAGCCCGGCATCAGGAAAAGTCCGGCGCCCGCAATGGTCTTCGTGCGCTTGCGGCCTTTCAGATCGCCGACGGCCGCAATCCGCTCGCCCACAATTCCCACATCGGCGCGGAAGCGTTTTCCGTCCTTGGTTCCGTCAAAAACCGTAGCCCCTTCGATGATAGTATCGAAGGTTTCGGCGGCGGAAAGCGCGATGGCGGCGGCGGCGATTTGATTGTCCGCATCTTCGTCATCTGGCGCGGGATTGCCAAGCGGCGTATAGGATTCCAAGCGGACCGGCACTGTGCGAACTATGCCCCGCAGAGACGACGTGACGAATGCGCCCTTGTCGGCGGCCTTTCGCAAATCGCTCGCCGCGGGATCGGTGACAGTGAGTGTGTAGGGTGTGACGGTGGTCAGATTGTCGGCGTAATCCCGCCCGGATTAAAATGGATGAATCGTGCGAACGGGGGCGGAAGGCGCGGTTGCGGCGGCGGGCGAATCGCCTTCCTGTCCTTGGGCGGTATCCTTGTCATTGTATGTGAAAAGTGATATGGAAATCTGGAGGTTCGCCGGACCGCCGCGGCGTTTTGCTTTATCGGATACAACGCCCATTGCGGCGCAGTCTCCGCCGGATTGAAACGAAACAAACGCATCGGCCAGATAGCCCGCGAACGAGGCAAGTTTCGCGCCGGCAACCTTCTCTTCTGGGACAGTGAGCCGCACCGTCTTCCGCAAAATCGACGCCGGCAGCAAGAGATTGGCCTGCGAGGCCGGCGCAATCTCGAATTCCGGAAACAAAGTCGCGGCCGATTTGCCAGGGCCTGCCGCTTCGGCTTTGCCCGTCGCCAGCCGATGCAGATTGATCGCCATCAAGGCGGAATCAGACCCGAACTTGAAACTGTATTCCGGGCTGGAGACGTGTTCCTTTGCGATTGGGCCGAAAGCGTAATGGTAAACCTCCGCAACGGCCCGCGGGGGCGCATCGGCAGGATTCCCTGTTGGCGGTGCGAGTATCAGATTAATCACCGCCCCGATTTCCTTGCGGTCGGCCGCGAGCGTATTGAGAACGATTTTCGCCGTTTCTTTTGCGCTCGCGGTGGCAAAAATGCGCGCCGCGAGATTTGAATTGGCAATGTTCGCCGCGGCCGCCTCGGCAAATCGCGCCTGAATGGCAGCGCCAAGCGGCTCGGCCAATTCCTCGGCCTTTGGCCCCTCGACGGCGACGATCAACACTCGGCCTGTGGGACCGCACGCCCTCCGGCCCCCCTGCCCCCCTTCCGCCGCAAAGGCGCCCCCTCCTCCCAATGCGCCGAACAGAAGCATCGCGATCCATCCGACGGCCAGAACCAATCGCCATCCCGCGTAAAATCCAAAGTGCGGACGAGGAAAATAAACCGAATTCAAAGTCGCGGCGGTTGTTTTCATTGTGAATTCCATTTTGTGAAATATGTCCCGAAGCAATTCCCTGTGCACTATGTGTGTACTGCTTGCGGTTATTTCGCGTCCCAGCGCACGCGCCAGACGCCGTAACCATGCGCCGCGTCCGACACGCTGACGCGCCGCCCCTGCAGTTCGCACTTGGTTTTGGCGGAAACCACCGGATCGAGCCGCGCAGGCGCGCCCCAGGATGCAGGCAGCTCGAACGAGAACCCGGCGGAGGCCGGACGCCGCGAAAGCACCACCAACATCGTTTCTTCGGGGCTGACGCGCGCGAAAACAACCCGTTCGGCGTCGGCATAAATCGGCTGAACCCATCCGCGCCGCAAGGCGATCGAAGCCTGCCGCGCGTGACCCAGCGCCGCCACCGCCTCGAACATCTGCCGCTGATCGTCCGTCAGGCCGCCCCACACCATCGGGCGCCGGTTGTCCGGATCGCCCGCGCCCGTCATGCCGATCTCGTCGCCGTAGAAAATCATTGGCGCGCCGGGCGTCGTCATCAGCCACGCGAACGCCAGCCGCAGCTTGTCGCGGGTGTCGGGGCGATCCACGCGCGGCGGATTCGTGTATCCGATTTCCTTTTCGTCAACGCCGCTGTCGGGCACCACGTCGCCGTCCGCGTAGGCCATGAACCGGCTGAAGTCGTGGTTGCCGAGCAGCGTGCTCATCACACCGCACGCAGGATAATACACCGCTGCGTTTTTCAGCGAATCGGCCATGTCGGTCATCGAGCCGCGCTCGAGCGCCAGCACGTTGCGCAGCGTGAAATAGCCGGGGAAGTCAAACTGGCCCGACATTAAATCCGGCCCTACATAGCGCGCCACGGTATCGTAGCCCGAAATGGATTCGCCCACCTGATAGATCGCGCGCCCTTCTTTCATCTCGATTTCGCGATGAAGGGCCGCCGTCAGGTCGCGCCAGAATTCCGTCGGGATATGCTTCACTGCGTCGTGCCGGAATCCATCCGCGCCGCTCTCGCGCAGCCAATACACGGCGCTATCCACCATGACCGTACGAATGGCCGCGAACCGCTCGTAATCGAGCGTCGGCAAGAAGGTATCAAACCACGTCGTCAGCGGGAATTCATCGAAGAGGCGGATGTTCTTGCGTCCGTCGGGCAGCGTCAGCGGCGCGGCCCATTCCGGATGCTCTTTGTAGAGCGGATTGTCCTCGTGGACGTGATTCGCCACGAAATCGAGCAGCACGGCCATGCGCCGCTCGTGGGCCGAGCGCACAAGGGTTTTCAGATCGTCCATCGAGCCGAATTGCTCGTTGGTTTCTGTTTGCGAGATGGGCCAATAGCCGTGATACGACGTGAAAAACCGCCCTGGCGGAATAGATTCCTGCTCGACCTTTTGCGTGTTGCGGTTCGGCGGCGAAATCCAGATCGTCGAGACCCCGAGGCTGTCGAAATATCCTTCGTTGACCTTGCGTGTAATGCCCGCCCAATCGCCACCCAGGTAATTCGCCAGCGGCTTCACGCGCGGGTCGGCGGTGGGGGCGTTGCGCGACGCGTCCCCGTCGCAGAAGCGGTCCGTCATTGCGTAGTAGATGATTTCGTCCTGTGGGCGGCGGGCGGCAGCGCGATAGCTGAATTGCGCCTGCGCCGTTCCGAGGCGTCCCGAGGCGGACTGCGCTAAGAGCATAACGTTATTGTCTTCGCCCCAATCGGCCTGGGGGATTTTCAAAAGGATGCGCCGGCCATCCGCGGCAAGTTCCCATGCGGCGGCGGTCATTTCGCGGTTGTTCACGATGACGGCCAGGGTGGCGGGGTCCAGACGGTCGCCCGCGTCGAGCGCCGCCTCGAATCCGCCTTGCGCGCCCGCCCCGGGCATTTCCTTGCTGAGAACAGAAAATTCGATGGGCTGGCGCGCTTCGCCCTCGACGCGCAACAGCGAGTTTCCATACCCGCTGTCGTCTGTTTTCGGATTGCCCGGATCGCTCATCCACTCGCCATCGACCACGAATTTGTAGGTATGCGAACCGGGCGCGATGGCCTTGCGAATGCGGAATACGCCGTCCGCCCCTGCCAGAAACTCGTCACGGTTCATGCTCCAACCATTGAAGCTCCCAGCCAGATAGACATGCGCAGGTTTTTTGCCCGCCGGAGGGGTGTATTGGAATTCGACAAGCGGAACCTGCTTGACCGCGACGGGAAACGCCACCGTTTGCGCGCCGCCGCCCGCGAGCTGGACCGCGGCGCGGACAATGGAAACGCCTTTTCCGCCGCCGCCTGCGGCGATCTCCAGCGTATCGCCATCTGCCACTGTAAATGAGAGGCCGATCGAGTCGCGCGCAGTGACCGAAGTGATTTTTTCAATCGTCCCTTTCGCGGCGCCCCGCAGCGATACGCGCCGCACTTCGCCAGGCGTCATCACCACAGGTTGCAAAGGAGAGGCCGCCACATCGGTGCGCCAAATCGGCGGCGGAGCGGGAACGGGAGTGGGTTGCATGGACGCGGAAGCAGCCACGACGGCCGGTGCAGCTGCTTCGGACGCCGATGGCGCTTGCCCGCGCGGCGCACATGCCGCCAGAAGAACGGCGACGAAAAATAGGGCCAGGAAAAAATAGAATCGTTTCATCGAATGACTGCTCCTGTTGCGAGTTGCGAGTTGTGGGGTGTGAGTGAAGAAGTGATCAGTGGTCAGTGTGCAGTGGACTGCGAAAGGTCATTGGGGGTTGCTTGAGTCCTTTTGATCCTTTGCATCATTTTCGTCTTTTATATCCCTCTTCTTTCCATAACGCACTGCCATCCCATGCGCATTCGGCCCTTCCAGTGAAAACGGTGAAGGACGACGGAAAATCATGTCAAAGAAAAATGGCGTTATCATCGCGGAATCCATTTAATATCCCACAAAAATCCATTCGAAAAATCAGAACTTTCTCACAATCCACGCGCAATCCATTCTCCCTCCAGGGACTTTCCCGCCTCGAGCGCGCAACGTTTTTGCCAGGTCCGAATGCCAGCGGCCGCGCCCTGACCGGCCCCGCTCGCGCACTCGCTCCGCAGCCCGCTCGATCAGGCCGCATCTTCGCGCCGCCGCGCCTCCTTCTACTTTTCCTCTTCCTTCTCCACCGCGCGGCAGAAGGCACCTTTCGAATGAAATCTGGCTCGAATGCTCCAGAAGCCTCGCCGGTTTCCTCAAGCGCTCCAGTTGGTTTGATGAGCTGCCGCCGCGTTGCCCAGCTCTGTGATTTATCGCTGCGCCATGTATATCGGCTCATCCACCAGGGCGACCTCGAAGCCGTGCGCATTGGCCGGCGTCATATTCGCATCACGCGCGAAAGCTACAACGCTCTCCTGGCGCGGTGGTGCAATCAGCAACCGGCTTATCCCAACGATACCGACGACCTCCATTCGCAGGATGGAACCTGGCGCTCCCGGCGCAAAAAGCGTGGCTCCGTCCGCCGTGGCACAACACGCCCCCGTCCGAATGGCGGCGCCTAAAGCGATCCACGATCCAGCGCTCGCGGTCCCGCGCCTGCAGCGCACATTTCAATCAAGGAAAGGTTTTCTCCCAATGACGCCCCCCATCACGCCCGAACTGACCCACAGCAGAATGCCCGATCCATTCAGCCGCGATCTCACCCGCCCTCTGCTCCGCCCCGCTCCCGGGACGTTTGCCGTGGATTTCGACCGCGACGAAAGCGCCATTGCGGCCTTGCGCGCCGAATCCGCCCAGGGACGCGGCCATCGCGGACTCTACGATCTTTTCCAGGAAATGGAAGACAAAGACGGGCACTACTACGCCGTCCTCCAGACGCGCAAAAACGGCGTGCTGGCGCGCGACCGCCAGGTGGTTCCCGCTGACGACACCCCCGCCGCCTCCGAGGCCGCCCGTCTTGTCCGGCGGCTTCTTGCGGACATCCCGGCGTTCGAGCAAGGACTTCTTTCGCTCCTTGATGCCCTCGCCAAGGGATTCGCCGTCGTCGAGATTTTATGGAAGATCAACGCCGACGGCACGATTGGCGTGGAGGAGCTCCGCGGGTGCCCGCAGGACCTTTTCGTTTTCACTCGCGATGGCGCGTTGCGCTATCTCGCCGCGCCCGGACTCACCCCCTTCGGATATGCCCCCCCTCCGTCTGCTGGCGAGCGCTCCGCGCCAGAATCCATCCTGACGCCGCCCGGCGCGGGCATTCCGTGTGGCGCGCCCGTTGCGCCGCCCGAGCGCAAATTCCTTGTCCTTTCCTTCGGCAGCGCGCGCGGAAATCCCTACGGCAAGGGCCTTGCCCTCAAGTGCTACTGGTATTATTGGTTCAAAAAGCACAACCTCAAGTTCTGGGCGATTTACAATGAGCGGTTTGGCGCGCCGGCCGTGGTGGGCAAATACGCCGCGGGCGCATCGGACGAGGAGCGCCGCCGCCTGCTCGAAGTGATCGAGGCGCTGCAGAGCGACACGGGCGTTACGCTGCCCGAGGGAATGGGCATCGAGTTTCTGGAGGCGCGGCGCTCGGGCGACGGAGCCACCTACCGGGATTTTGCCGACTGGTGCAATGACGAGATGTCGAAAATCGTTCTGGGGGCGACCCTTACGGCTTCGGAAGGCCGCCGGACAGGCAGTCTGGCGCTTGGCGAAATCCATCAGCGCGTCCGCTCGGAATACGTCGAGGCGGATGCAAAATTGCTTATGGAAGTCATCAACCGCTCGCTGATTCCGTGGCTTGTGCGGTTCAACCTCGGCCCGGGCGTTCCCGCGCCGCGCTGGGAAATCGACACGCGCCCGGACTCCGATTTGCGGGCCGAGGCGGAAATTGACCGCTCGCTGGTTGCGATGGGCGTTCCGCTGCCGCTGTCGCACTTTTACCGTTATTATGGCCGCCCCGAGCCGCGTCCGGGCGAGAAGGCGCTGCGCTACGACGACGCCAATTTGTATCAGTATCACCTGCAATTTGGCGTGCTGACAATCAACGAAGTGCGTTCGGCGCTTGGATTGCCCCCGGTTGCCTGGGGCGATGCGCCGCCGCAGGCTGCGTCAGGTTTGTCCGGTTCTGCCGCCAGCGACGCCAAAAGCAATCCAAGCGGACGCCTGCGCAATGAGTATGCTCAGGACCCGAAAGAACACACCGGCGACGCCCGCGAGTCCGAAGCCGAACCCGCCGAATGATCAGAAGACAGTGGAATTTCTTTGCGTTATTCCGTCTCGGCTTTGTTTGCGGCGCCTGCGGTGGGGGATGGCGCGGGAGTGAAGCGTGGCTCGGGTTCCGTTACGGGCGTCGAGCGCGAGACGACGGAATCCACCCACTTTCGATAATGCGCGCCGAGTTCCTTCGAGCGCAAAAGAAGCGAGCATTCGTTGTTCAACTCGACGGCCTGATAGGACCAGTTTGTGGAGCCGACCACGATAACTTCGTCGTCAATGAGAAGCATTTTGGCGTGGAGGTTTTCGAGCGGATCGTCGCGGCGGGCATCGACGCCCAGTGCGCTCAGGCGCATGGCGAAGTCGCGTCCGGAGAATCGCGCCGCTCCATCCTGGCCCACGCCGAAATTGAGCACGGCGCGCACAGGCAATCCGCGCCGCCGGGCGGCGGCCAAGTCCTCGAAAAGCATGTTAGTAAGCGAGGGAACCCCGGCGGGACGCGATCCGGGAACAGGCGTGGTGTCGGCTTTGGGCGGCTCGAAATAGTAGAGCGCGTAGTCCTGAACCAAGTCCACTGAACGCGCGGCCTTCGAGATGGCCTCGTGCAGGCGAGGATAATAGTCGCGGTTGCTGAGGCTTTCGAGCGGCACTTGGCGCGCCAGCGGAACCTTGAGCGAAGAGGCGAATTCCTCGGCAGTGAGGGGCTTTCTGTCTTCGGAAATCCCGCCCTTCACCGTGCCCGGCGGAAGCGGCGTAATCTGCAATTCGGGCGTGGGATAGGGCGTCGCATTGGCAGGCATGGCAAACGGCTCGCCTTCCTTGATGCGCGCCTCGAAATAGTTCGTAAAATACTTTGCCACATCCGCGCTCCAGACGGCCACGCCCACCTCGCGATTCACGCTGAGCGAAAAATGCGACCAGTTCGACGACGCAACGACGGTGATGCGGTCGTCCACCACGATGATTTTTTGGTGGCTTTGGATGAGGGGCGAATCGAGATAGGCATGGCAGCCTTCGCGGGCCAAGCGAGCCGCGACGTTGAGGTTTTCCTCGTCGTGGCCGCCTTGCATCCGCCACGGACTGGAATCGACAATAACCGAGATGTCAACACCTCGTCTGCGCGCCAGAATCAGCGCGTCAACCAACTGATTCGAATAACTGCCTGGAAAGTCCCGGTAATAGCGAGTTTGATAAAGGCATATACGGAGGCTTTTTTGCGCAGTTTGAATCAGCAGCAATGCAGCGTCGGGGTAGGTGCGGTCATTGATGGGCACCACGGCGTCGGCGACAAAGGCGCCGGTTGTTGACGTCGTCTGAGCGAACACCTTTTCGCCACTGGCAACGAATGCGGCCAGGCAGGCGGCGGACGCCGTCAGGCACACTGCAATCTGCCTCGCAAGGAAACGAATTGTCATTGTCGTTCTCCGTGAATGGAAATCGGACGTTCTGCTTTATGCGATGGCGCGTCGTTTGCAAGAGAGGACCGTTCGCGGCGCTGCCTGGGGCCTAGGACATTTCGCGCTTGATTTGCGCAAGAATTTCGACTCCGCGCCGGAGCGTGGCCTCAGGCGCGGCAAACGAGATGCGGAAATTCGAGTTGCGCTCGGAAAAAACACTGCCTGGAACAATGAGAAGCTCGTGTTCGAGGGCGCGGCGGCAGAAGGCGTCGCCATCGCCTCCCGGCGCCTCAGGGAAGATGTAAAACGCGCCTTGCGGCTTCTCGACCTTGTAGCCCGCCTCGATAAGGCCATTGTAAATCAAGTCGCGGCGGCGGCGGTAACTGATGCGAACTTCCTCGCGGTCGAGGTCGAGCGCCGGCATGGCGGAAACCTGGGCGGGGCTTGGCGCGCAGACAAATGTATACATCTGGATGTTGGCCATTGCCTTGATGACGTTCTTGGGGCCGAGCGCCCAGCCGAGGCGCCAGCCAGTCATTGCCATCGACTTCGACAAGCCCGACATCACAATCGGATTCTTGGCGTATTGCGCCGCCGATTGGAATTCGCCGTCATAAACGAACGTTTCATACATGTCGTCGGAAACGAGGATCAGGTCGTGGTCCTCGGCGAACTGCGCCATCATGCGCAACTCGGCTTCTGTATAAACAATGCCGGTCGGGTTGTGCGGGCTGTTGACGACGACCATGCGCGTTCGCGGGGTGAGGGCGGCTTCGAACGATTCGCGGCGCAGGCGGAAATCGGGATAGGTGTCAACGAAAACCGGCTTGGCCTCGATGAAATTCACGAGATGCTTATACATGACGAAATACGGATCGGTGATAAGCACTTCATCGCCCGGATTGAGCAGCGCCATGAACACGAGCATAAGTCCGCCCGATACGCCCGAGGTGACGATGACGTCTTCGGCCTCGATGCCGCGGCGGCGATACATGTCCATGATTTTTTCGCACAGCGCCGGAATGCCCGCCGTGAGGGTGTATTTATTTTGCCCATCGCGGATGCCTTGGATGGCCGCTTCCTTCACCGGGTCGGGAACGTCGAAATCCGGCTGTCCGATCGAGAGATTGCACGGATTTTTCATTGATGAAACCAGGGCAAGAACCTTTCGGATGCCCGAGGAATCAATTCGGCTGCACCGCTGCGCCAGTTGCATGGCAAGAAACCACCTGTCTGAGAACTGTGAAGAAAAAGGGGAAAACCGGACGCGCGAGCGCCTGATTCCCTGAAATTAAATTGTGCGATTTTCGACTCTTGCGTGGCAATAACAAAGCATGACCTCATGCGCTGCGGCGAGTTGGAGCGGCGGCGAAATGAAGCGGGTTGGGAGCGCCGATCAGTAGGAATATGCGGCGGTTATTTGGGAATTCGATATATAATCCAGAGGATGCCGCCTTTCAGTTTTTCATAATGAACAAGGCGGAGGTTGAGTGGCGGAACATCTGCTTTCGAAATGGGCATTTGAAAGAATGCGTGAGCAGGTCCTTTGCCTGGCACACAGGGATGAATGAGAAGGCTGACTTCATTCACCAAACCGGCTTGAAGAAGCGCTGTATTGAGGGCGCCACCGCTATCCACGCGAATAGTTTTGGCGCGGAACTCCGTTCGCAACATCTCGAGTGCGGCCTTGAGGTCCACGCGTTTTTCGCCGAGGACGCGGTATTTGATGCCGCCATTTTCCAGGTATTTTATATGCTTTCGCGGCGTGGAGTGACTGCATAAAACGAGCACGCCGCGCCAATATGGCTGCTGGCGAAGCGAATTCCAGAATTTGATGCGCCCACGGCTGTCTGGAACCACGAGCAATGGCCGCGGGTCCTTGGGATCGGGCGGCGGAAAGTCAGGGGCGCAATCGGCGCAACGTTTTCTTGGATCTTTATCGGGCGCATTTTCATCCTCTTCCATTTGGAATTCCCGCGCCGCCGCGAGGAGGGTGTCTGCACCCGCGAGCGTTGCGTTTTCTTTCCAGCGCGAAACCAGGCCATAATAAAGCCCGAGATCGACAGGGAATCCAGTGGTCTGGCCATTCATACTCACTGCATTGTGGATGATGACGCGAGGGAGCATGTTTTTTCCTCCAGGAGTTGCTGCGATCTGATTAGGAGAAATTGCTTTCCTGGCATTCGCAAAGAGAAGGAGCATGCCAAAAGATTTGAGCGCGGTGGGAATAGGCAAAAAGCCAGAAAACAAAATGCCATTGCCGCTGCAAGAAATGGCAAAGAAGAGGCGTTTTCCTGGACAGCTACTGCGTTTGGCGGACGAGGGCGGCGTCGAGAACTTCTTCGAGGCGGCGCACGGGAATGAATTGGATGTCCTTGCGCACTTCTTCGGAAATGTCTTCGAGTTCGCCAATGTTATCCGCGGGCAAGATGACGGCGCGAATGCAGTTGCGGTGCGCGGCAAGCACCTTTTCCTTCAATCCGCCGATCTTGAGCACCTTGCCGCGCAGTGTGATCTCGCCCGTCATTGCAAGGTCCTGGCGCACGGGAATGCCCGACAACGCCGAAATCATTGAGGTGGCAAGCGTAACGCCCGCCGAAGGGCCGTCTTTCGGGATGGCGCCCTCGGGAATGTGAACGTGCAGGTCGGTGTCGCGGTAAAATGATGGCCGGACGTTGTATTGTTCGGCGTGGGCGCGGATGAAACTCAAAGCGGTTTTGGCGCTTTCCTGCATGACCTCGCCGAGTTTTCCTGTCAAAATCAAGTTGCCGCGACCCTTCATCAGCGTGGTTTCCGTCGGGAGGAGTTCGCCGCCGACTTCGGTCCAGGCCAATCCGAGCGACAATCCCACTTCGGGTTCGCGTTCGATTTCTTGTTCGTGATGCTGGCGCGGACCAAGCAACTCCTGGACTTTTTCGGGGGTGACGGCGATTTCACGGGCGCGGCGCGCTCGTCCTGCGGCGGCTGTGCCGTTGCCGGCGGCTTCGCCCTGTGCGGATTGGCCATTCGCGGCGGATTTCTTTTCCGTGGCGGTCTTTTCACCCTCCACCCACTGGCGGGCCACCTTGCGGCAGATCGTCGCCACCTGGCGCTCGAGATTGCGAACGCCCGCCTCGCGCGTGTAGTGGAGGATGATTTCGTCGATTCCCTCGCGCGGAAAGCGAATCGAGGCGGTGGGCAGGCCGTGCGCTTTCATTTGGCGCGGCACGAGGAATATCTCCGCGATGCGCCGTTTTTCGTCTTCCGTGTATCCGGGCAGGCGCAGGATTTCCATGCGGTCTTGCAGCGGAAGCGGGATGCCGTCGGTCGTGTTGGCCGTCGTGATGAACAGCACGCGCGATAAATCGTAATCCACTTCAAGGTAATGATCGTTGAATCCTTTGTTTTGCTCGGGGTCGAGCACTTCGAGCAGCGCGGAGGCCGGATCGCCGCGGAAATCCACGGACATTTTGTCCACTTCATCCAGCAGGAACACGGGATTTACCGTGCCGGCTTTTTTCATGCCCTGGATGATTTTTCCGGGGAGCGCGCCGACATAAGTGCGGCGGTGTCCGCGGATTTCGGCTTCGTCGCGCACGCCGCCGAGCGACACGCGGACAAATTTGCGTCCGAGGCAGCGCGCAATCGAGCGCCCGAGAGATGTTTTGCCGACGCCGGGCGGGCCGACGAAACACAAGATGGGACCGTGGATTTCTTTGACGAGTTTCGCCACGGCGAGGAATTCCACAATGCGTTCTTTTACGCGCTTCAGGCCGTAGTGGTCCTCATCGAGGATTTTTTGCGCGCGCCGCAAGTCGATGCGGTCCTTTGTTGCCTTTTTCCAAGGAATGTCCACGAGCCACTCGACGTAACTGCGCGAAACGCCCGCCTCGGGCGAAAGCGGCGCCATGCGCGCCATGCGCGAAATCTCGCGTTTGGCCTTTTCCTCCGCCTCTGTGCTCATCTTCGACGACTTTACGCGCTCGCTTAGTTCCGCCAGCTCGGCGTCCTCTTCGCCGACGCCCAATTCCTTCTCAATGACCTTCAGCTGTTCCTGAAGGTAGTATTCGCGCTGGCTTTTTCCGATCTGGCTTTTGACCTGCCCGAGGATTTTATTTTCGAGGTCGAGCAGTTCGTTTTCCTGGCTCATGAGCTGCGCCAGGACCAGGTATTTTTCCTCGATGTTCTGGATTTCGAGGAGGCGCTGCTTGTCGCTGAGTTTGAGCGAAACATAATTGGCGACAGCATTAACGAGGGCGGCGCTGTCGCCGATGGCGCGGATGGAATTGTATAAGTCTTCTGGAATGCGTTCGCTGGCGCGCGCGTAGGTCTCGAACTGATTCAGCACCGTGCGCTTGAGCGCTTCCATGTGGCGCGAGTCCTTGCAGTCGATCTTGAGCCGCACCACAAGGGCCTGAAAATACTGGTCATTCTTGAGAAAATCCACAACCTTCGCGGCGTATTTGCCCTCGATGAGGATTTTGGCCGTGCCGTCGGGAACGCGCAGAACCTGGAGAATTTCCGCCACGCAGCCGACGCGATGCAGGTCCTCGGGCGCGGGGTTTTCCGTGTCCATGTCGCGCTGCGCCAGCAGGAACAGGATTTTGTCCTTGGAAAGGGCTTCTTCGAGCGCGGCGAGCGAGCGCGGACGCATGACAAACAACGGCGTAACCGCGCTCGGAAAAACCACCATTTCCTTGAGCGGCAGCACCGGCGCGATAATGGATTCAAAGGCTTCTTCTGGCATATCAACAAATTTCCAATGGGGAGCGGGATGAATTGGAGGGCGATGCGCCGGATGATGATGAATGGAGCGCCGGAAAGGCCGCGTGCCTTTTCCGCCTCGGCATCGCAAAAGCGCCGCGCAAGCGCGCATCCGGGCGCCGTCCCTCTGGTTTCGCTTGTTTGCCGCCGTCCCCAACGCTGTCTAGCGAATTCTTTTTCCAGAGAGAATGAAACAAGGCAGGCGGCCCTGTCCGAGGGCAAAATGCCATTTGCACACGCCGGGATTCGGAGGCACTTTCACTGTGCGCGGGATGGAAAGAAGCGGGCGGGGAGTGGGAGGAGTTGGCGGTGCCGGGGGCGCTGGAGCTGTTCACGGACGTGACATAGGCGCGGCTCTT
>CAYUNT010000113.1:0-14876 GCA_964446285.1 uncultured Candidatus Sumerlaeota bacterium | reverse complement strand
CATCGCGGGGTTGGCAGACAGGCCGCACCCCTTGAACCGTTTCAACGGTTTGGTGTGTGGCGCAGCGAAAAACCGTTGAAACGGTTCTCGAAGAAAATCCTCTCGAAATCCCCGCGATGAATCGCGCGGCGAATGATAATAGAATCTTCGGGCACCTCGGTGATGGCACTTTGAACAGTTGCTGCCAATGTAAATTCGTTGATGTCATAAGGATTTCGCCGGTCTGCCTGACGCGAGATTGACAGCAGCGCCAAATCGCTCTTGTCCGTGTTGGAGCGCATGAAGAAGACTTTTCGCGGCAAGGCAATTGAATGAGATTTCTGCCGGAGATGGGAAGTGACGCCGCAGCATCCACAGCAGGAAATACCCCAAAACGCCAACACTCCTCCGCCCCCCTGGAATCCGCACGCGTCCCCGCAACAAGGCCCGCAAAGGGCCTGGACCCCAGAGGAAATAGCCGAGCGAAACCGCCAGGCGCTGATGGGAGGCGGAAGGACGCCGCACCCGCCGCACCCGCTGCGCTCTGATCATCGAAACCATCAGCAGCCGGGAACGGCAACAGATGCGGCGGCGGGGGTGACGGCGGGGGCGGAGACAGAGGCGGCAGATGGAAAATCCGCCTTCTCTTCCTTCAAGGCCGGAAAAACCTGTTTGTATTGCCTTATTTTCTGGGCCTTGTGGATTGTCCCAGGCTTGTTTCCCTTGATGGGCCTTCCCGGACGCATCCTTCGCAAAATCCTTATGGAACATGGGATTGTGCAGCCCGGCAGCGATCCTTTTATTCAATCGATCTTTTTCACCATCTATCCCCCCGCGTGGGGAATGGCGAGTTTGGTATTTACGATGATTTGGTATGCCGTGGCCACCAAACTCGATTCTGGCAAGCGCAAAGGGAACTTTCTGGTGGGCTATTTGCTCGTCTTTTCTCTTCCCTTTTTGTATTTTATATTCACAAGCCTGTGGGCCAGGTTCTACCAATAGCATGGCAAAGAAAAAGCCTGCTTCTCCGAAGTGGCGAAGCAGGCTTTTGAGGGAATTTCAGGATTTGACGTATTCTAGCGCCATCGCCGGAAACCGCGCGCCAAGGCTGTTTTTACTTGGCCTCGGAGGCTTTGGGAAGATTGCGCAGATAGGTTTCATCGTAGAAGTAGCCCGGCAAATCCCAGTTGTAATCGATCATTTCATACTGGCGCAATTCGGCTGCGGTCAGCGTCGGGTCCTTCACGATGTGGGGGGTGATAAAGAGAACCAATTCTGTTTTGCGCATTTCGTCGTTCGTGCTTTTGAATAAGTGGCCGATGACCGGAACGTGCATCAGCCAGGGAGTTCCTTCTTCCGAGTTCGTGTTATCCAACTGGCGCAATCCGCCCAGAATAACGGTTTCCTCATCCTTGACGATGACGTTGCTTTCGACTTTGCGTTCGTCAATGATTGGAACTTCGTTGACCGTGCCGATTTGCGCGGCGTTGCCCAGAATGGCCGAAGCGACGGCGCTTCCCGTTTTCACCTTCTGCTCGGGCTTCAGTTCCATGCGCACATAGCCGTGATTGGTTATGTTGGGCGTTACATCAAGAATGACGCCTGTTTCCTTGAAGCTGATTGTCGCCACGGAGCTTTGGGCTGTTTGCTGAGCCGATACATAAGGAATCTGCTGTTTGATTTCGATCTTGGCGGCCAGATTGTTTAGTGTGATGACTCTTGGATTGGCCAGGACCTTTCCCAAGCGGCGTGTTTCCAGGAATTCAAGTTGGGCGTCGAGGTTGTAGTCCGCGCCGAACAGGCGCATCGAATTGCCCTGGGATTTCATAATCGCCTTGGGGCTGCCAGCTGTGGGGGCGCCCACGGCCAGTGAATCCACATTGCCAGTGCCTGGAACAATGCGCGTCAGTCCCCACACAATGCCCAGGTCGCGCCGGGCCTGTTCGGTCAGGTCCACGAGGCGCGCCTCGATCATTACTTGTTTTTCCGGCTGGTCCATGCGCTCGATCAACGCCGAGATTTGCTCCACCTTTGCCGGAACATCGGTAATGATGATTCCGTTGGCATCCTGATCCGCGCGCAGTTGGCCTTTGTCCGAGATAAAGGCCGATAGGGTTTTCTGAACATTCTGCGCGTTCACCCAGTTGATCGGGATGTATTCGGTCTTGATTTCGATGGTTTCTGTCTTCACCTGCGAAAGCGGGACGATGCGCACAATCCCGCCCGGCTCGATAATGTAAGCAAGCGAATTGGTTTTTAGAATGGCATCCATCGCGTGGCCGAGTCGCACGTTGGTCAATTGCAGCGTTACGATGCCTTTTACCTGGTTGCGCGTAAGAATCAGATTGATCCCTGCGCGTTTGGCCAGCGAACGAATCACGTTTTGCAGATCGGCGTCTTTGAAATCGAGGCTCACGCGGCGCTCGAATATCTTCTGCTTGAGAAGGTCTTCTTCCTGCGATGCCTCGGAGGCAGGAGCCGCCTTGGCGATTTTCTCCGGGACATAAGCATTGCCAAATCCCTGGAGAACGCCCGCGGACTTGCCCGTGTCCTGTCCGTAATCCTGGACCATCTGGACTTGGCTGTCGGCAGACTCAAACTCCTTCAGGTCTTCGTTGGTAATGAGTTCGGGGGCCTGATCCGCCTGGGATGCGGATGCTTGTGCGGCTGCGGCCATTTCGGCGGGCAGGACGCGCACTTGAACAACGTCCTGGGCCTGGCCGACCTCGAACCGGGCGCCACGGGCCAATTCGAGCGTAGCCTGGGCGGCGGGGGCGCCGTCGGGGCCTTCGACGCTTCGCAGCGATACGCTCTTGAGCCATTGCCCGCCGAGGTCCTTGCGGCCCTCTGGCGCGCAAAGTTCGGCGCCGCGGAACACCACAACTCCCATGCCCGCGTCGGGGAACCGAAGCACGTTGAGTTCTGCCGGACCTCCGGCGAATCGCAACGTGAGCAGCTCCTCGTGGTCCCGAACGCGCTCGAAATCAGCGCCCATGAGGCGCGGCGCGGCCAGGCACGCGCTTGCCAGGAGGAAGCAGCACGCCGCCGCCATCCCCGCGCGAATCCTCGGGTTGCCTTGTGGATGCTTCATCGTCTCCGCGGCTCCTTTCCGCTATCACGCAAGACTTTCATTGCTTGCGTTCATCCAGCCTCGCGCGGGCCTTTCAAGAATCGCCCGCGGTGTTGCCTTTCCTGCCGGTCGGAGCTGGCGCCGGTTTGCGTCCGGCTGCGCAGCGTTCCTCCCTTTTCCATCTGCCTTCAGTCGCCCTCCACCATCACCTTATACAAATCTCCCTGGAAATCGTAGGTCACGATGCTCTTGGAGATTTCCTTTACGCGAATGCCTGCGTAATTTGGTATTGTGTCTCCGGTGGCGAGAAGGAAATCGCCAATTAAAACCAGCGACTCTTTCGGGCTTTCCTGGTTGAAGAGAATGCCTCGCGTATTTTGCTGAATCCATGTAGGCAGTGGCTGGCGAACCACCTCGATCGGGCGGATTTCGCCTTCCTTGCCCGGCTCGGGCGCGGCCATCATCTTTTCGATGCGCGATTTGAGCGCTTGCGCCTTGGGCGCGCCGTCGGATCGGGGGAAACGCTCGACAATCATGTTGCACCGAACGATTGCCTCTTGCATCCGCCCTTCGCGGAAATGCTGCTCCGCTTCCGCCAGAAGTTCCGAGGCCATGACGCGCTCGCGCACCCAGGGGACGATCATCGGATCGCCGCCCATCGGAACATACACATAACGAGGCTCGTCGCCCAGAAGTTCCTGAATACGCTTTGCATCTGAGAAAAGGGCCGTGGGCTTTTCTGGTTCGTCGATTTCGCGCCCAAGTTGCGCCGTGGGCGGCAGGGCGATCATTTCCTCGATTTTCTCGACTGTGGCCTCGATGCGCTCGGGAGGAACCGGTGCGCTCTCAGACTGCGCTGCTTTGGGCGGCGCGGCCTGCTCCGGGGCTTCCTCGGCGGGCTGCTCGCTCGAATCCGGCGCGGCTGGCTCCGATTCATCTGTGGCTTCCATCGCCTGGCCGCTATCCTCCGGGGCGAATACGCTCTCGGCCTTCTCCGGAACTGCTTGGGGGGCGGCTTTGGCGGCCGCGGCGGGCACGGGTTTGGCCCCGGGCGCGGCTACAGGTTTGGGCGTAACCTTCGCCTGCTGCGCCCAGGCCGGCGCGATAAAAAGTATAAGCGCAAATAGCGCCGCGCCCGTTCCAATTTTCCACGCTTTCATTGATGGGCGTCTCCTTGAATTCGCGTTTCGCGATTCTCCTCGCCAGCGTCTGGCTTGGTCTCTGGCTTGCCGTCCGCCTCAAAAGGCCGCCGCCTCACCCTCCGCGGTTGAACATGAATGTGGACATGCCAACAGAGATCGGGTGGATCATCGGGCGGTTGTTGTTGTTGCGCACATCGAACGAACTGACCCGCATAAAGCGCCGCGGGTTGCATTCGATCAGATTGAGGAATTGTCCGAATTCGTGGTATCGGGCGCTGCCCTGAACGATATAGGGCAGTTCCGTATAAAGATTGCGCATGGTCGGCTTGAGCGGCTCCACCCGGCTTTGCTTCACGCCTGTCCGCTCGAGGGTTGTTCGCAGCTCGTCCAAAAACTCGACCGCATTGGGCTGGCTGGGCAATTTCGCCATGGCGCGCGTGATTTGCTGCTTCATTTGCTCGACTTCCGCCTGGTTTTTAACAAAAGCCTGCATACTGGCCAGATCGGCGGTAAGTTTCTTTTTCTCGGCGACAAGCGCGTCCACCTGCTTTTTACGCGCCTCCACGCCGGGCGCGAAATACACAAAGTGCAGGTAGATGAAAATGATCAACAACATGCCAGCGAAGATCAGGCCCGCCGTCAGTATTGTTTTTTCCTTTTCCGTCATCACCATGATCGTTCCTCGATTCCTTCGCCTCGATAACCCAAGAGCCTCCTCCTACCCACTCCGGGTTCCCCGCGCCCTGGACTCTTACATTGGGCGGCTGCGGATGCGGAATACGAACTTGCTCACTTCCCGGCCTTCGATCCGGTCACCGACAATCGGGTCAAACAGAACGTCGCCTTCAAAGTTTTCCATGAAGGATTTCGTCTTTTTCGTGTGAGGGACGACGACTTCCTTTTCTTTGAAATTGCGCAAAAAGGTTGCTACCAAGTCCAAGCGCCGGTCACTCTGCCCTCCCTCAATGTAAGCAACCCCTTCCAAAATCAACGTTTGATAGATAACAGGTTTTTTAATCACAGTCGGCTTGGCGCCTTTGTTTTTGGCCTTGCTTTGTTCCCAGTCGCGGCGTCGCGAAACCGATTCCGGGGTTTCGACTTCCGTAATCTGTTCATCAACCTTCACACGCGTGAGAAAAACGCCGTCTGGCACGAGTTGCGGGAGAAGATTGATTTTCTCGCACCATAGCAGGCGGCTGGGCGGATCAAGCGTGTTGAGCAGTCCCAATTGGTTCTGAAACAATTCTTTGTTTCGTTTGATTTCCTTGAAACTGTTTTCAATCGAGGCAATATCGGCCTTTACCTTGTCGCGCTCACGCTGGGCGGTAAGCAAGGCCTGCCGGCTTTGGTCGTTTTTATACCAAACGCCCGCGCCGACCAGGATGACCAAAACATAGGCCGCCACCAGGATCAGCGCGATGATGGCGCTTGCGCCTGGCGCGCCTGCTCCCGCCGCTGCCGCTCCGCGTGGTGCCGCTTCCTGAGGCAGAAGGTTAACTTTTATCATCGTGTCCGGCCACCTTCCTTCCGTTGTGTCGCCCGGATACAGTCTCGATTATCTCAATTCCCGCCCCAAGATTGGCCAATCTCGAGGCGTATTGCAGCCCGATCCTGCTTCTCTCAATCCAGAACACGCCGCAAGGCGAGTCCGATTCCAACGGCCAGATATTCCCGGCTTTCGTCCAACTGCGGTTTGTTTATTTCGCGACCGCTGATTGTTACTGCGCGCAGCGGGTCCATAATTTCCGTAGGGAGTTCCAATTCCGTGCTCATGTAATCGTTCAACCGCTTCATGCGGCTTCCGCCGCCGCCGAGCATCACCCTCTGCACTGTGTTTCCCACGGATTGGTTCTCGAAGAACTGGATGGAACGCCGCACTTCGCTGATCAGGTTCGTCAGGCTCTGCCGGATGGCTTTTTGTCCCATGGCCTCCGCCGAGGAGTCCCCGAGATCGTCTCCTGTCAATTTTTCCACCGTTCCGCGGATAGTGTCAATCAGGCTAGAGTCTCCGCCTTCTTCTTCTTCCGGCTCGGGAGCGGGCGCCCCGAGGTGAATTTTCATATCTTCGGCCTGCTTCCAGGGCAGATTGGCCTTGGTCTGCACGGCCGCCGTAATGGTGTCGCCCGCGATGCCGATGTCGCGCGAGAACCGCGAAGTCCCGCCGACATATATATTGATGTTCGTAATTTCCGCGCCGATATTTACCAGCGCCACGCAATCCGTGGCCGACGGGCGGTAGTTGGTTTCGAAGCAGTTGAGAAACGCGAACGACTCCACGTCCACGATTACGGGCTGCAATCCCGCCGCCCGCACGATGTCCACGTGTTCGTTCACAAGGTCTTTTTTGGCCGAGACGAGCAGCACATCCACTTTTCCCGTGGCGCCGGCGCCCGCCGGTCCCAGGACGACGGAGTCAATGTTCACTTCGTCGATATGGAAGGGGATGTATTCCTCGGCTTCCCAACGGAGGGCCTTTTTGAGTTCGGCCTCCGGCATTTCCGGCAGTTGAATGTATCGCACGATGATCGACTCGCCCGAGACGGCGGTAACGGCATACCGGGCGGTGATTCGAGCCTGCTGCAGGGCGCGCCGGACGGCGGAAATGCGCATATCGCGCAGATTCGCCGAATTCAGCGCGGCCTTATCCCCGCCGGGATACACATCCGCGATCCCGAACCGCTCCAGTTCGAGTCCGCGCCCTGTCTTTTTCAACTGTAGTGCTTTTACAGTTCTCGAACCAATATCGAGACCTATCGCCGTTTTGCTTCCAAGGGCCATTCTGGTCGCTCCCGGGTAAAAGCAGCCTGGGTGGTGCTTTGTGAGTCAATTCACCCTGTCATTGCTTGAGTCTCTTAGATCAAGTCCTTCGATTGCCGCCGCCTCATTCAACGCCAAACCTTCAGAGTCTTGCCCCCAAATGAGCACATCGTCATCAACGGCGCCGAGGCGGTTGTTCGTTGCGCTTTGGAATGGGGATGCCAAATCCGTATCGTCCCCGATCATTTCCGCCTATGTCCTAATCGCCTTCCCGTGCCCCCGCAAGAGAAATATGCATTCCTGGCCCTTCAAAACTTTTTTTGCAGGTTCCAGGACTGCAAAAAAGGCGCACGATAAGCGTCGTTGACGCGAATCCACCCGACTCTCTTCTTGCTGCGTTCAAGATTTCACATGCGGAGCTGTCCGGCTGGTTGCATCCGTTCATGCAAGTTACCGGAACAACGTAACGAGATTTGCCAACCCGAAGGCAGCAATGTCAAGAGTGGTCCCCTTCAATGCAAAGTGACGCATCTTCCTCACTTGACCTCGGAACCCCTTTTGCATAAAGAAGACCGTTTTCAGGGCGGCATGGATTGCCTAGGATGCCCTGAATTGGCTGGCTTGGACGCTGCTCGCCACTCGCTTCTGCACCTTTCAGCCGTATATGCAATACACAACGCGGAATTGTTGGAATTCCCGCCTGGATGATCCTTAAAAATATGACCGCTTCTTCACCGCAATTGCAGTCTCTTCGCCAATCCATCGAGGAATCTCTCCGCGTCATCCGGGGCAAGACGGACTGTGTCCCGAGTGTCGGAATTATCTGCGGCACCGGGATGGGACAATTGGGCGACCTTCCCGAAGGTTTGGTCAAAATCCCCTATGCCGGCATTCCTCATTTTCCTGTATCGACGGTAGAATCGCATCACGGCTTTCTTTGCCTGGGCACGCTGGCCGGACAAAAAGTTGTTGTCATGCAGGGGCGATTTCATCGCTACGAAGGCTACTCGCTTCAGCAGGTCACTTACCCCATTCGTGTAATGAAGGCGCTGGGGATTCGAACAATCATCATAATGAACGCCGTGGGCAGCGTAAATCCCCTGATCCCCGTTGGGGCGTTGGTTTTGCTGCGTGATCACATTAACTTGATGGGCGATAATCCGCTGATCGGCCCCAACGACGATGCGCTTGGCCCCCGGTTTCCTGACATGTCGGAACCCTACAGCCGCGCTCTGATCCAGTTGGCGGAGCAGGCCGCGCTGCGCAAGAAAATCCGGGTGCATCAGGGCGTCGCCGTGGCCGTGACGGGACCAAACCTGGAAACCGCGGCGGAATACCGCATGTTCCAGCGCATTGGAGCGGACGTGGTCACGATGTCCACCGTCCCGGAAACCATCGTGGCAGTTCACGCGGGAATCCGGGTTCTTGGCCTTGCGACAGTGACAGATGCCTGTCTGCCCGATGCCCTCAAGCCTGCGTGCATGGAAGAGATCCTCGCCGTGTCGAAATCCACCGAACGCCAGCGTCAAGAAATCGTTCTTGGCGTTTTGGAGATGTTGAATCCCTCATAAAAGACATATAAGGAGACGCAAAAGTCACAATTTTCCCCCACGCGGACAAGCCGCTCCCCGTCTATTTCCCAGCTGCCGTATTCGGACGCAGTGTATTTCCAGGAGAAAAACTAATGACCCGAGCCAGACTCGCCAACCGACAAAATCCAGCCCGTTGCGCCAAAGAAAAAAAGCCAGGCCGGAAGCATTCCCAGAGCAGTTCGCGCGGCGAATCGCAGGGAACTGGACAGGCCGCGCCCGCGCGCGCCAAAGGGCAGGCGAATCCCAGATGCGCAAGAAGCCAGTCTATGGCCAGAAAATCCAGCGGAAAGGCCCGCAATGGCGCGCCTGTGGGCAAGTCACCCAGGGCCAGTGCGCCAGGCGCCGTTGCCAAGGAGACGGGCGGAACCAAAACAGCCATCGCCAAGAAGGCCTCATCGGCGCGTTCTTCTCGATCGAGCGCCGACGCCGGCTCTCTCGCAAAAAAGCAAACCACAGTTGTAAAATCGGGAAAAAAGCCTGTGGTGAAGGCTGCTCCGGCCAAACGCCCTGCGCCGCAAAAAGAAAAGGATGCGGAATCCAAGGCTCTGCGCGCCAGCGGCGGAAAAAAGCAGGAAGGCGGCAAGAAGAGCGCCGCCACGCCGGCAAAAGCCCCCAAATCTTCCGTTTCGCGCCCGCCCACGGCTGCCCCAGCCTCCTCTAAAAAAGCAGCGGCCGCTCCTCCCAAAGCCCCCAAAACCTCGGCTCCGCAGGCCGCCAATCGCGCAAAAGGCGCGGACGGCTCGAAAAAAACCTCATCCAAGGGCAAACAGGAAAAGTCGGGAAATTCCGTGGGCCGCAAGGAGCTGATGCGGAGGCTTCTTAACCTGCGCAGCGGGTATCAGCGCCCAGTCACCAAGAAGGCGCCGAAATCCGCCCCGCCAGCGGCTGCCCTCCTAATCGAAGAGAGAGCCAAGCCGCTTCCGCCGATGACTGACCTGGCGCCCATTGAGCCTTCGCCCGACTACAAGACGTTGAAAAAGTATCCTTACTCCAAGAAAGAAGTGGAGCGTTTCCGCAAGGTTCTTGGCGAGGAGCACGACCGAATCGTTCGGGACATAGCGATTTTGGACGAGATCAGCAACACGCACGACGAAGGCGGCGGATACGATCACCATATTTTCTCGATCCACATCGCCGAACACGCCACGGACAATTCCATGCTCGAGACGAACCTCATGCAGAGACGCCTCTTGCAGGATCGCCTGGCGCAGATTCTCGATTCGTTGCGGCGTCTGGAAGAAGGCTCGTATGGAGTTTGCCAGTCGTGTGGCGCGCCCATCGGAGTGGAACGCCTTCTGGCCAAACCTCATGCCCGGCTCTGCATCGGGTGCCGCCGGCGGATTGAACAAGAACGCCGCATGATCGCCCCTTAACCCCTTCTCCTGCGGGGACACCTGCCCCGTTCCGCATACGCAAGAGGCTCCACATCCTGCCACGCCGCTGTTGGGCGGCCGCAGTGTCTTTTCCCGCGCAATGCATGGCTGGACTGCCGGTCCTTATTCTCGTGGCGATTGGGTGAGAAATGCCGTCGAATCGTAACCGAAAACCGGCTAAGAGCCTATCCAAAAACACGCCAAGGAATCTTGGACGGGAGGTACAAGCCACCAGAAACCTTGGGCAAAACGTTCAAGCCATCAGAGGTTTTCGGACCGGCTCCAAATCCGCGCGCAACCCCAGCGCCAGCGCGGCGGAATCCGCCCAGAGCACTCCCCCGCCTAAGCCAGCTGATTCAGACCCGGTCGAGGTTGCGGCGGATGCACCGCACGGCTTTTGGAAAAATCGCCGCGCGCACCTTTTGCCCGCACTCCTGCTGGCGGCGGTTCTTTGCCTGGATATTCTGACGAAAATGCTAGTTGTCTCGGAATTGGCCGCGCCCCGCACAGGCTGGCCGGGGCACCATGTTCCTTCGCGGATCGTGCAACTCATTCCAGACTGCCTGGCGCTTCAATACGCGGAAAATACCGGGGCCGCATTTTCCATGTTCCGGCGCCATCCCGGTATTCTCAGCATTGTGAATGCAATAATAGCCTCGGCAATATGTGTTTGGTATTTGCTGACGCCGCTCGGACACAAAATCACGCGTTTTTCGCTGGCGCTGATCCTTGGAGGAGCGCTAGGCAACCTGACGGACCGCGTAATGCGGGGCTATGTGGTGGATTTTATCGATGCGTATTGGCGTCAGTGGCACTGGCCAACGTTCAATGTGGCGGACTCATCCATTTTTATTGGGGTTGGGCTGTTGATTTTCTTCGCCCATCGGGAACAAGCGCCTAAGAAATGATGTCTGATTCCTTGGAGAACCGCGCGGAGCGGGCATTTGCCGGCGGCCCGGACCTCCCCGCTCCGGGACCGTCCACGGGCGCGAAGTCCCCCAAGCCCCGTCTCGCCAGCGGCATGAATGAGCAGGAAGCACAATGGATCGAGCGCTGCCGCGCGGGCGATTTGGAAGCGTTTGAACGCCTCCTTGGCGCGCATCAGGATGCCGTATATCGAACGGCGCTGCGCTTGATGGGCGATCCGGAGGAAGCCATGGACCTCGCTCAGGACGTTTTGCTCACGGCTTTCCGGAAAATCAGCCTCTTCCGGGGCGATTCGCGATTCTCCACCTGGCTGTATCGGATCACGGTGAATCTGGCGCGCAATCGCTGGAAAGCCGCCGGACGCCATCCGCATCCGATTTCTCTCGATTCGGGCGGCGGAGCGGGCGGGGGCGATGAAGACGGGGAAAGCGGGCGGGAATCCATCGACCTGGTGGCGGGAGGGGTGAGTCCGCGCGAAGAGGCGGCGGGGCATGAACTGGCCCGGGCGCTGGAGCGCGAACTGGCACGGATGCCTGAGGCTTACCGTGAGGTGGTTGTGCTGCGCCACATCGAAGGGTTGTCGTATGAGGAGATCGCGGAGACGCTGGATGAGCAGTTGGGGACGGTGAAGTCGCGGTTGGCGCGGGCGCGCGAGATGCTTCGCGAGCGTCTTGGTCCTTTACTTGACGAGGCCGCCGGACAAGAAAAGGCTAGGGGAAGAAGATGAGAATGCGAATTGTCATAAATGAACTCAATTCAATAGTGACTAATGGTCGCTATAAGCGTATGGATGGGGCGAATGGGACCAATGGGACCAATGGGACGTATGGGACAAAGCCAAATCCTAACGCCAATGCGCCGGTGGGAATTTGCGAATTCCGCCCAATTCATTTGCCTTACCTGTCCCACAGGTCTCATCTGTCCCATAGGTCCCATCCGTCTCATTCCCTCTCCAGTTCGCGAAAATCCTTGGCCTTAGTGAGTTAATTCCTCCCATGCTGCCGGACCGCCAAACATTCCTGGATCGCCTCGATGACTTCTGCTCGGGCAAACTTGACGCCTCGGAGCAGGAGGAAATCGAGCGTTATCTGGCCGCTCACCCCGAGGATCGCGCGGAGGTGGAGCGCCAGCGGGCGTTGCGTTTGGCATTCAAGCGTCTGGCGGAGGTCAAAGCCCCGGGGCGCCTTCGAGAATCGGTGCTGGCAAGGTTGCGCGAGGAGCAACAAGCGGCCGCCGGGACGGAACCTTCGCAAAGGCCGGTGCAAGAGGCGCAAGAAAGGCTGCCTGCGGGCCACGTGGTTCCGATGGATGAGCTGCCGACCGGGGCTGGGCGACGCGCAGACGCTGCCTCTTCCGCCAAAGAAATGAAGCGCCGGGGAACTCCAAACTGGGTTTGGCCTGTGGCGCAGATCGCGGCAGTTCTGTTGCTGGCCATCGGCGGGTGGCGCATGATGGTGGAGGCCGTCCGCATCCAGAACGAAAAGGAAATAGCCAGGAAAGGCGTGCATATTGAAACGGCCGCCGCTCCGGATTCTTCTGCGACGCTTGAGAAGTTGACGGTGCCCAGCGCCGCCCCTTCCACGGAAATGTCAATGGAAGCGCTGGCCAGCGCGGCGGCGGAAACGCCAAGTCCGAATCTTCTTCTTTGGCAGGCCCGCGAGGAAAAACTCGGGCGCGGCACCCTTGCCATGTCGCCGGAAAAGAGCGTGGGCCAAGTCGTAATGCACGATATGGATGCGGAAGGGGATGGAGATTTTGTGATGGAGAGAACCCGCCAAACGCCGTCTCCGGACTTTGCGGCGGGGCAGACCGAATCCAAGGGCGAGATTTTGCGCGCTTCCAAGGACTCTCGCACGCTGGCAACCAGCGTGGAGGCTTACCAGATCGACCATAATGAGATCGGGCTGAACCTGCAACTGGCTGACGCGGCTGCCAAGCAAAAGGGAAACGACAAGCGGGTGTTTATGGCAGATGAAATTGCCAAAGATGCGGCGCGTCCCTTTGGCTCGGCGGCGACAAAACCTGCGAAGGAAAACAAGCCATCCGCTGCCGGCCAATCCGAGGAAGCCCTTCTGGATGCAAGGCAAATTTCCGATGATTCCGTAAAGGCCGCGTCCGCTTCCACAAAGACGGGTTCTGCCGAATTCCAGCAATTGCGGCAATCCAGCCTGCAGCTCATCCAAATGGCTGTGGAACGTCTCGGCGGCCGCCTGGAACAACCCGAATCCGGCGTGGTGGAGCAAGCGCAACAGGTGGCGCCTAAAACGCAAGTAGTAATTTGCCGACTGCCAAGCATGGAAGCATGGCAGGCTTTGCGGCTCATCATGCAAAGCGATGGATGGGAATCGCGCACGGCGGATGCCGCAGGCTTGGCGCGTTTTCAGCACATGCAAAGCGGCCAGGCAACGCTCTGGAGCCAATCTCCCTCGCAGGCTTTTGGTGCGGCCGCGCCGGGGGTTGCAGGGACCACAATATCTCAAGGAGATATACTTGACAGGAAAAGGTCCCTGGAACTCGCTTCGACAAGGGAGGGGCAGGCGGTGAGGAACGCAAACGGAACGAATCATTATTTTGCGCAGGTTCCATCTTCCGCTTCCGCGCAACCTCCAAATGAGATTTCTCCGCCTCCCCCTCAGGAGGATATGCAGGTGGCTTTGGATGTTCCGGCGCCAGCCTCGCCGGGCATGATTGCCGGAGGTGTTCCTTCTGCCACGCACGCCTCGCCGCAACGCGGGGCGATAAGGGACACGGAGAGGCTGCACGCCGCGCGCGCCGTTTCTGCCGCCGTCGCTCCTCCTCCTCCAGCCGATGCTCCTCAGACATACGCATCGCGGCCGCTGCCGCCGCCGTCCGGTCAGAATCAGAATCTCCTTGTAGGTGCAGGCGCGAACTACCAAGGCCCCGAGGCAACTCCATCCATGCCCACTGGCGGATATTACGACGTTGTTTCAACATCCTCCTGCGCATCTTCTTCCCACTCCCCAGGCGTTTCCACGACGCAAAACATTCTGATGATTGTGAAGATTGAAGCGCCATGATGCAGGACCCCGAGGCATCGCATGCCGAATTCGAGTCCCAGCCGCTTGCGCCTGAAGCGGGAATCCGGCGCTGGGCAATCCTGGTGGAATACGACGGAACGGACTGGCCCGGATGGCAGCGGCAGACGAATGGGCTGGCAATCCAGGAGGCGCTCGAACAGGCGCTCGCGGCTCTGACCGGGCGCGAGGCGAGCATCCTGGGCGCGGGGCGGACGGACGCTGGAGTCCATGCGCTCGGGCAAGTAGCGGCGTTTGGCGCGCCGGAACGGTTCACGGCGGCGAATATCGTGGGCGGAATGAACGCGCGGCTGCCGGCCACGGTGCGCGTGCGCGATGCGAGGCCCGTTCCCGATGGATTCAATCCGCGGCGCGATGCCCTGCGGCGGCGCTATGTCTATCGGGTTGTGCGCAGCCGCGTGGCGCCCGCGCTCGACCGCGCGCGAGTGGCCTGGATTTCACATGATGTGGATTGGGAAAAGGTCCGCGCGGCGCTTGAATGCTTCCGCGGGCGGCACGACTTTTCGGCGTTTCGCAGCAGCCAATGCCAGGCGACCCGGACAGTGCTCGACCTGGAAGAGGCGCGGCTGCAGGTGATGCCGCTGTGGGGCGGGGCCGATGGGGCGGCAGGCGAAGCAAATGGCCTGGGCGAGGCAAATAGTTTGGGCGATGCGGCGCAAATCAGTTTTGTATGCCGGTCGTTTTTGCACTCGATGGTGCGATTCATGGCGGGCGCGGCGCTCGAAGCGGGCCAGGGACGCCTGACGCCCGATGCCATCAAGGAAATGCTTCGCAGCGGCCAGCGCGGCGCGCACAAACTCTGGTGCGCCCCGCCGCAGGGCTTGTGCCTGGTTGAAGTTATGTATCCGGCGGAATTGGGGCTGTGGAGGAGAGAAAGCGGGTTGTGAGGGGAGGAAGAGAAGTTGCGAGTTGTGGGTTGTGAGTTGTGGGTTGTGAATAATACCATTTTCCTTTGATTCTGTTCCTAATCGCCTGTCACG
>CAYUNT010000112.1:0-14991 GCA_964446285.1 uncultured Candidatus Sumerlaeota bacterium | reverse complement strand
GGGGCGGGCTGGGCGCCTCTGGCTCCCCGGCGGGTTGTCCATTTGGGACGTGACGCTGCGAATCCTCGGAGAAATTCCTGGAGGCGGAACTGTCCGAGCGGCTTGCCCCTTCTGGCTGGTTGCTCATTGGAATCCTCAAATACAATAAGGCATCTGCAACTTGCTCAACGGTTCACGCCTTTCGCGTTTTAACTATGCAGACATGGCGTCTCTTGCCAAGTCAAAATCAGGGTATTACTGAGATTCTTTTTCCAGGAAAGTTAGGTCAGGAGACCTTCCTTGCATTTGGGAGGGCGTTTCTCCTAGAAGGCTGCGGACCGCGGCGAGGACCCGCCTTTCCGCGGCGGCGAGTTATTGCATCGCTGCGCCTCGCGCGCGGCGCGGATTCTCTGCCATACTGATTCAGGAGTTCTGCATGTCACGTCCCAACGCCCGATTGCCAAAATTCGCCTCGCGCAAGGATGCCCTGGAACTGGTTGGGCGCCTTGGCGGGGAGTTCGCCATCATAAAAAATCCCGGATATGTTCAGCCGCCTTATGAAGCCTGCCCGCTGGCGAAAAAACTGCGCCGCCTGCCGCGCGGACTGGCTGGCATTGTCAAGGATATGGATGGCACAACGACAACAACCGAGGCGTTGTGCCTGCATTCGCTCGAGACGATGGTGCGCCGCATTACGGGACGGCTGGATTCGGCCGTGTGGGCAGGGCTGGACCGCACGCGCGATTACCCGCACATTATCGGCAACAGCACAACGCGGCATGTGGAATACCTGATCGAAACCTATCAAAAGGACATCCGGCGCGAGGCGCTCGAACGCGCCTATGTCGAGGCGGCTGTGTGGACGCTTGCTTTCGGGCACGATCCGGGGCGGCGCGCGGAGGTGGAAAACAACATTGTCAATCTCGGGCTGCGGGGGATTCGCGAGGACCGCGACTTCAAGGCGCTTGCGTCGGGGAATTCCCTGGGGGGCGAGGCGGCGCGGCGGGGGCTTGACCGTCTGGCGCGGCGGTTTTCAGGCGCGTTCCGCCTGGAGGAATTCGCGCAGGTGGTGCGGGCGGCCATCGACATTTATTACTATCGCTACCACGAGATTCTGGCCGCTGTAAAAGAGGGGCGCGGGGCGGAACTCTCGCGCCTGATTCTGCGCGAACCGGGCCGCAGCCTGATCGAACCGATGCCGGGAGTTGCTGTGTTTTTATGCCTCGTGCGCGGATGGCTCGGCGGAGCGGAGGCGCAGCGGCTCTTTGATTTTCCCGGGGCGCAACTGGCCTCGCACCTGGCGGCGCACGGCATGTCGAAAGCGCGCAGCGAGGCCGCGCGCGGGCGGTTTGCGCGCCTGGCCGAACACTTGGCGCGTCATCCGGCGCGCATTGCCGTTGTAACGTCTTCCATCGAATACGAAGCGGCGATTGTGCTGGGCGAGGTGTTCCGCGTGGTGCGCGAGCAGATTGCCGCGTGGCCGCTTGCGGCGCGCGTGCGCGAACGCCTGGCAGCCCGGTTCGAGTCGCCCGCCGCGTATTACGACGCGATGATTACGGCGAGCGATTCGAGCGAAATCCGCCTGAAACCGCATCGCGACCTCTACAGCATCGCGCTGCACCGGCTGGGGCTGAAGCCGGAGGAGTTCGACTGCGTAATCGGTTTTGAGGACAGCGAATCGGGAACAATCGCCATCCGCGCGGCGGGTGTTGGATGCTGCGTGGCGGTGCCGTTCGCGGACACGAGCGGACACGACTTGAGCGCGGCATCGGTCGTTGCGCGCGGCGGACTGCCCGAGGTGATGGTGCGCCACGCGCTCTTTCTGCCCGATTCGGTTTTGGAGAAATAACGCGAAACTCTATTGCGTTGGGGCGGTGAGGCTGAGGACGGCGTGGTGAACGCCGCGCAGGGCCTTGATGCGTCCGGCGAGCGCGCGCAATACCCGGCCTTCTCCACGCAGGACGAGCACTTGCAGGCAATAGTCGTGATCAATGTGAACGTGGACGGTCGAGATGACAGCCTCAGCGTGCTCGTGCTGGATGTCGGTCAGGCGGGCGTCGATGCCGCGCTGGTGGTGCTCATACACAAGCGTGAGCGTGCCGAACATGAGGCCGTCGTTTTTTTCGTGCTCGTGAATAAGGCGCTCGCGGATGAGGTCGCGCAATGCCTCGGAGCGGCTTCCATATTCTTCGCGCGCAATCAGATTGTCGAAGGGTTCAATGATCGAGCGCTCGATGGATACGCCAAAGCGGACGAGATCGGTCATGGGGATAATTCCTTTGCGCGGAAACGATTTTCGCCGTCTTGCGGGCGGTGGGTTGCTAAGACGGACAAAGAGACGCCAAGAAGAAAAGCGGCGTCAGCGGGTGCAGGAACCGTGTCGGAGAACGGAGCCTGGGATCGCGAGGCTCTGGGATCGCGAGGCTCCGCACTCGCGCTTCGGGAGGCGGATGCGACCTTAGGGCGAATGCCGCCGCTCAGCAGACGGCGCAACCGCCTGCGGGGGGGCATACGGTCCGGATCAGCGCCGTCTCGCGGCACTGCGGATAAATCGGGCAATGGATGCAATCGCGCCAGACCTTGCTCGGGAGGTCTTCCTTGTCGATCGGAGCGAATTCAAATTTCTGAAAAAAGTCGGGCTTGTCAGTAAGGCAGAAAACACGCTCGACGCCTAATTCGCGGGCGAGTTCAATGATGCCTTCAACAAGCGCATGGCCAATGCCGCGCCCCTGCATGTCGGGCGAGACGGCCACGCTGCGCATTTCGGCGAGGTCGGCCCAGTCGATATGGAGCGCCGCGCACCCAACTGCGCGGCCGTCGGTTTCCGCGACGAGGAATTCGGGGAGAAGTTGATAGACCTGGCCTAGGGTGCGGCGCAGGAGGATTCCTTTGTGGCTGGAATGATTTATGAGGTCGTAGATCGCCTGCGCGTCGGCGATGCGGGCGCGCCTTACCACCACCTCGCTGTCGCGTCCGATAGGCCGGCGCGCAAGGATCGAGGCGGTGGGGGCGATTGAATTCATGGGCGGAACTCCTTGTTGCTGGTGAAGCGGAAAACCAGCGCGAAAAGCAAAGCGCGGAATGCTTGAAAATCAACGGGCAGCCTGAAGCGCCAGCACTCGGGAGGAAACGCGGCCGAAGGGCCATTTCCCCCCCCCTGATCCCGGCCACAGTAGGCCACAAGCCCGGGGGGTCAAGGACGATTTTTCCCGCTTAAATAGTGGCGGAGATATTTGTCATTTTTGTCCGGGTGGCGGAGGTGGCCAGTTGCAGATAAGCAGAAGATCGAGAGGGCGGCCTTTTTGGAAATCGTAGTAGTTGCTTCGGGAAATGATGCGCACACACGGCGGCAGCGGCTTGCCCCAGCGGCGAGTCCAGTTTTTCCAGCGTCCCTCGGGGCAAACAAGCGCGGCGGGCGCCGAGGCGTCCGACAGCGCACGGATTCCCTTCGCGTAGTCGTCGCGGCCCATCATCTCGACGCGCGCGCCCCAGTAAAACACAAGCGTTGGTTCCTGAAAATCCACGGCCATCAGATGCGCGGCGGGCGGGGCCTCGGCGCGCAAGGACGTCATGAGGTTTTTTGAGGGGCGGAGCGGTTCGAGCCGCGGAAGCCCCCAGAGAAGCACGGTGAGCAGAGCGGCGGCCCATCCGATCATGGCAAAAGCCGTCCCGCGCGGCCCGTTGCCGCGCCACCATAGCCACCCGGCCCCAATGAATCCGACGCCCAGGGCGGCAGCCATAACGAGCGCGGGGGCGAGGATGATATTGAACGGCGTGCGCCAGATTGCGACAGGGATTCCGGCGGCGGCGGCGATTCCAAACAGCAAAGAGGCGGCCGCTCCCACGCGCCACCAGCCGCGCCACGGGAAAACGCCATTCGCTGATTTTTGCTGATCGGGAGATGGTTTTCCGTGTCCGCCCGTTTCTTCCCACCAGAGCGCGAACATCAGAAACATGGCAGGAAGGAGCGGGGCGATGTAGTGAGGTAGTTTGGTTTTCGCGGCGGAAAACATCACGAATCCGGGAACGAGCCACGACCAAAGGAATCGCAAGGCGGGGCTGTGGCTGCGTTCGCGCCAGGCCCAACGCAAGGCGGCGAGTCCGGGCGCGAGGATGGGCGCCAGGGCCGCCAGCAGCACCGGCAGGTAATAGACAAAGGGGCCTTTGTGGCTTTCGAGCGAACGGGACGCGCGCTCGATCACGTGGCGTCCGATCGAGACAAAAAAGAATTCGCCCTCGGTGCGCTGCCACGCGAGCCAGGCCCACGGAAGCGTGATCGCCAAAAGCAGCAATACGCCAATTGGAAGCGGAAGAAACCGGCTCGGGCGGGGGCGCGGGTGCGGCTCATCGAAAGGCGGCCGATTATCCTCGCTGGGATAAGGGAATTCGCGGTGTGCGGTGCGGCGGGCGGCACGGCGTTCCCACACGCCCCACATAAGCGCGCCGAGTCCGACAACAGCGGGACCGACTGGCCCTTTGACCAGAATCGACAAAGCCATCACGGCCCAGAAACCCAGGTGCCGCGCCCACGAAAAACCCATGCGGCGCTGCTCTTCGTGCAGGAACATCGCGGCAAGGACGGTCAGCACCAGAACGGAATCCGTTGTTGCCGCCTTGGAAATAATGAAGATCAGTGGCGAGAGCGCGGCGGCGGCGGCGGCAATCGCGGCAGTGCGGCGGCGGCACCCGAGGCGGCGCGCCAGCAGAAAGACAAGCAAGATATTCGCGGCGCCCGCCAATCCCGCCACGGCGCGCGCGGAAAATTCATTGGCGCCAAACAAACGCATCGGAACAGCCATGAGCCAGTAAATCAGGATTGGCTTGTCGTAGCGGTTGATACCGTTGAATGTGGGGACGGCGTAATCGCCGCGTTCGATCATTTCGCGCGTGGCGGTGGCGTAACGCGGCTCATCGCGGTCCCAGAGGCTGTGCGAGCCGTTTCCAAGCCAGAAAAGGCAAATCGCCGCCAGCGCCAGCGCGCAGGCGATTTGCCAGTCGGGCGCGCGCCAATCCGCGCCTGATGCGGTGGAAGCGGCGCGAGGGGGTTGAGAGGCAGAAGAAGGCAAGAGACGGGTTTCCGGAGCGGACGCGGAACAGGATGGATATTTGCGGCGGGCGCGAATGGCTCGCTGGTGTTTTTTTGACTCATGGCGCATTCCGGCTGCAATCCCAACAAGGAGCGCGCAAGCGTGAATTCCAATCGCGATCGCACGAACAATGGACCGGAATCGGCGGCGGGCGAAGTGTTTCCGCGCCCGCTGCGAGTCGCGCGATTGATTCCCGCCTTTGCCGCGGCGCTCATATCGCTGGGTCTTATTTCCTTTTGCGATAAGGAATTTTTCTGGTTTTATGACATTCTGAAGGCGCTGCCGCTTGACGAGTTTTTCTCGACAACGAAGCAACTGGCCGCGACTACGAGCGTGGCGGCGATTGCGCTCTCCGTCTGGCTGCTCGATCCGCCAAAGCGCCGCGCGGTGATTGTCTTGCTTGTGGCGATGTTCGTGGCCTGGCTGCCAAACGAGGTGCTCAAGCGATCGACTGGACGGTCGAGACCGGAGTATTCAGTCGTGATGGAGCCGGACAATGCGAAGAAACTTCAACGATACATCGACGAACACCCAAAGACCACTGCGCGTGTGCAAAAAGCAAGCCAGTGGCTGCTTTTCAAGCATCCGCGGCCGTGGCAACTTGATGCCTTCACCTCGTTTCCTTCGGGACATGCGAACACGGCGTTTGTGCTGCTGGCGTTTTTGATCGCGGCGTATCCGCGGGGGCGTTGGGTGTGGGTGATTCTGAGCGTCGGATGCGCGCTGGCGCGGGTGCGATACCGCAGGCATTTTCCGTCGGACGTGCTATTTGGCGGGGCGCTCGGATGGGCGATGGCGCAGTGGGTGTTTTCGTGGCAGTGGCCCGCGCACCTGGCCGCGAAGTGGATTGGCCCGCGCGGCGAGTGGCTCGGGCGCGGAGAAGAAGATGATGAAGAAGAAAAATAGACAGGATGAACAAGGTGGACGAATCACAAGAGATAAAAACATTTTCCCGTTTTTTCATCCTGTTCATCCTGTAAATCCCGTCTATTTCCCTCTATGAAGGGATCGAGGTGGAAATAAAATGGAACCTGTTCGGCTTGGAATCATCGGATTTGGCGCGGTGGCAGAGCGAGTACATCTGCCGCTGCTGACAGAAGTGGAAGGCGTGCACGTGGCGGCGGTGTGCGATCCGACCCCGGCGCGGCGGAAGGCGGCGGAGGCGGCGGGATTTCCCACATTCAAAAACATGAATGAATATCTGGCGCGCGGCGGCGCGGAGGCGAGCCTAGTGAGCGCGCCCTCGAAACTGCACGCGGAACTCGCGCTCGCCTGCCTCGAAGCCGGGCATCACGTAATGGTTGAAAAGCCAATGGCGATGAGCCTGGACGAGTGCGACCGCATGATCCGCGCGGCGCGCGAGAAAAAACGCCTCCTCACCGTGTTCCATAACCGCCGCTGGGACCCGGATTTTCTGACGGTGCGAGAGGTCGTGCGCTCCGGGCGGCTCGGGGCGATTTACTCGATGGATTTGCGCCTGTCGGCGTGGGGGTCGGGGGCGGGATTTGGCGTAAAGGATTTCCGCCAGCAATGGCGCCACGAGGCGGCGTGGGGCGGCGGAGCGCTGCGCGATTGGGGCGTGCACCTGCTCGATCAACTCGGGCAGCTGGTTCCCGCGCCGCCTGTGCGTGTGTTTTGCCTGATGCAGACAGGGAAATGGGCCAAGGATGTGGACGATCTGGCGCGGGTGCTTGTGGAATTCGAGGGCGGGCCAACGGCGTGCGTCGAGGTGAATTACCTCTCGAAATATCCCGGCGCGCGGTGGGCGGTGTATGGCGAACACGGGACGCTCATCAATGATGCGGCGGGCTGGGACCGGCTGAAAATTTTCTGGGCCGACCGGGGCGTCGAAGAGCATTTGCCCGCGCGGCAAGGGAATCCGGCTGTGATTCACTCGTCGTTTGCGCAGGCGATCCGCGGCAAAGGGCGTCCGGCCGTCAGCCCCGAGAGCGTGCGGCGCACAATGCGGCTGCTCGATGCCTGCCTTGTGAGCGCCCGCGAAGGCCGCAGTGTGAATTTGTAGTCCGAAAAAGGCTTTTTCCGCGCTGGTCAATGGGACCTATGGGACGAACGGGACCTATGGGACCCTTGCGTGAAGGGCCGCCAGGCGATTGCGTTGGAGAAAAAAGACGGAATAGGCTGGGTTAATGGTTTGAAGGGACAGAAGTGCGCAAGGGCGCAGCGCATTGATACGACGCTGGTTATGCAGCGCGGGTCCGGCGCGCGAAAAATGCCATTGACAATTTCAAATGTGCATTTGATATGTGCGTTAGAATTGATTCGGAGGGGTCCGATGCCCAGACGAAAAGCCAGCGCCGAAACACAAAAGAAGATTCTCAAAGCCGCCGCCATCGAGTTCAGCCAGAAGGGATTCCGCGACGCGACCATCGCCGCCATCTGCCAGCGGGCCGGAACAAACATCGCCTCCGTCAATTATCATTTTGGCGACAAAGAAACGCTGTATGTCGAGGCGTGGCGCGAGGCCTTCCGCCATTCGCATGAGCTCTATCCGAGCGACGGCGGGGTTCCGTCCACGGCGTCGCCCGAGGAGCGGCTTCGCGGCTGGATAATGTCCATGCTCGGCCGCATTACAAATCTGGAATGTTATGAATTTGAGATTTTCCACCGCGAGATGGCCAATCCCACGGGGCTGCTCGACGAGACTATACGGTTGGCCATCGAGCCGCTGCACAGAGAAGTGACGGATATTTTGCGCGAGATTCTGGGACCAAAAGCGACGGAGGAGGAAATCCAACTTTGTGAAATGAGCCTCCGTTCGCAGTGCATGAACCCGATGATCTTCGACGTTCGCTACCGCGGCATGGAGGGAGCGCCAAGGCATCCTTTCATGCCCAAGCCTCCATTGCCCAAACCGCCTTCGCTCGAGTCCAGCATCGAAGACATCGCCGAGCATATAGTTTGTTTCGCCCTGGAAGGATTGCGCGGCGTGCGCCGAAAAATCGACATGGGAGAAGATGCCGCTGTGCCCCGCGATCTTCCCGATGCGCGCCCGGGCAGGGCGGTTGCGCCGCGCGCAAGGCGGGCGGAAGAACCCTCGCGGCGGGAAAAGAGGCATGTATGAACGCCAGAATAGACATGCGAGTTCCACTTCGACAGGCGGGCGCAACTGGGATGGCACGACGATGGCGTCAGCGTTTGCGTTTCGCTGTTACGGTCGCGGCTGCCGTTCTTGTGGCGCTCCTTCTGGCCGCTTGCGCGAAGGTCGGCCCCAATTACGTTCCTCCGCCCGAACCTTCCAATGCCACCCAATGGCATGGTGAAGCGGCGGACGGCCTGACCACGTCCACGCCGGACCCCAAAACCCTGGCTGTCTGGTGGACCGAGTTTAAGGATCCAACGCTCACGGGCCTGATCGAGGATGCCATTCAGAACAATCTCGATCTGAAGAAAGCGGATTCGCGCCTTCGGCAGGCGCGAGCGCAGCGCGCCATCAGCGGCGCGGGGTTGTTCCCGACGCTGGGATTATCCGGCTCCGCGACGCGCACCTGGACGCGAACGGAATCGGAGGCCGCGGGCACGCAAACTTCGCACGGGGATCTGTATCGCGCCGGGTTCGACGCCACATGGGAGGCGGACGTGTTTGGCGGTCTGCGGCGTTCCATTGAGGCCGCCGAGGGAGACTTGCAGGCGCAGCAGATGTCGCTTTACGACACGCTGGTTTCGCTGACGGCCGAGGTGGCGCTCGAATACGCGGGATTGCGCATCACGCAGAACCGCATCGCGCTCGCCGAAGACAACCTTCGCCTGCAAAAGGAAACGCTCGACCTCGTCGAGTGGCGCTATCAGGCGCGGCTCATCGACGAACTGCCGGTGCAGCAGGCGCGGTCGAGTTACGAAAGCACTTCGGCGCAGATTCCCACGCTGCGAGCCAGCCTTGATGCGTCGCTCAACCGCCTGGCTGTGTTGCTAGGCCAGGCGCCCGGCGCGCTTCACGACCGACTTTCCACGCCCGGGCCGATCCCGAATCTGCCGGATTCCGTGTCCATCGGCGCGCCTTCCGAGATGTTGCGGAGGCGTCCGGACATCCGCGAGGCCGAGCGCAAACTTGCCGCGCAAACCGCGCGCATTGGCGTGGCTGTGGCGGATTTGTATCCGAAGTTTTACGTGACGGGTTCCGTGAGCCGGCAGGGGGCGGGCACGGAGGATTTCCTGAAAAATCCAACGCAAAGCCTGAGTCTGGGGCCGAGTTTTTCGTGGAACATCTTCAGCGCGGGCGCGGTGCAAAAGAAGGTCGAACTCCAGAAGGAAATCAAAGAGGAATACCTGATCGCGTATCAGTCGGCCATCTTGTCGGCCATCGAGGAATCCGCGAACAAAATGTATGCGCTTGGGCAGGAGCGGGTTCGCGGAGAAAAACTCGGGGCGGCCATCGAGGCGGCAAAGAGCGTGGTGCAATTGTCGAAGGACCAATACAAATCGGGCCGGGTGGATTTCAGCGAGGTCATCAGCGCCGAACAGTCGCTGCTGACGCTCCAGGATCAGATGGCGCAAAGCAAAGGCGCGATGGCCACAGACATGATTTCACTTTTCAAGGCGTTGGGCGGCGGATGGGACCCTGCCGCTGTTGCCGCCGCCAATACCGCGTCCGCCGCAGGCGGCAAATCTGAGTTGGCGGATACCAAACCGGGGATGCAGCACAATGAACAATAACCGCACGGAAATGGCTTTGGACGAGGTCTCCGCGCCGCAGGAACTCCACCTGCCGTCGCATCGCGGACGCCGCTGGGTATTGAGGATTCTGGGAATCGTTGTCGTGCTCGCCGCGATCGCCTTTTTCCTCCAGGCGAAAAACGGCAATGGCAAACCCCAGGCTATACAATACAAAACCGAAGCGGCAAGCCGCGGCAACCTTGTAGTTACCGTTTCCGCCACGGGAAACCTGGAACCGACCAACCAGGTTCAGGTTGGCAGCGAGCAATCGGGGAGCGTCGAGAGCGTGGCGGTGGACTGCAACGACCACGTGACGGTCGGGCAGGTGCTGGCGCAGCTCGATACGACCCGGATCAAGGCGCAAATCCAGCAGCAACAGGCCGCGCTCGAATCGGCGCGAGCCGATGTGCTCTCGGCACAAGCCACCGTTGCGGAAACGCGCGGCGAATTGGCGCGCCTGACCGATCTTCGAAAGATCAGCGATAGCAAGGGAGTTTCGCAGCGCGATCTCGATGCCGCGCAAGCCGCCGTGGCCCGCGCCGCCGCCGCCGAAGCCAAGGCAAAAGCGGCGGTGAGCCAGGCGCAAGCCGCCCTCGAAGCGGGCCAGACGGACCTCGCGAAAATGACGATTCACTCGCCGATCAATGGCGTGGTTCTCACGCGTTCGGTTGATCCGGGCCAGACAGTCGCCGCCTCGCTCCAGGCGCCGGAGTTGTTTCTTTTGGCGGAAGACCTCGCGAAGATGCAATTGAACGTCGATGTGGACGAGGCGGATGTCGGGCTGGTCCAGACCGGACAGGACGCGACGTTCACAGTGGATGCCTACCCCGACCGCAAGTTTCCGGCGAAAATCCGGCGGGTGAGTTATGGTTCGGCCACGACCGGCGGCGTTGTGACTTACGAAACCGTTTTGGACGTGGACAACAGCGACTTGACGCTGCGTCCGGGCATGACGGCCACCGCAACGATCGTCGTGAAAAAGATCGAAAACGCTGTGCTGATTCCCAACACGGCGCTTCGGTTCACGCCGCCACAAGAAGCGATGGCTGGCGCGGAAACCCAGTCTTCCGGCGAAAGCCTTGTTAGCAAAATTCTTCCGCATCCGCCGCGCGCGCCGGCCAAAACGAAAAACGGCAGCGCAAAAGACACCAGCCAGCCAGTGGTGTGGACGCTGCATGGGGGCCAGCTCACGGCTGTGCCCGTGAAACTTGGCTCGAGCGACGGCTCAATGACGGAAATCCTCGAGGGCGACGTCAGCCCCGGCATGGAACTCGTTGTGGATACAATAAAGGCAGCAAAATGAACGCCAATACTGTTTCCGCTGTTTCTCCCGATTCCGCCCGCGCGGCCGCATCCGCTGGCAACGGCGCGCTGATTCAACTGCGGGGCGTTACGAAGGTCTATGGAACCGGCACGGCGGCCATGCGCGCACTCAAGGGAATCGATCTGCGAATCAACCAGGGCGAGTTTGTCGCCATCATGGGTCCGAGCGGATCGGGCAAATCGACGTGCATGAACATCCTCGGATGCCTCGATGTGCCAACGAGCGGGGCGTATCTGTTTCTCAACGCAAACGTGGGAAAACTGAGCCAGAACCAGCGGGCGCTCTTGCGGCGCAATTACCTGGGGTTTGTGTTTCAGGGGTTCAATCTTCTCAGCCGGACGTCGGCGCTGGAAAACGCCGAATTGCCGCTGGTGTATCGCGGCGTTCCGGCTGGCCAGCGGCGTGAAATGGCGCGCGAGGCGCTGGCGTCGGTTGGGCTGAGCGGGTGGGAATCCCACAAGCCCAACGAACTCTCCGGCGGCCAGCAGCAGCGCGTAGCCATCGCGCGGGCTATTGTGATCCATCCGAAGGTTCTTCTGGCCGATGAACCGACCGGAAACCTGGACTCGGTGCGAAGCCGCGAGGTAATGGAGTTGCTCACAAAACTGAATCGCGAGCGCGGAATTACTGTTTTGATGGTGACGCATGAACCGGATATGGCGGCCTACGCCTCGCGGCAAATCCACTTCAAAGACGGGCAGATCGACATGGAGTTATCGAAAGAAAGGCCATTGCCATGATATGGGAAACCCTCCTGCTGGCGCAACGAGCCATACGGCGCAATGCGATGCGTTCGGCGCTGACGATTCTCGGCGTGGTGATTGGCGTGGCCGCGGTCATCACGCTCGTGACGATCGGCAGCGGGGCGACGGCGCAGGTGGCGGCGCAGATCGGAAGCCTCGGAAGCAACATGCTGCAGCTTCGCCCCGGCCAGGGTTTTCGCGGTCCGGGCGGGGCCAGCAGCGAAGCAAAGAACTTCAAAATGGAAGATGTGGAAGCGATCAAGCGCGACGTGTCCGGACTGGCCGCTGTGGCCCCAACGGCCAATGCGGGCACACAGGCGATTTATGGAAATGAAAATTGGTCCACATCGATCACGGGAAGCACGAACGACTTTCTTGTGGTGCGCAACTGGGCCATCGAGACGGGGCGCGAGTTCAACGAGGCTGAAATCCGCGCGGGCAAGGCGGTCTGTATCCTTGGCTCGACGGTGAAAAAGGAACTCTTCGGCGGACAACCGGCGATTGGACAATCGATCCGTCTCAAGAAAACCGCGTTTAAGGTGATTGGCATCCTTGAATCGAAAGGCCAGTCGAGTTTCGGGAGCGACCAGGATGACTTTGTGCTGATCCCGATTCGCACGCTCCAGCGCCGGATTTCCGGCAACAACGATGTGAGCGCGATTATGATCTCGGTTCAGAATTCGGACGGCATTGACAAGGCGAAGTCGGACATCGAGGCGCTGATGCGCGAACGGCGGCGCATCGCGGCAGGCAGCGAGGACGATTTTAATGTGGGCGATATGCGCGAGATTATGAGCACAATCACCGGCACGACAAAGGTGCTGACGGCGTTGCTCGGGGCCGTGGCGGCGGTGAGCCTGCTTGTCGGCGGCATCGGGATTATGAACATCATGCTCGTCTCCGTAACGGAACGCACGCGCGAGATCGGCATTCGCCTGGCGATAGGGGCGCTCGGGCGCGAAGTGATGATGCAGTTTTTGATCGAGGCTGTCGTGCTCTCGTGTTTTGGCGGATTGATCGGCATTGCGCTTGGGCTTGGGACGGCTGGTCTTGGGTCCGTGGTTCTCAAAGTGCCTTTTGTCATGCAGCCTGGGATAGTCGTGATTGCATTTGCCTTTTCCGCCGCTGTGGGGATTGTGTTTGGCTTTTTCCCCGCGCGCAAGGCCGCGCAACTCGACCCGATCGAAGCCCTGCGCCACGAATAGTTTCCGTTTCCCGCTTGAAATGAACAGGCTTGGCAGGAAAGACATCGGGTGTGAGAGAAGGCGTATGGCAGGTCTCGCACTTTGACGCCCGGCGCGCGCAACGGAAATGCTGACCGATCTTCAGGCGCTCGATATTTACGAACGCATTCGGGAGTGGATGCTGCGGCATCGCCCGGTGACCGAGCGCGAGTTGCGCGAGTTGCGAGCCGCGCGCGCGCCCGATTCGCGAGAGGAGCGGCGTCTGCGGATTCTTGGCGGATTTCTTGGCATTGATCCGGCCACTGCGGGCGAAAGGCGGCTTTTGTTGCGTCTGGCGCGCCAGATGGAAAAGGCGATTGAACTGGACAAGGCCCGCGAGCAAGCGGCGGATGGCGCGGAGGATTCTGGCCCGGAGAATCTTGGACGAGACGTCCAAGCCACCGGAAGTCATAAGCAGGATGCCCAGGCCAATGGAAGTCTTGGGCAAGTTGTCCAAGCCACGGGGAGCCTGGATGAGAGCAACTCGGTTCGCGAGGATCAGGCGCAGTGGGAGAAGCGTCTGTCGCCGCGCAAACGGCGGCGCGAAATCGAGCGGCTCTGGAATTGGGATGACGAGCGTGGCGTTCACACTTCGGGGACGAATTCCGCCGTGGCGTCCGCAACGTCCACTGTTTCCTCCGCATCGCCCGCTGCCCTGGTGCGCGGACTCTGCGGCAGCGCGCCGTTTTTGCGCGGGCTGGTTCCTTACCGGATTTTGCAGGCGCTTGGCGAGGATGTGATTGCGCCCGATGCGCCGCGCCAGCGCGTTCTGGCGCGTCTGGGATTTCTCGAACAAGCGCCCTCGCCGCGGCCCGAATCGCTGCTGGCGGCCTTCGAGGCAATGGCGCGAATTGCATCGCTGGCGGGCGAACCGGTTCGTGTGGCGGGCCAAATGCTGGGACTTTTCTCGGGAGCGCTTTGGGAAGAACCTGAAGCCGAAGCGGTATCGCTATGCCGTTCCGAGCCGCGTTGTGGGGAATGTCCGGTGCAATCGTTATGCGCTTTCCGCCGGCTGAACGCCGCACCACCCCGAGGGCGCAAAACGGGCGGGATTCGCGCCCTGCGCGAGGCCGACCGTCCGCGCGAACGCCTGGCGCGAAACGGCGCGGAATCGCTGGGCGACGCGGAATTGCTGGCGATTCTCCTGCGCACGGGACACGCCGAGCAGAGCGCGCTCGATCTTGCCGCCGCGATTATGCGCCGGTTTGAGACGCTCGAACGCCTTGACCAGGCGCCGCTGGCCGATCTCGAAACGGTGAAGGGAATTGGTCCGGCAAAGGCGGTCGAGATCAAAGCCGCGCTCGAACTGGGAAAACGCCTGTTGCGCGCGCCGCTCGAACCCGGACGCCGCATGACGAGCAGCCGCGAGGTGTTCGAGGCGCTGCGGCCCGCGCTGGTGGGGCAAAGGCGCGAGCAGTTTCAGCTCCTCGCGCTCAACAACAAGAACGAAATCATCCGCCTGATTACGGTTTCTGTAGGGAATTTGACGCAAAGCCTTGTGCATCCGCGCGAGGTGTTTCGCGAAGCCATTCGCGAGGCCGCCGCCGCCGTGATTCTCATTCACAACCACCCGAGCGGCGATCCAGCGCCCAGCCAGGAGGATTTCCTAATCACCGATCGCCTGCGCGAAGCGGGCGAGCTGCTCGGCATCCAGGTGCTCGATCATCTTGTCATTGGGCGCGATACATATTACAGCTTTGCCGACGAGGGCCGGTTGGAGAATCCAGGCAGGCAGCGAGCGTTGGGGACAAAACGCCGCGCCTCGTTCTCGCAATAATACCGGACATGCATTTTGCCACGAAAAATCCAAAAACCGGAGGAAGCATAGCCACAATCAATAAAATGGCATGCCGTGAATAGGCAATTGCTTCGCGGATTTCCTCGTGAAAACAGAGCGCTGCAATTTCCTGAGCGCCGAAGGCGCGGCGATATTTTAGCCCAGGTCGGAGCGAAGCGAAGGCCTG
>CAYUNT010000111.1:0-15080 GCA_964446285.1 uncultured Candidatus Sumerlaeota bacterium | reverse complement strand
AGGCGTGGCTTGGGTTTTCTCAGCATCGCGCGAGGCGGTGCATCGCCGCGATCGCCCGCGCCACCGGCCCGGCGCGCGCGTCGAGCAGCCGCGCCACCGCCACCCGAGACGATTGCCTCGGTCGAACGCGACGGCGCGTCGTTTGACATTTTGCTGCCGTTGCAGGTCGAGGACTGGACCTTCCTCAACGAAAAATTATTTGGCGCGGGCGTAAAAATCCTCGAGGTCAAAGAACACGAAATCGACCTCGAAGACGTGTTCATGAAAATCACCAAAGGCGCCGTGCAATAATTCATCTTTTTCGCTGTTTTTCTATCTGTCTCTGCGTCTCTCTGCGCCTCTGAGGTGAAATCGGAATTTCGCCCCGGCCGTGATTCCCGTTGCTCCTTGCGCGCAAAGGTCTTTAGCCTAAGCGGCGCAGGTGGCGCGGCGTGCCTTTCCCGGGGAGGATCGGACGGCTGGGCGGGCGCAATGCGCAATTTTGAGGATTTTCGGAGCGGGTTTCATGGGCCTTCACCATTCTCGACCTGGATTCAGCCAACTCTTCTCCGCGGCAATGGCGGCCATTCTGATATTGTCGGCGAATAGCGGCGCATTCGCGGCGGAAAAGGCGCAAAAAAAGCCGCTTCCCTCGCTGAGCCTCGCCCCGCCAATTTTGCTTAAGGTCAATTCGCGCAGCTCGAATCTGACCGTCGCCGATTTCAACAGCGATGGCCTGCCCGACCTGCTCACTGTGGCCAATGAAAAGAGCATCCTGGAACTGTTTCTCCAGGAGGGTGGAAAAGAACCCTCATTCAAATCACGCGAAGTTGTGCTGGATCAATTCGTCCAGGGGCTGGCCGCGCTCGACGTCGATGGCGATGGCCGCACGGACGTTATCACCGCCGGTTCTCCCGCGCGCCTGTCGTGGCTGCGCCAGACGGACGCGGGCGTGCTCTCTTCGCCGCAGAAACTCGATCCAGAGGCCGAGGACCTCATCGCCGAGGACATCAATGGCGACAAGGCTCCGGACCTGATTCTGAAAAACGGGCGCCGCATCGAGGTGGTTCCTTCCGGAAAGCGCGGCCTCGATTGGGAAAAATCCACCAAATACTGGTCGGCCTGGAACATCCAGGGCGCGCCGTGGATCGTCGATCTCGACAGCGATGGCCTGATGGACATGGTGTTCACCGAGGCGCAGCGAAACGACCGCGTGATTATCCGCTTCCAAACTCCAGAGGGCTTGTTCCCCGACGAAATGACTGTTCCCACCAGCGCAATCAACGATCTCGCCGCGCTTACCCGCACAAAACATCGCCAGACTCTTGCCGCCCTGCTCGGAAAGACCGACTCGATCGAGCAACTGGGCTGGGCGGCGGCGGGCGGGGCGGATTCGGCAAAGGATGCGAAAAAGGACAAGGACCCTGGCGCCGCCGTGGCCGCCGCGCTTTCGAGCCACGATTTCGGACGCATCCGCACCATCGCCTTTGATCCGGAAACCCGCAGCGACCGCCTTGTGGCGGCTTTGGCCCCGCTCGCCGATGGCGGCATTCCGTGCATACTGATTGCCGGGCCGTCGTTTCCGTCCGTGCGCGTGATCCGCACAACGCGCGACGGTTCGCTGATGCAGCGTTCCGCGCCGAGCCTGACGGGAATTGCGCATATCCTGACCGCTCCGCCGGCGAAAAAGGGGGGCGAGTGGCATGTGGGCCTCGTCAGCAGCGCAGAAAACACGCTGGCCTTCTGCCGAATCTCAGGCGAGGGCGAGTCGCTGACCTTCCCACGTCCGGTGCGCCTGGGCGGAGCGCCCTTGACGGCCGCGCTGGCGCCGCTCGGGCGGGGAAAGGGGCTGGACCTTGCCGTTTGCCGCGCCGACGCGAAAAACGATGCGCTGGTTATGGAAATTCACTTCGATTTCAACCCGGCAACCGGAACGGATGAGGGCGTGAGCACGTTCACACTAGCCGGCAAACCGGGCGACCGTCCGAGCGGATTGCTCGCCGCGGACATAAACGGCGATGACCGTGTGGACCTGATCGCGCTTTCGGAATATGCCGATCCTGTGATCCTTTTGCAAAATGCCCCCGGCGCCGCGGGCGGTTCGGAGGCGGCGAAGGAAACCTGGGAGCCGCTCGCGCTCAAGGAGGGAATGCTGGCGTCGCTCCTGACGGGCGTTCGCGCCGGACACGTTCACGCCGCGCCGCTCGGGCCTAAGGGCGAAACGAGCCTTCTCATCACCAAGGAAAACTATGCGCGCGCCGTCCGCCTCGGGCCGGATGGACAGGTCGTAGTGGATGGCCAATTCAACGGCAAAAACCAAAAGACCCGCCTGCGCGCCGCCATCGCCGCCCGCGTGGAAAAAGGCAAGCCGCCGCAAGTGATTTTGCTCGATGTTGGCAACCAAAACCTCAGTCTGTTCCGCCGCGCCGAAAAGGGCGAGGAATTCATTCTCAACCGTGAGGTGGACATCGACGACGCCGATTACCAGACGCTGCTCGCGGCCGACATTAACGAGGATGGCAATGAGGACATCCTTCTTCTCGCGCCTGACCGCATGACGGCCGTCTATTCCGGAATGCCTGCGGGGCGGCTTGAAACCCTCGCCAAGGCAAAAACCGACATCGAGAATGGCGCATACGGACGTGTGGCTACCGTGGCGCTGCTCAACAAAGACGAACAGCAAATCGTCGCTGTCGAGAATACGGAAAACGTCCTTGAGATGTTCACCGAAGACGCTGTCGAAGGCCAGTTGCAGCGCTTCTTCCGATTCAAGGTCTTCAACACGGATTCGGTGCGCGGACGCCGCGAACTGAAATTTGGCGAAACCGAGCCGCGAGAGATCATTGCCTCGGACGTCAATCAGGATGACAAGCCCGACCTGTTGCTTCTTATGAATGATGTGGTGGGCGTATATTTGCAGAAATGAGTCTTCCCCGGCCTCTTATTGCGGCCTTTGGGCGGAACCGCCGAGTTCGCTTTGAGCGCGGAATCGCTCCCCGGCCTGTAAAGAGGCAAGCCATCGGAGAGAGAAGCGGACAATGACGGAAAAGTCCGGCGCGCTGACTTCCGTTGCGGCGCTCGCGGCATTTCTTGGCGTGGCGTTTCTCGTGTCCGGATGCGCCTCAGCGCCAGGCGTTCGGGCTGTGGATTTCGAGGCGGCGCTGGCGCGGGCCAAGTCCGATCCCGCCTGGTCCGATCCGCTCAACCGCCGTCATGTCCTGGTGGCGCTTGATGTGCTTTCGCTCGCCTCGCAGACGCCCGACCCTTGGAGCGCCACACAGGCATCAAACCGCATTGAAACGGCCGCCTCGGGCAATCCGGGGCAACTCTCGGGCGCGGTCAGCCTTGCCACCTGGGAGCGCGCACGTGTGTATCTGGGCGACACGCACGAACGCGCTTACGCCTCGCTCCTTGGCGGCGTGGCCTATTGGATGATCGGCGAAACGGACAACGCCGCCGCGCTTTGGCGAAATGCGCTCGATATTGACGGCGAATCCGCCGAGGGGCATCGCGAGGATTTCTGCGCCGCGCAATACCTTCTGGCCAAATACTATTGGAACCAGTCCGGGCAGCGCGATACGGCGGAAATCCACCTGCGGCACGCCACGTCGCGCTGGCGAGGCAACCCGTATCTGCGCCCGGAACGCATCGCGTCGGACAATCTGGTTGTGTTGGTCGAAGTTGGCGGACCGCCCCAAAAGGAAACCACAGGTCCGCAGGGGTCGATGCTCCAATGGGTCCCGACGCCATTTCCGGGCGGATCGGTGAACGTGAGCGTGGATGCCGGAGCGGGCGCGGCGGGCACGTCCAGCGGACAGTCGTGGCCGATTCTGGACATGTTCGAGCAGGCGCGTTATTCCATGCGCGCCACGGGCAAGGAAGCGCTCCAGTTCGTCAAGGGCGCGGGCATGGCCGCCGCCGTCGGATACGGCACATACCAACTCACAAAAGCGGCCTTCGGACGAGGAAATTGGGCGCTGGCAATCCTGGCGGGCGCGCTCCTGAAATTCATGCCCGCCGATACGCGCCAGTGGTGGGGCGTGCCCGCGCAACTCCAACTTTACAGCACACGCGCCACGCCGGGACGCCACACAATCCAAGTGCGTTGCAGTTCGTATGGCGGAGATCAGTGGGGGGGCGATACGACGATTCTGCGCGAGGTGGATGTGCCGCAAGAAGGCTGGGCCATTGTGCTGGTGCGGCCCATCAACCGCCTGCCCAATCGCATCTGGCAGCCGCCCGATGCCGCGCGCACCGAGGGAATCGCCCCGAACGCCGCCGCCCCCGCGCGCCCAGACGCGCCAATCCTCGGTCCTCATGATGTGGCCGAATCGCTGCGCGAAAAGTCACCGCTTTATCATTATCTTCCCGAGCCGGGTGGATTTGCATCGGCGTCCGCGTCGGCTCCAGAGTCCGGGTCTGAATCCGCACCATGAATTTTCCAGATAATCCGCGTTGCACTGTCCTCATCGCCACTTGGAATCGCCGCTCGATTCTGGGAGTGGTGCTTGATTCGGTTTTGCGCCAATCGCTCGCGCCCCAGACGGAAATCCTTGTGATCGACAACGCCTCGGACGACGGCACGGCGGAGTGGATTCGCCAGGCATACAGCGGGCGGATTCGCTTGTATCGCTTCGAGAAAAACCAGGGTGGGTCGGCCGGGCGCAATGCCGGAATCCGCCTCGCCCGCGCGCCGTTTGTGTGTTTTCTCGATTCCGATGCCGTGCTGCTTTGCCCGGAAACGCTGGAGCGGTGTGTGGATTTTCTGGAGAGGCAGAGTGCAAATTATGGGCAAGATGCCCATGCCACTTCTTCATTGTCTTCTTCTTATGCGGTTCGCGCTGTGGCGGCGCCAATCTGGCTCGATGCGGAAAAAACGCGCCCATTTTGCCTTGGCGGATACATCACCGAAGATGGCCAATTTTATCACAAGCGCACCCTCACCGAACGCGACGATCCGATGTTTCTTTCCACATGTTTTTCCGTGTGGGAGCGGCGGTTTTTGGTCGAGGACCTGCGCGGATTCGATCCGACGTTCTTCCTTGGCCTGGAAGACATCGACCTGGGATTGCGGGCGCGGGCCTGGGCGCGGCGCGCGGGCCGCCCCAATCCGATGCGCATTTTGGACGGCGCGGGCGACATCCACCACATGCTTTCCTCGGACGGTCGCGTGATGAAGCCCGAGGATTTCGATTTCATTTTCCGCAAAATCGAACGCCACCGTTTGTATTTGCTGCTGGCGTCTGAGGGATTGGGCGCGTTTTTCCGGTCTGTGGCGCGGGGGCCGTTCCGCATCGCACGCTGGGAACGCGAGGTATGGGGCGGACGCCCGATGAGCGCGCGCGAACGTTTTCTGGCCGCCTATGCGTATCCTCTGCGCCGTCTTGTGGCGCTTCCCTACGACCTTTGGCGCATTCACCGCAACCACCTTGCGCACGCCCCCTCGCCACGCCCGATCGAATAACTCTTCGCCATCAAGCGTCCCCGCCGGGGCGCCAACAACCTGAAGTAACACCGATTGGACAGGTTCTCATGCAAGGAAAGTCGAACCTGCCGAGTGTCAACCTATTTCAGGACGGGACATTCTCTCTCAACTCACAACTCACAACTCACAACTCCCCATCACGTCCTTTGTTCATCGCGCGCCGGATTCGCCAAGGGGCGTCAGGCAAAGCACCAATCCACGCGATGAGGATGTTTTCCATTGCGCGCGGCGGATGAGGCTTTCGTGCCATGCCGTCAAGGCTTCGCGCGCGGCGGGAAATCGCGCATCCTTGGCGTAGGGCCGGTATAGGTGCAGGAATGGCGACGGCTGATTAGGCGATTTTGTGAATCCTGGCGGAATGCGCTCGCCTGAATTGCCCGGCGAATAAAAATTAATCAGGCGATGCAATTCCGGCTCGTTCAGAATCACGTGCGTGATGCCCGCGCGCCGAAGCGCCTCGTCAATTTCCGCAGGCGATTTGGCATTTCCAATCAGGTCAAGCAAGACGCTGCGGTCAAAGACAGTGTTTAGCGCCTGCGGCATGGGGAATGCGCGTCCGCGCGCCTCATAAAGGAGCAAAAACCTCGCCGCGGGCTGGTCTTTCGCGGCCGACCGGGCCGCTTTATCCGCCGCGCGCTGAAACTCTCGGAAGGGCAGACCCAGCAACTGCTCAGCGGCAAGGTCGCGGGCCGCGGGACTTGCCAGCGCGCGAACCATCAGAAAATCCGAAGATACCATCAATCCGATGCGCTCAGAGGCGGATTGCATGGCGGAAAAGGCGAGAAGAATCACCCCGCCCATTGCGACCAAACGCAAAGAGCGCCCTTTTTCATTTTTCCATTTATTCGCGCCACCGCTTGCGTTTTCCGCTGATATTTCGCCTTCGCCGCCAGCGCCGCTGTTGCCGCCAGACCTGTTTTGAAGCGCTCGAATTCCACCCATCGCCCCCGCGACGCACAAACCGCAAATTGGCAGCAGGAAACGGTCGGGCGCATGAAGCACCATCGACCACGAAGCGAGTCCCAAAAGCACGGCCGCTAGCGCCCACATACCCGCCAGCCGATTGCGCGCGGAGGCAATAAGCCCAAACATCAGCAAAATCCCCAATGGGACGAGGAGCCACCGAAGGCGAGCGGGAGGGGAAGGGGGAGGAGCGGATTCTGCCGATGCGGGTCGCGCCACGTTGGGGGCTGCGCGCCTGCCTCCAGCCGCTGATTCTTCCGATTCCGAATGTCCCAAAGGCACCGCGCAGGCGGGTCCGCAAGCGCCTGCTCCATTTAAGAACTTGCCCCAGAAGGCCGCTTCCCAAGGCCGCGTGGATTTGTGGACTCCGAGCAGAAAATGTTCGTCATCCGCGCCCCACGACGCCGTGGCAAACCAGCGCGTTCCCCAGGGAAACAAAGGGTTTCCCGTTGCGATGGCGGCGCGAACCGCCCAGGGCAGAAAGACAGCGGCTGCGATAGCCCCCGCGCCAGCCAGCGGAAGAAAACGCCTCCACCAATGTCTCCAGAGATGAGCGCCGCCTTTGATTTTAACGGCAGGCGGCCAGAGAGCGCCCGCAAGCGTCATCCCACACGCGGCAACAAATCCGGGAATGACGGCGATTGTCAGCGCGCTCCATTTGCACGAAACGGCTAATCCTGCGCCGATTCCCGCCAGGGCGAAATCGGGGCGCAATCGCAAGGCGGGAGAGTGGCCTATGGGAGCGCCGCGAGCCGCGCGCGCCGCCAAGCCGATCATGCCAAAGAAAAATACCTCCGCGAAACAAGCCGTTGCGGCGTCGTTGAAGGCATCCAGAGCCGCTTTGCCCGCCAGAGGCAGCAGCGCGCCAAGAGCCACTGCCGCGCATCGTCCCGCCGTCCGCGCTCCCAAGCGCCGCGCCAGTTCCGCGCATCCCCAGGCGAACAGCGCCACCCATCCGACCGCCATCCACTTGGCCGCCCGGTCGTCCGCCCCATCCGGCGCGCAAACGCTCTGACCAGCCAGATATAGGAGTTCTGCTTCGAGTGGAAATCGCGTGAAGAAATTGTAAGGATCGCCGTTGATGGAGCCATCCGCTAAAAATACTCGCGGCGCCTGCAAATGATATTCAAGCACGTCATAAGACACAGGCGGGATCGATGCCGACGGCATAAGCGACGCGAGCGCCAGCGCCGCTCCCGCGCCAAGCGCCAATCGCGCAATGCGCCAGCGGCTTTCCGGCGCAGGGCGCTTCATGGCAGGGGAGGACGCGGCGTTGCATGGTTCTTCATCGCCGGAATTTTGCCGTTCGGACAAAGACTTTCCCGGGCGGCGTTGTGCATTTCGCCGCACGACCGGAAGCGTTTTCCATATCACCGCCGCAGCCGCCAAAGCCAGCCCTCCGCCCAGGATGGCGCGCGCCGCGCCCAAAGAAAGCGCCCGCGCCAATCCGGCCAGCAAAATCAAATGCCCGATCGCTCCCAATCCGCACGCCAGCGCGAGCCACAGCCGCGTGCTTCGGGCCGCGGGAAGGCGAAGCCGCCCCCATTTCGCCAAAGCGTGGAGAATCCAGAATCCATACCCAATGGCAGACGCCCACACCACCGCAACCGCCGCGATTCCGCAGAATTGTTCGCGCATGAGGCGGTCCGCTCAGGTGGTGGTGATGCTGCTGATCAGGCGCAATTCCGCGCGTCGAGGCTCTGGCCCTGCGTCGGACAGTTCCTTGGCAAAATGCCGCAAGCCGATTACATGCGCGCTTTCCAAATGGAATTGAAGGACCTTTGAATATATTTGTTCAAGTGTGTCCTTTGGCAGCCCTATTTGTTTTTCGTATTCGATTGCAATGTGCCCGATTCGCCCCATGTTGCTCTTGACCAGAGAGCAAAAGGCCGCGCCGAGATCCGTCGCCTTCACCAGCGGATGCGCGCGAGGCGCCACTGCCCACACATACGCAACAAATGGCATTCGCGAATGTTTTTGCCAGCCCTGCGCAATGTCCCACGACCAGGCGAAGTCCGCCGCCGGCGCGTGAAGCGCCTGAACGCCCGTGAATAGAAACGCCTGGCATGGATCGCGGTAAAAATCATACGATAAAGGATCGAGAATGCCGTCGCTCATCATCAATTTGGGCCGGATCATCAACTGGCGCGGCAGCAGGGCTTCCAGAAGACTGTCGAAAGGCTGGGCGTTCTCGTCTATGCGAACATATTGAATTTCCGTGGGAAGCGTCTTGGAACACAGCATCGCCAGACGGCCTTCCCCGAAACATCCAACGCCCACCTCGGGGATCACGAGGCAATCCGATTCCAGGAGGGCCTGATGGCTGGGAATCAGCGCGACGTCAAGATCGCCCCGTTGCAGCGCCGGATACAGCGCTGCTGGGGAATACTTGCTCAGGTCAGCCTTTTCTTTGAGCGATTCGATCCCGTGCACGACTGGGATCGTGAACAAATTCACTGCATACCCGACGCGCAGGCGCCGGCTTGACGGCCTTGGAGAAGAATGAAACAAAGCCGCAAATCCGCGAGACCGGCGCAGGGGCGGAGTCCAAGGGCAGGCGCAAGCGCCAAAGGAATCATTGCAGCGTGGCAAAACACCCGCTTTCATCATTTTGTGCCGTCTCCAATGTGCCTGGTTTCTCTTATATTGTCCTGCCGAGTCTTTCGTATTGTCGCTGGCGTAATATGCCCGGATGAAAAAATATCTATTTCCCCAAATGCTTTTCCCAACTGAAACCTTGCCAAGGATATTTTTCAATCCGCGCAAACGCGGCGATATTTCGCGGATTCGCGAGAAGCATCTCACTCCAAAACGCTTTGCTAATGGATTTAGTTGCGCCTGTCAACTCGGACCAGCCCGGAAAAGGAAATGGAAATAGCCAGAATCAGGGAAGGTCACCCGGGAAATGAGTTGCGGCGTCGAATGAACCGGAAAGGGAGATTCTGGAACGCAGCCACCGGCCGGAGCCAAAGCCACTCCATGAAATTCTCGATCGTTATTCCCGCTCGCAACGAAGAAAAAAACATTGGCGCTTGCCTGGATTCTATTGAGCGCGCCTCGGGCGCGTATCCGGGCCAGGTGGAAGTAATTGTTGTTCTCAACCGCTGCACCGACGGAACGGAGGCCATTGCGCGGAGCCGCGGCGCGGTGATTGCGCGAAATGACAGCCGATGCCTTTCACAAATCCGCAATGAAGGCGCCCGCCACGCCAAAGGAGAAATCATTGCCACCATCGACGCCGACAGCCGGATGTCCGCCAACATGCTGAGCGAGATCGACCGTGCCCTGATGGCTGGCAAATACATCGGCGGAGGCGTCAAAATCATGCCCGAGCGATGGTCGTTAGGCATCTGGGTTACATTTTGCCTTTTTCGCGTCGTGGTATTTTTCACGGGCCTGGGCGGAGGATTGTATTGGTGTTTCCGGCGCGATTTTGAGGCTGTGGGAGGCTTCAAAGAAACCTTGCGCGTGGGAGAAGACCTGGATTTCGCCCGCCGCCTGAAGAATTACGGGCGTTTGGGCGGGCTGCGCTTTATCAACCTGGACAAGGCGCATATTGTCACTTCCTGCCGCAAATTCGATCATTTTGGCGACTGGCTGTTCTTCCGCGAGCTTTTCTTTCATCCCATCCGGCTTTCGCGCGTCCTTCGCGGCCAAAACGATTCAATCGCTGACGTGTATTTTTACGATTTCAAAAGATAGCCGCTTGTTGCGCGTTGTTCGCGATAAAAGGATATTTTTCTGGACATCACGAAGAGGCAGCGGTCAGGCTGTTTTTAGAGGGAAATGCGGAGGAATCTTTTTCGATCCGGGTATATTGCATTTTCCTATGCTATCTTGCAGGGCTAAATCGGTTTTTATTTTTGCGGCAAGCCTGTCACTGTTTTGCGGCGCGTGTTGGAAGGATGAAAAAACTCCGTCTCGCGGCCGCGCGGTGTCGGATATTTCCGCGGCGACTGGTGTTGCCGTCACATCAGCCACCGTCGCGGATGCAGAAGCAAGAGGCGTCGGCGATTCTGCCGAAAGCGGGGGAGAGAATAGCGGCTCAGCTACGGCGCCGGTTGCCGTTCTTTTGCAGGCGGATTGGGCCGCCACACCTTCGCTGGCCTCGAAAACTTCGCCAGTTTCGGACGCTTTGATTGCTTCGAGCGCTTCGGGCGCTGCGCTCTCCTCCGAGCCGCCGCGCCCCATCTTCCGCGCGGATGATCCATTTCTCCCGCAGCGAGAGGCTATGATAGACCTGCAAATTCGCGGACGCGGCGTGGATAATCCCACCGTGCTTGCCGCTTTGCGCCGTGTTCCCCGGCATGAATTTGTGCGCGCGGAAGACCTGTCGCTCGCCTACGCTGATCAGCCTCTCATCATCGGACACGGCCAGACCATTTCGCAGCCCTATATTGTCGGATATATGACGGAATTGCTGGCGTTGCGAGCCGATTCGCGCGTGCTCGAAGTGGGCACGGGATCGGGCTATCAGGCGGCGATCGCGGCGGAAATTGCCCGCGAAGTGGTTTCGATCGAGATCATCGACGCGCTGGCTCGCCCGGCGGCCGAACGCCTGCGCCGCCTTGGATATCGCAACATCACAGTCCTAAGCGGCGATGGCTATTTCGGATGGCCGCCCGCCGCGCCCTACGATGCGATCATCGTCACCGCCGCCGCCGAACACGTTCCGCCGCCGCTCCTTGCGCAGCTCAAACTAGGCGGACGCATGGCCATCCCCGTCGGGCGCACGGGCTGGACGCAGAATTTGCTGCTTGTGGAAAAACTGCCCGATGGAAAAATCCTCACGCGCAACCTGTTGCCGGTTCGCTTTGTTCCGCTGACGCGCGAGCGGCGCTGAAACCGGAGTTCTTCGCCCTTCTCAAATAAAAGGCTTATGGCATCTATGATTCGCATCTCCCCCAATGCCCCTAGGCGCAATTTAGCATCCGCTCGGCAGGTGACGCGGACTGGCGCAGGGTCTTTATATGCGACGCTCTGCCTGCGCTGTGCTTTTTTTATTCTCGCACTGGCGGGATGCGCCGCTCATTCGCCGCGCTCGCTGGAAAACGTCCAGGTTCGCACTGAATCCCCCCCGCGATTCTGGCTCGCAGAGGCAAAAAAACATCAGCTCCTCATGCAGGATGGCTGCTTGTCGATCCTTGTGCCAGACGGCGCGCTATGGGCATTTGGCGACACGTTTTTCGGAACACGCGGCAAAGATGGCCGCTTGCAATTTACAGGCGCATTGTCGAATTGCGCCTTGCATGTTCGGCCCACGCGCCTTCCCGATTCCAAAAGTTGCGCGGCCGCTATCGACGACGCCTTCTCCACTCCCTCCGTCACGTATTTGGCGGAAGCCTCCGGGGCGCCGCGTCCGCTGATTCCCTATGTGGAGGGCGAGCAATTTGACAAAATCGGCATCTGGCCCGGCGGCGGCATCCACATCAACGGCGCAACGTATGCATTCTGGGGGCGGGTGGAGCGGTTTGGCACGGGCGGATGGGATTTTCGCGATGCCGGGCACGGTTTGTCGGTGGCTCGTGGTCCGGATTACGTCTTCGAGCGCGTGGCATTTCCGCCCGATGCGCCGATGCCCAATTGCCCCGCGGCGATGGTCGATGGCCGCGACGGATATTTATATCTTTACTTCACCCAAAGTGCGGGATTTGCGAGCGCGGTATATGTGGCGCGTGTCGCGCCCGACGCGCTGGCCGACCCGCGCCAGTGGCGGTATTTTGCGGGACCGGCCGCGGGGGCAAATGATGCTGACGCGAAAGTCAGCAGAGCGGTGGCCGGGGATTTTCCCTCAACTTCGACATATCCCGGCGCCGCCATTGTCGATGGCGTGTATGCGCAGGTTTCAGTGGCGTGGAATCCGTGGCTTCGCGCCTGGGTCATGCTGCATGTCGGAAGCCTTTTCGAAAAGCCACGCGAGATATTCATCCGCATCGCGCCGCGTCCCGAAGGGCCTTACAGCCCGCCGGTGAGCGTGCTGGCGCTTGATGGAAAAGTGGGCGAAGGGCTTCGCGGCCTGCTTTATTGCGCCTATTTGCACCCCGAATTATTCCGCGGCGGCGGGCGCATTATGCCCTTCACCTATTGCACCATTGGCGAAGAGGATGTTCCGCGATATGCAGAAATTCACCTGAAAGAAAAAAGCAATAAGCGCCGGGCAGGTTATTGATTATTTGGGGCGGGGGGGGCCGCCGGGGCCGAGTCCGTTGTGGCTTTATCCGACGCCTCCGCCGCCGCGCCCGGGGCTTCAGCGCTTGAATTCGCAGGCTTGGCCTGCTCTTTCGCCTGGGGCGCCAGCAACGACTTGCCCGCAAGCAGCGTATCCAGGTCCTTGCGCAAATCGACTTCCAGCGTCGGGCTGAGTCCCTCGTGAATCCGCTGCACGGTTCCATCGCGCGCGATCAGGACCGTGCGCGGAATCGCCTCCGCTCCATACAAATCCCCCACGCTGCTGTCCGAATCGAGGAGGACTGCAAGATTGAGCTTTTGCTGGCTCATGAACATGCGGACTTTCTCTTCTTTCTCACTTTCATTCACTGCGAAAACCGCCAGATCCTTGCCGCTAAACTCTTCCGCGACCTTCTCCAGAATTGGCAGCCCCCGGCGGCATGGCGGGCACCAGGTGGCCCAGAAATCCAGCACCACGACCTTCTTGCCTTTCAGTTCGGACAATTTGACTTTTCCGCCGTTGAGTTGCGGCAATTCAAAGTCCGGCGCTGGTTTTCCGAGCAATTTGGCTGTTGCCTTGCTGTTTCTTCCTTCGCCTTCCTCCTTCATCATGGCTTCTCTCACCGAGCCTGCCGCATCGGAGGAATCCGCCTGCGCCAGGGCAAAGCGTTCGCTGCCAAGCGCCGGATTGATCGACCAATCGAGAAAATGAAATACAGCCTCGATTTTGGGCATATCCATGCCGGGAGGCATGCCGCCCCGGCGGCGATTTATTGCGTCAATGTCGGGCGAAGCTTGCAGGAGAAGAGGCTCGCCTTCCGCTTGCACCCAAACCCTGAAGTCAACGCCGCCCTGAACGAACGTCATGCGATGCGCCTTCTTGCCTTCGACGGTTTCCAAGGCCTCATAACGAATTTCGCTGGCCTTGCGAATGATCTGATTGTAGGGATCGGAACACAAAAAGTCACTCAGCAGAATCAAGCCGCTCGCAGTTACGTTGTCCTGGTTGGCAAACATCGCTTCAAAATCCGCCGGAGCAGGCTGCTCAACATGGTGTTTTTTGCCCTGAAAGATGATCTGCAATTTCCTGCCATCGCATGTAAGGTTGGCTCCCCGCCCGCGAACTACTTTGGTGGAAATGAGATTCGGGTGTTGCGCGGCGACCAGAACTTCGTTCGAGATGGTTTCCTTTTCCTCGCCTTGAGTCACTGTTTGCGACAACTTCAAAGTCACTGTGAGACTCTGGAGTTTTGCATAGAAATCCGAAGCGGCGCGAAGCACCTCGGCCGACTTATCGTCTATCTTGGCAGTGCGCGGCGCCGCCACGCCTGGCTGTTTGGGCGTGAGCGGATTGTCTGCGGATCGACTGGATTCGCCGGACTTTTGCATTGGCAGATTCTGCGCGCAGGCACTGTCAGGCAGCCATCCCGCGCTCCATGCGCCCGCGATCAATAGCGCCATGCCCGTTGTGAAACGGAAATGCATATTCAATCTCCTTTATGTATTCATCCCCGCTCCGTCCCCACATTCTCGCGGGGCTTGTTCCCAGACCTTCCCCCGCGCAACAGGTTGCATGGTGCAAAATTGCTGTCATCACACAACCCGATATTTCGCCAACTGGACAAATTACGGCTGCATAATGATGCGGACGGGCGCCGCGCTGGCCTTTTGGGGCGACCGGAATTTACAGCAATTTGGATTTTGCGATCTGGCGCAGGTCGAGAAGCATTTTCTCCCGCGCCTCCTGGGAAATCGTTGGCACGGCATAGAAAAATTGATGGAGCAGCACCTCGACGCCGCAGAATTGAAAGATTCCATGATCGACGGTCGTGCCGATGGCCTTGGCGTAACCTGCGTGTTGATATTGAACCTCTGGCCCGCCTGTTGTGGAAAATATGGCAGCCTTTCGTCCGGCCAGCAATCCTTCGAGCTCCCCCTGCGCCGTGAAACGGTAGGCAAACCCGAATGAAAAAACGCGTTCAATATAGCCTTTGAGAATGGCGGGCAGGCCAAACCACCAGACGGGATGGACCACAGCGATGAGTTGAGAATCGCGAATCAGCGTTTGCTCTTTCTGGATGTCTGGCAGCGGCGTGCCTTTCTGGAGCGCAGCGAAATCCTGCCCCTTGAGCACCGGGTCAAACCCGAGCGCATACAGATCGCGCGTTTGGAATTCGACCCCGGCGTTTTTCAATTCCTCTTCCAGTGTTTCCTTTATGGCGTGGCAGAAGCTTTTCGGATTGGGATGCGCGTATAGGATCAAGGCTTTCATGTTATTCTCCTCGCAAGCGTCTGAATTTGCTTCCCGGAGAGTCCTGCCATGCCGGCACACAAGGCGGCAGATAGGCCGGCAGGATCACTCCTTCTAGTTTGTATTTTATCCGCCTTGCTCCCATTCAGTCAATCCCAACCCGCCGGTTTGCAACCCAACCCTAATCCGTCACCCCCCTGGCGTGGTGTGTTTTGCGGGGGTTGTGTTGCACGG
>CAYUNT010000110.1:0-15114 GCA_964446285.1 uncultured Candidatus Sumerlaeota bacterium | reverse complement strand
TCTTTTGCTCCTTCAGAGCAAATTCAGGAAACAGAATTACGGGAAATTGGTATAAAAGCATCATGCTGAAGCGATGCGGGCAAGTCAGGCTGAAGCCTGCTTGCAAAGAAAAACTGCCACCATCTCCCCATGCTCAAGCATGGGGCAAAGAAGAGCCTGCTCAAAGCAGGCTGATGATTCTGATCCCATTTTCTGAGTCCTTTTATTTTCGCCTGGGAATCCTTTTCACTAGCCGGGACAATATGGCACGGCATCATGGGAAATTGGTATAAGTATTGCGGCAAACGTCGCGGCCCAAATTATGAAAAGCAAACTCGCGATGCGCATTTGCATGGTGTCCTTTTCCTCCAGAAAAGACTGCCCGTAATGCGGCAACGGGCGATGATTTGCGCGCCCAGCGGCGGCTATGGCGGAGATTAGGCGGATTTGTAAGATTCGAGCGCCCGGCGAACCTCCTCAAACTCAGTGCGCAGTCTGCCATACACGTCGCGCGCCTCTTTGATTCTTCCCTGCTTTGCGTGATCTTCGCACTCAACGGCCAATTCGCGAAGCCGCATTGCGCCCAGGTTCGCGCTCGATCCTTTGATCGTATGCGCCTCACGCCGCAGAGCTTGCGCGTCTTCTGTTTCGATAGCGCGTTCCATGCGCGCAAGTCGCTGGGTTACGTCGCCCAGGAACAGCGTGATGATCTCGATTTCGAATTGGCGGTCGCCCTCGGAAACCTTCCGGATGCGGGTCAAATCCACAACGGCCTCCGGACTGATCCTTCGCCCCGCCGTGGACTCGTCCGCCGGGCGCGGCGTGGCCGGAACTTTTCCCACGCGCTCCGGCCGCAAGTGCCTATGCAGGACATGCTCCAGCGCCTTCAGGTTAATGGGTTTGCTGAGATAGTCGTCCATCCCCGACTCGAGGCACCGCTCGCGATCGCCTTCGAGGGCGTGCGCGGTCAGCGCCACAATCGGGATATGCGTGCCGGGGGGTTCGCGTTTGCGGACCTGGCGCGTCGCTTCGTAACCGTCCATTTCGGGCATCTGGCAATCCATTAGGACCAGATCGTATGGGATTCGTTCCAGGGAGTTGAGCGCCTCGGCTCCGCTGGCCACGACATCGCAGCGCATACCCAGTTTTTGCACCATGCGCACGGCAACCTTCTGGTTCACGACGTTGTCTTCCGCGATCAGAATACGATAGGGAAGGCGGTTTTCGGGAGAGGGCGGAGGCTGAACGAAGCGGACTGCAGAGGAAGGCGGGCGTGACGGACGGGGGGCGCTTCGCGCAACGACCATGCGCAGCGATTCCTGAAGTTGCGACCGTTTCACGGGCTTGGTCAGATACGCCTCGAAGCCCGCGTCGAGCATCTTCGATGCCTCGCCCAGGCGCGGCATCGAGGTTAGCAGGAAAAGCGATATTTCCTTGCAGCGTTCGTCCGCCTTCAGGCGGCGCGCCAAATCCGGCCCATTCATATTGGGCATCAGGAAGTCCACCAGCGCCACCCTATACGCATCCGGCGTCAAAGCGGCCTCTGAAATCATCGCATAGGCCTCTTGGGCATCCGCGGCCTCGTCCGGCTTGCAGTCCCATTGGCGTAATTGCTCCACGAGGATGCGGCGATTCGTGGCGTTGTCGTCCACAATCAGAACCCGAAGTCCCCGCAGCGAGGTTTCCGCGGCTTCTCCGGTCTCGCCGCCATTTCCCTGGCGCTCCAAAGGAATCTCAAACCAGAAGGTCGATCCCTCGCCCTGGCGGCTTTCCACGCCGATTTTTCCGCCCATGAGTTCCACCAGCTGGCGGCTGATGGCCAGTCCCAGTCCCGAGCCGCCAAACCGGCGCGTGGTCGAAGTATCCACCTGCGAAAACGACTGAAACAGCTTTCCCAGCGCATCTTCGGGAATCCCGATGCCGGTGTCCTGAACCTCGAAACGCATGAGAATCTGGCGCTCATCTTCGCGCACAGCTTTCACCCGCAGGATAATTTCGCCTGACTCGGTGAATTTTACGGCGTTGCTGGCCAGATTGAGCAGCACATGGCGAAGGCGTCCGGGATCGCCGCGCAATCGGGCGGGCACGTCCGCCGGCACGCGAACAGCCAATTCAATGCCTTTTTCCTGCGCCTTCGAGGCGAGAAGGTCCCCCACCTCCTCCAGACAGGCGCCCAGGTCGAAGTCGATGATTTCCAGGTCCGCCTTGCCCGCCTCGATTTTCGAAAAATCGAGAATGTCGTTGATGACATCGAGGAGAACCTCGCCCGAGCGGCGCACCGTTTCGGCGTAGTCGCGCTGTTCCTCTGAGAGTTCGGTTTCGAGCAGCAGCCCCGTCATTCCGATCACGCCATTGAGAGGAGTGCGGATTTCGTGGCTCATATTGGCGAGGAAGTCCGCCTTTGTCCGCGCGGCGGCCTCGGCGGCGTCGCGGGCGCGTATGAGTTCGTCGGCGGCCTCTCGCCGGGCGATGGCGCCGCCCAAGCTTCCCGCGGCCGCCATGAGAATCGAAATGTGGTAGTCTTTCCATTCCTTTGCAGACGAACAATCGCCAAACCCCATCGCTCCCCACCAGCGGTCCTTCACAAAAACCGGAACAATGAGAATCGAGAGAATGCCCAGTTCCTTCATGAGCAAGCGGTCGTTGCCCTGAAAATTCTCCTGCGTGCCGGCAACGGACATGCGCTTGGAAAGTTTTTCTTTCCACACCGGGCTGCATTTGTTATATTCTATATTCTGCATGTTTTGGCATTGAATATGGCGCGCTATGCCCGGGCGCGCCCATTCATAGCGCAAGGCGGCCAGAAGCCCTTCGCCGGACGATCCTTCATGATTGGCGAAGATAAGCGCGCGGTCCACGCCGGCGCCCTCGCCCAGCGCTTCCAGCGCCCGCGCCACAGACGTGTCGAAATCCTCGAAAATAAGAAGCGAATCCAGCGCCCGCGCCGCCCCGCCCATGAGGATGTCGCGACTTTGGACTTCCGCCTCGGCAATCTTGCGTTCCGAGATGTCGCGGATGAAGCCGCAAACAAATTCCTCGCCGCCAAAAGCCATGTAACTGACGGAAACCTCGACGGGCAGACGCGATCCATCCTTTCGCTGGTGCAGGGATTCGATCATATAAGCGCCTTCGTTCCTTGCCCGCAGAAAGAAGCCCTTCCAATCTGCATCCTTGACATGGATGTCGATGTCCTGAACGCGCAGCGAGACAAGTTCCTCGGCGCTGAAACCCAATTGGCGGCAGGCGGCCTGGTTGACATAGGAAAAGCGTCCGCTTGGCAAAACCCACATGACGGCTTCGTTGGAATTGTCCACGGAATACTTCATCAACTGAAGCGCGCGTTCGTCGCGAACTCGTTTCGTGATATCGCGGTAGCTCCACACACGCCCCACCACGCGGCCCTCGACACGCTGCGGCTGCGAGTGGCGTTCCAAGATGCGTCCATCTTTCAGTTCGACCAGATCATCCGTGACGCATTCGGGATCGGCTGCTATTTCCTCGCGCCGCTTTTGGTGGAGGGCCGCATCTTTGACCTGATTCAGCGTGAATGCCATAGCTTTTTCGCGATTTTCCGGCGTCATGAGCTCCTGGGGAAGGTTCCAGATGTCAAGCAATTGCTTATTAAAAGTGACCAGGCGTCCGGAGAAATCGGTGGCAACGATGCCGTTGTCGATGGATTCAAGCGTGGCGCGAAGCAGCGAAAGCGTATGCTCGATTTGCTCGCTCTGGCGTTTGCTCTCTGTGATGTCGCGGCAGATCATCACGACTTCGTTCTGGCCGCACGGCGCGATGCGCATCTCGAAGTGGCGGACCTCGCCGGTAAGTGTCAGCGGATATTCCTGCAATTGCGTTGTTTCTGTGAGAACCGCCTTTTGCGCCGGTTCAAGCGTGCGCTGCGTCTGATCCGCTGGAAGTTCAAGCTCGGCCAGATTGCGCCCGATAAACCGCTCGGGCGCGACGGCCAATTGCGAAAGGTCCGGCGCGCTGAAATCGAGCAGGGTTCCATCGAGGCGCATACGGAAAAGAATGTCTGGCATGGCGCTGGCAAAAGCCCTGTGGCGCGCCTCGCTTTGCTGCAAAGCCTCCTCAGTTTGGCGGCGGTGCGTAAGGTCGCGCCCCACTGCCTGATACTCGACAATTTCACCGTCCGCGCCAAACAATCCGCGATGCAGCCAGTGCTGCCAGCGCACTTCGCCGCTGGCGGTGGTGATCCGGTATTCCTGCGTTGCCAGAGGCTGCGGAGGCGAAATGGATTTGATGGACCTCGCGAACTCCGCGCCGCAATCCTGCGGAACAAGCGACAGGAAACTTTGTCCAAGCAGTTCCTTGGGGTCCTGCCCAAAGCACCTGCAAAAGGCCTGATTCACAAAAGTGAGCGAGTAATCGGGGCGGTAACGGCAAACCAGTTCCGTCTGATCTTCGACGATGGCGCGATAACGCGCCTCGCTGGCCTGCAGTGTTTCTTCGGCGAACACGCGCTCAAGCGCGGGCGCAAGGACGTCCGCAAATCGTTGAAACAGATGCACGTCCGCTTCGGTGTATCGCCCGGGTGTGTAGGATTGAACCGACAGCAACCCAATAGTGTGGGGGCCGCTTCGCACAGGAACATTCACCATGCTCTGCGACATGCGGGTTGTGTCCCCAAAGGGGCCGGAAAGCGGAATGACAGAAGGGTCGCGCCTGTGGATCAGCAGCGGCTTGCCTTCGAGAAGCGGGCGGACAATTGGCTGGGATTTGCTTTTTTCCCATGCCTCCGAAGGAAATTCCTTCTTCTTTCCATTTATCGTGTCATAGAAGCACAATACGCGAAATTCTTTTTCTTCCGGGCGGGCCACGGCAAAGAAATGCGCATCCCAGTCAAAGAGATATTCTGTTTCGCGGCGCACCACACTGACGATTTCAGACACCGTGGAAATCGCGGCCAGAGAAGTTCCCAGCCGGGCAAACATCTGTTGTTCGCGGTCAATTTGCCGGCGGGCAGACACATCGCGGAATATGCCGCGCGTTGCCTGCGGCTTGCCATCTATCATCCGGCAACTAATGCTTCCCTCCACGGGAACAGTCCGCCCGTCTTTCGCAACAAATAACGCTTCGCAGTTTTCAACCACGGCGCCCTTCATCACTTCGCTAAAAACCGACATGCAATGACCCAGGCAATCCGGGTGAACGATTTCCTTAAGCGAAAGATTCCTGGCCTCTTCTTCCGTGTATCCCAGCGTTTTTTGCCAAGCCCGGTTCACATAGAGAACCTTGCCCTCGGGCGAGATGCTTTGAATCAGGTCATTGGCGTTTTCAAAAAGGTCTCGATAACGCTCCTCGCTTTCCCGGCGTTGCCGCTCCGCCATGAGCCGTTCGGTAATATCTGTCGAAGCCACGAGAATGCCATTGCGTCCATCCGGAAGACGGATGCGGTTTTCGCGCAATTCTCGATACGTAACAGTGCCATCCCGGCAGCGATTGGGCACGACGTGAAAAAGCGTTTCTCCTTGCATAATGCGGCGGATGTTCCGGTCCACCACGCCGGGATCAACGTCCGGCGGCAGCAACGCCGACACATGGCGGCCCAAAAGGTCCTCGCGCGCATAACCAAGCGACTCGCACAACGCCGGATTGGCATCCAGCATGATTCCCTGCTCGTCCTCGACAAGGATTCCCGTGGGCGAAAGGTCAAACAATGTCCGGTAATGCTGGAGTTCCTTTTCGTGCGCTTCCTGATTTTCCATCAGCCAAAGCACATCGGCAATCCACTCCGCCATGACTTGAATCAATTCGATGTCCGCAGCCGTGAATTTTCGTTTGCGTTTTTTAGCGCTGCTGAAGTTCAGCGTGCCGAATACTTTTCCGTCGGGCGACTTCAAACGCATTCCCAAATAGGATTCAATACGCAGCGCGCGATAGGCCGGATGCGTATGCCATTCCGATTCCCCTGCATGTTCAAACCCCACAGGACCAGGTGATTTGAGCGTGGATGAACAAAACGTCTCACGGGTGGAATAAACCGCGCCTTTCCTCACCGCGCCGGACGGATCATAAACTTCCTCCACTTTATAGTGTTCGCCATCTATGCGCGCCAGGATTCCGACATCGAGGGCAAAACGCCGGCAGCCGATTTCGAGCAGCTGGCGGATCCGATCCATGAATCCCGCGTCGTGGGCCGAAGTCACATCATAAATCATGCGGATATCCGCCTGGCGCTGGCGGGCATCCTCTTTGATCTCCATCACATCCGAAATTTCCTGCAATATCCCAACGCGTGCAATTACCTCCCCCGTGGCGGAATCACGCTCTGGGATAAACGTATCCACAAACCATCGTTCCTGCCCGTCCGGCGTCCGGATCAGAATTTCGCGGCGGCCCTTCTTGACATCTCCGCGGCGAAACGCCTCCATTACAGTTTCCCAATCGCCGCAGCCGGGCGGATCGCAAAGGACCGAGCGAATCACCAGTTCCTCAAAGGCAGGACAGGATAGTTTCTTGTTTTCTGGAAATCCGAAGAGGTCCGCCGCCGAGCGACTGTCCGCCCATTCCCACGCCTGGCTTTCGAAATGGCATCGGTAGAGAATCCCGCAGGCCGCTTCGATCAGAAAAGGCGTCAGAGCGGAAATGTCCGGCGCCGCGGAACGCGCGGATCGTTTCGATTTAGTTGTTCCTGTCGTGCGCTTGCGTTGCGCTCCCATGACCGCCTGACTCCAATTGGATAGATGTTCCGTATCCCCGCAGATTGAGTCTCGTGCGCCACCCGGTTTTCGCGGCGGAATCCCTGTTGTGCCTCGCCGCCGAAGGTCCCATTCAGATCAGACTCTACAAGCACTCTAACGAGAAAGGCAAGAAGCCCTTTCGGCGCATCCGATACTGTTCACAAACCGCCCCACTGCGGCGCGGATCAACCACATTTATCCGGGCAATGTCACTAAATTGGCATTTCATCCGTCTGTCTTTTGATATAAGCATCGGGGCCGTCGAACGCCCCGGCGCGATTGCCGGAAAAAGGCGGTTCCGGCGCACGTTATCCCGCCATTCAGAAACAAGCCCTTTCCTTTCTGCAATGGCTTCGAATAGGAAACTTGTTGTGAAATTCAAGCGAATTGCCCTTGCGGCTGGCGGATTGGTTATCGTGGGAATCGCCGTTGCATTCTGGCTGAAAAAACCCCAGGCGAAAGCCGAAGAGGCCCCACAAAATGAGATAAAAATCGAGCGGGGTTCGCTGCGCTCGACGGTCAATTGCACCGGGCGCGTTGTGGCGGCGCTTGATGTGGACATCAAATGCAAGGCGAGCGGGCAGATCATCACTCTGCCGTTTGACGTGAGCGATCCCGTCGAGGAGGGCGACCTGCTTCTGGAACTCGATCCCGTGGATGAAGCGCGGGCAGTCCGGCAGGCCGGAGTGGAAACCTCAGCGTCGCTAGCCCGGCTGGCGCAGGCGCAAACCAACTACGAAATCGCCGAGCGCAATGTGGCGACAGAACGCCAGCGCGCCCTTGCGGCGCTCGAATCCGCCGAGGTCCGCTCGCGCGACGCCTCGGCCAAGGCCAAGCGCATCGAGGACCTTCTGGCCAAGAAACTCTCCAGCCAGGAGGAATACGATACGGCGCGCACATCGGCCATTCAGGCATTGGCAGACCTCGAAAGCGCCAAAGCGCGCATCGAGGACCTGAAAACCAAAGGAATCGAGTTGAACAACCGCAAACAGGATGTCGCCCTGGCGGAGGCCAGTCTCGAAGCCGACTATATTGCGCTGGATAACGCGCGCCAGCGCCTGCGCGACACAAAAGTGTATTCACCGGTGAACGGTGTCGTCGCCACGCGCAGCGTCCAGATCGGGCAGATTATTTCCTCGGGCATTAGCAATGTGGGCGGCGGAACGACCGTCATGGTCATATCCGACCTCTCGAGCATGTTCATATACGCCTCGGTGGACGAAAGCGACATAGGCAAAATCCAGGTGGGACAGCGCGCGCTGATTTCGTGCGACGCGTATCCGAACATGAAATTTTTCGGCGAAGTGGTCCGAATCGCCACGCGCGGCGCCAATGTGTCGAACGTGGTCACGTTCGAGGTGCGCATCGAGGTGGGCGAGCGCGGCCTGGAATACCTCAAGCCGGAAATGACCGCGAATGTTGAGATCGTGGTGGGCGAGGCGGAGGACGTGGTGCTGGCGCCCTCCGACGCCGTAGTGCGCCGCAAGGGCCGCCAGGTTGTGAATGTGAAAAAGCCCGACGGAACATTCGAAGAACGCGAAGTGAAGGTGGGAATCAGCGATGGCGTGAACACGGAAATCCAGGAAGGCCTGAAAGAAGGCGATATAGTCCGCGTGCAATCCGGCGAACAAGACAGCCGCTGGCGGGGTCCGGGCGGCGAACGGGGCGGAGATCGCGGGATGAGCGGAGCGCGCCAGATGCGCATGATGATGCCGCGCCCCCCGGGCGGCGGCGGCTCAAGAGGTCGATAGCCCCGTGATGATCGCTATCGAATCGCTGGTAAAAACCTACCGCATGGGCGATACTTCGGTGCGCGCCCTGGATGGCATCACTTTTGCCGTCGAGAAGGGCGAAATGGCCGCCATCACCGGCGCGTCGGGCAGCGGAAAATCCACGCTCATGCACATCATTGGCTGCCTCGACCGCCCAGACTCGGGAAGATACGAACTGGCGGGAGAGGATGTCAGCCGCCTCTCGGACGACCGGCTGGCGGAAATCCGCAACCGGCGCATCGGATTTGTTTTCCAGAATTTCAACCTGATTCCGCGCCTCAGCGCGCTCGAAAACGTCGAACTTCCCCTGCTTTACGCGGCCAACCACGAAGCAAAGGAACGCGCCGCCGAGATGCTGCGCGCCGTCGGGCTGGCGGACCGGATGCACCACGAGCCGAGCCAGCTCTCGGGCGGCCAGCGCCAGCGCGTGGCGATTGCGCGCGCTCTTGTCACAGATCCCGCCATTTTGCTCTGCGACGAACCGACGGGAAATCTCGACACGAAAACCGGCGACGAAATCCTGGCGCTCTTCGCCCGCCTGCACGCCGATGGACGAACGATTCTGATTGTGACGCACGAACCCGACGTGGCCCGCACCTGCCCGCGCCAGATTCACCTGCGCGACGGGCGCATCGTGGACGGCGGCACTGTCTGATTCAGCCGAAAGGTCCGCTCCCCATGCTTTTTTGGACCATACTCAAAGTTGCCCTGAAAAGCCTGCTGGCGAATAAACTTCGCTCGTTTCTTGCCGTGCTCGGCATCATTATTGGCGTCGGGGCCGTCATCGCCATGCTTGCTATCGGAGCAGGCGCGCGGCGGCAAATCCTGGACCGCATTTCCTCGATGGGAACCAATCTTCTGATTGTGCGCCCCGGACAGCGCGGCACGGGCGGCGTGATGTCGGGCACGCAGCAGAACCTGACGCTCGAAGACGCGCAGGCAATTGCGGCGGAAATCCCGGAGGTTAAGGCGGTTGCGCCTGTCGTAAGCGGCAATGCCCAGGCCAAATACTTCAATAAAAATACGCGGACTTCGGTTCTCGGAACCTCGATCACGTATTTCCCCGCGCGGAATTTCGAGATCGACAAGGGACGCATTTTTACCGAAGGCGAGGCGGAGCGCTCGGCGCGGGTTGCCGTCATCGGCTCCTCCACCGCGACAGACCTCTTCGGCGAAGGCAATGATCCCATCGGCGAAATCATTAAGGTCAAGGGCCTGACTTTCCGCGTCATCGGCGTGATGAAAAGCAAGGGCGACCAGGGATGGTTCAACCCCGACGACCAGATCATCATCCCTTACACGACGGCGATGCGCCAGTTGCTCGGCGTGGATTATCTGCGCGAAATCAACATCCACGTTTCGGAAAAAGCCAATCTCGATGATGTGCAGGCGAAAGTGACAAAACTGCTCAAGCGCCGCCATCGCACGCCCGAGGGAATGCCCGAGGATTTTTCCATACGCAACCAGGCGGAGTTCATCGCCACCGCAACGTCCGTCAGCCGGACCTTCACGATTCTGCTTGGCGCGGTGGCTGGAATTTCGCTCTTTGTGGGCGGGATTGGGATTATGAACATCATGCTCGTTACCGTGACCGAGCGCACGCGCGAGATCGGCATTCGCAAGGCCATCGGAGCGAAAAGGCGCGACGTTCTCAGGCAATTTCTATTCGAGTCGATTGTAATGAGCGGCCTGGGCGGGATGCTGGGCGTGGCCGCGGGGATCGGAGCCGCAAAAATCATTGGCAAAGTCACGCAATTTTCCACTTTCATCGAACTCTGGAGCATTTTGATGGCGCTCGGATTCGCCGTGGCCGTGGGTGTATTCTTCGGCTGGTATCCGGCCCGCCGCGCCGCCGTGCTCGATCCCATCGAGGCGCTACGATATGAGTAACTGTCTATATAAAATAGTCCGGTGGCTTGGGCGTCCCGTCCAAGATTTCCGGTGGTTTGGGCCTCTGGCCCAAAATTCATTTTGCGCCAGCAAAACGGCTCTTGCATCGGCGTCTGTGCTGACTGCCGTTCTTTTGCTTTCCGCCTGTGCCGCCATCGAGATTGATCGCCCGGCGCAAATGCCGCGCATCGGTCCCGCCGAGGACAAGGCCGCCGGGCAATCCGCCACCTTCGACAAAGACTCCGCCTCGACGCTCTCGCTCACGGTCGAGGATGCGCTGATGCTCGCTCTCGAACGCAATCGCGCGCTTCAGGTGCAGCGATACAATCCCGCCCTGCGCACCGCCTCCGAGGATCAAGAACGCGCCGCCTTCGATCCGACGCTCAGCGCCTCGTATTCGCAATCGCGCAGCCGAACCGTCCGGAACAACGGAACACTGAACGAATCGGATTCGCATTCGCGCCGAAACACGGGAACGGTGGGGCTGTCGCAGTATCTTCCCACCGGAACGGAATGGGGAGTGGATGTGACGGGCGCGCGGTCGTGGGGCGACGGCCCCGTGAAAGAGCCATACTCGACCGCGGCGGGGCTTTCCGTTACGCAATCGCTGCTCAAGGGCGCGGGACTGGATGTCAATTGGGCCTCGGTGCGCCAGGCGCGCCTGGACACGCTTTCTTCCGAATACGAATTGCGCGGATACGCGCTTTCGCTTGTGGCCAGCGTGGAAAACGCTTACTGGGACCATCTTCTGGCCGAAGAGCGCGTGGCGATTTACGAGAACGCGCTCGACATCGCCGAGCGCCAGCTCGCCGATACGCTCGAACGCATCCGCGTGGGCAAATTGGCGCAAAGCGAACGCTATGCGGCGGAGGCAGAGGTGGCGCAGCGCCGCGAAGGACTCATCAGTTCAGAAAGCACACGCAAGAGAACGCATCTGGCCTTGCTGCGGCTCCTCGATGGCCTTGGCCCATCGAGTAACCTGCGTCCTGTCGATCTGCGCAGCCGCCCCGTCCTGCCCGAGGCGCATCACGATTCGCTCGAAGACCAAATCGCCCTCGCGCTGCGCATCCGCCCCGAACTCAATCAGGCGCGGCTCAACCTCAAGCGCGGCGAGCTCGAAATCGTAAAGACGCGCAATGGATTGCTCCCGGCGCTGGACCTTTTCATTAATCTGGGCAAGACAGGTTATTCCGATTCGTTTGCGGAATCCGCGGGAAACCTGAACGAGGAAAGTTACGATATGCAAGCGGGCGCGCGTGTCACTTACGCGATTGGCAACCGCGCGGCGCGTGCGCGCAACCGCCGGGCCATCCTGAGCCGGCGCCAGGCCGAGGAATCCCTAGCCAATATCGAGCAATTGGCCGAAAACGACGTCCGCGCGGCGCGCATCGAAGAAGAATCCGCGCGGGCGCAAATCGACGCCACGCGCGCCACGCGCCGCCTGCGCGAGGAAACCATGCGGATCGAGGTGGAAAAATTGCGCGTTGGCAAATCGACGACGCTCAATGTGGCCCAGGCGCAACGCGACTTTTTGCAAAGCCGCCTGTCGGAGAGCGAAGCCCTCGTCTCGTATTTGAAGGCCGTCGTGAACGTATATCAGCAAGACGGTTCGCTGCTCGACCGGCGCGGCATTGTGGCCCCCGGCGCTTCGCCCGTCACGCCCGAGATGACCACCAACGCCGCGCTGGATAAGGACTGGGCAGATACAACTCCGCCAGACAGCCCTGCGCCTGAAAAGACTTCCCAGCACAAGTCCACAACGGGCAGCACGCAATCCGCCGCGGGCGCTCCATTGTCAAACAAGCCATAATTTACCAATAAAGCAAACAATACAGCGAAAAAGCCTAGTGCATTTCTTCGCCTCTAGTGGGCGAATCGCGGCTTGCGTGAGATGGGCAAAAAAGGATAGTTTGTCTTGAACTGTCCGGCCGGAGTGTTCATTTTCCGCGGCGGAGAGGTTTAGTCATGGCTGAGGAACTGGATCCACGAGGTTTCAATTTCACTCCCAGCGCCGGCCGTCCGCCAGGCGCAACGGGACCGTTTGGGACGTTGGGCAGGAATCCTGCATCCGATCCGAGCGCGCCCGCGCCTCCTCCCGCGCGTGGGGGAAGCGGCGCGTCCGCCGCTCCGGCCAGCCCGCCAACGGGCACTCAGCCGGGGGGCGCCGCGCCGCCCGACGTGCCGCTTTTTCCTCCTCCGCCGGGAGAGGGAGGAACGGATCCTTGGGATTGGACGCGCCAATACGCCTCGACCGGTCGAAAGCCGCGTCAGCCAGCCGGAGGCGGCGATGCTTCTCTCGAAGAACAGGCCGATCCCGAACTGGCCGCCATGTATGTGAAGCCTGAGAAGGTGCAAAAGGTTCACAATCCTAACCTGACCTACTCGATTTCCCGGGAACAAAAGCCTTTTCCCTGGAAATGGACCTTCCTCCTTGTCATTCTCGCCGGCCTTTTGTTTTGCGTGGGGTATTTATTCCTCGGAGGCGGTGATGGGGGCGCGCAAACCCTGGAAGAGCGCATCCGCCAAAGCCCCGCGGGCGTGATATGGCGCAAAATCAACGGAGAAAAAACAGCCTCCGATCCTAATTACGAAGCCTATATGGCCACCACGTTCGCCATCCAAAACGCTTATTCGAAGGCAATGGAATTCGCGCAAAAGAAAGGCTCTTTTCCCGTGTCGATTTCGGACATGACCAAGGAAAAGATTATGACAGACGAGGAATCGCGCGACGGCTGGGGAACCAAATTCTCCATCATTGCCCATGAGGAAAAGATCGTTTCCTGGGGCATGGACAAAACCATGAACACCGCGGACGACATCACCTGCACAGGTGCGGGACTCAACGTTCCGCCGCTTTACAGCGACCTGGACCTTGGAAAAAAGGATCAATACTAAACAATATGGCGCGTTACCTGATAACCGGTGGCGCGGGCTTTATCGGCTCTCATGTGGCCGAGGCGCTCGTGCGCGAAAACGAAAAGGTCCGGATTCTTGACAACTTTTCCACGGGGCGGCGCGAGAATCTCGAACCGTTGCGCGGCAAGGCGGAGGTGGTCGAGGGATCCATCACAGACTACGATGTTTGCCGGCGCGCCTGCGAGGGAATCGAATGCGTGTTCCACCACGCGGCGCTGCCGAGCGTGCCGCGGTCGGTAAAAGACCCTATGGAATCCAACGAAGTGAATGTGGCTGGGACATTGACGGTGCTTTGCGCGGCGCGCGACTCCGGGGTGCGGCGCGTTGTGTATGCCGGGTCGTCGTCCGCATACGGCGACAATCCCGTCTCGCCCAAACATGAAGGATTGTTGCCGGGTCCTAAAAGCCCTTACGCCGTCGGAAAACTCACGAGCGAATACTACTGCCATGTGTTTTCCGAGGTGTATGGACTCGACACGGTCACGCTGCGCTATTTCAACGTGTTTGGACCGCGCCAGGACCCGCAATCGCAATACGCGGCAGTGATTCCGCGGTTTATCACGGCGGCGCTCGAAGGGCGGCGTCCCGTCATCTATGGCGACGGCACGCAATCGCGAGACTTTACGTATGTGGCGAACAATGTGGAGGCGAACCTGCTCGCCGCGCGCTGCCCGGAGCCGCTCGGGGGGGCGGTAATCAACATCGCTTGCGGCGAAACTTTTTCGCTCCTGGAATTGCTGGAAATTATCCGGGAATGCACGGGACTGAAAGTTGACCCGATTTTTGAACCGCCCCGCGCCGGCGACGTGCTGCACTCGAGGGCGGATATTTCGCTGGCCGCGCGGCGGCTCAACTATGCGCCCAAGGTAACTTTCCGCGAAGGTCTTCGCCGGACAGTGGAATTTTATAGCAATCTGTTGAAAAAATAAGCAGGCCGGCGCCCGGAGCGCCACGTTTCAAATTACTCTTTTCGCAGGCACTCGAATGACCAGCGACGCTTTTCTTTTTACGCAGCGCCCGTTTCCCAAGGGCCTGTTCCGCCAGTTCGAGCAAGACATCCTCGAAGCCCTCGCCCTCGATGGCGGCGAGGTGTATGAAGATAAACTCCTGTTTTTCCTCCGTCGTTATTTCGGCGACGAAAAGGCGCGCGCCATTCGCGGGCGCATCTCCGAAGACATCGCATTTTTCCGCGAAAATGACCCGGCCTCGACCACATACACAGAAACGCAAATTCTTGGCGTGCGCCGCGGAATGGCCGCCATCGCCGCCCACCGCGTGTTCCAGGAAATCCTCACCCTCGCGCCTGAACTCCTCTACGACATCGAAGTGATCGCGAAATACGTGCAGAAGGACACAAACGTCGAGATTCACCCCTCGGCAACGATCGGCGTGCCGTTCGCGATCGACCACGGCCACAGCACGGTCATTGGCGCCACGTCCATCGTGGGGCGGCGCGTGTTCATTTATCACGGCGTAACGCTCGGGGCCACGGGGCGGCGTTCGCGTTCGCAACGGCGCCATCCGCTCGTCGGCGACAACGTATTCTTCGGCAACGGCTCGCAGTTGCTCGGCCCGTCGATTCTGGAAAACGACATCCAGATCGCCTCGGGTTCGATTGTCACTGACTGCCATGTCGGCTCGGGCGCGAGCATTTACATTCGCGTGCGCGTCTCAGGCGTTATTGTTCCGCCCAAGACGCGGATTTTTTCCATCGATCTCGAAAATCCGAGGCTGTATTGGGCCATCCTCGATGGCGAAACAAAACCGCGATGGGTGGAGTTCGAGAAGTTCGACCCTTCGAAATACGATTGATCCGCTCGATGATTCCTACTATGGAATCGCGCCCGGACAGGCCGGCC
>CAYUNT010000109.1:0-15310 GCA_964446285.1 uncultured Candidatus Sumerlaeota bacterium | reverse complement strand
TCTTTTGCTCCTTCAGAGCAAATTCAGGAAACAGAATTACGGGAAATTGGTATAATACGCGCCGCGCTTGACCAGAAAATGGCTATGTGATGGGATGTTCGACTGGCGAATGCCGGGTGAGGCGGCGCTTTGGCCTCCTGGCGATTTGGGGGAAGTTGCATTTATCTCAGGAGAATATCCATGAACCGACATGGTTTCGTTTCACAGGTTTTTGGGATGGCTGTTCTATTGGGCCTGGCCATTTTTTCGCTGAATTCTTCTGCGGTCGCCGCGGATTCCGCTCAGCTAGGAGCTGGCGCGCGAAATGCGATTCTTTTCATCGGCGACGGGATGGGAATTAACCAGGTTCATGCGGATGCCCTGGCCCAGCACGGGCTGCATCGCGACGCTGCTGGAAATCCGCCGGCGCTCGAATTTGAAAAGTTTCCTGTTTTCGGATATTGCACCACATTTTCCGCCAACAGCCAGGTAACGGATTCTGGAGCGGCCGTGACGGCGCTCGCGTGCGGGCAAAAAACCAACAATGGAATGATCGGTGTGACTCCGGAAGGCGCGCCGCTGCGCAATCTCTCGGAGATTGCGCACGACTCAGGGCGCGCAGTGGGCGTCATGTCGTCGGTTGGCATCAACCACGCCACGCCCGCCGGATTCTACGCGAAGGTGAAAAGCCGTGGACAATATGATGATATTCTCGATCAGTTTTTCAAAACATCGCCAGTGGATGTATTGCTCGGAGGCGGATTTTTTGGCAAGCGATGGGATGCGGCGGGAATCGAAAAGGCGTGTGCCGAGCAGGGCATTAAATTATTCACATGCGCGAATCTGAAGGATTTCACGCCGGAAAACGCAGGGAACGGGCGCATCTTGGGATACTTCGACACAAACAACAACAAGCAGCTCGATATGGCAGCCACTCGCAAACCGGATTGTTCGGAACCCACACTGGCGGACTTGACCGTGCGGATGCTTTCCGTGCTTAAGCGCGACCCAGACGGCTTTTTCCTTATGGTCGAAGGCGGTGCAATCGATTGGGCCTGCCATGACAATAATTCCACAAACACACTTGGCGAAGTGAGGGAATTTGAGCGCGCGATTGTTCAGGCAATGGATTATCTGAAATCGCAAGGGCTTCTGGAAAACACCCTGATTGTTGTCACGGCGGATCACGAAACAGGCGGACTGGCGCTGACAGGTTCGGAAGAGGGTGGATACTCGCCCGACGCAAAACCCGGTTTTGGCTGGGTTAGCAAAGGCCACACCGCGGCGCCAGTAGGCGTTTGGGCCGCTGGTCCCTGCGCGGAGAAATTCGCGGGCAAAATGGATAACACGCAAATTCCCGCGCGTATTGCACAGGCTCTGCGGGCTGCCTCGCCTGCGCCCATTCGTCCGGGCAAGTAATTCGCGCGGCAAGTCGCAAAGGCGCTTTTCCTGCGGTTTCAGCCGCGGCATGTGAAATCTGCGAAAACACAAATCAAATACAAGAATCCCGGACCTGTTGCATGGAAATACAAGGCAGGTCCGGGATTCATTTTTTTATCTTATTCAGGCCAGAGAAGGAGCATCGGGAGAGGCGGCTTCGTCGCCGCCGCTGTCGCCCGTGGTTTCGCGCTGGATGGCGTCGGCCAGCAATACGGCGCGGTTGTTCAGCATTTCAAAAAAACCGCCCTTGATTTGCCACAATTCGGGGGGGCGGCGTCCGATGCGGATTTCCACATGGCCCTCGCCCAGCGCGGCAATGAGCGGTGCGTGATGCGCCAGCACGCCGAAATATCCGTCCAAACCAGGGGCAACCAGGCTATCCACATCGCCATTGAATAGGATTTTTTCCGGTGTGATGATTTGAAGATGGAAGGAAGCCACGTTTGACCATCCGGTAAGTATATGGGCGGCGGAAGCGGCGCGCGCAATCGGCTTAGGCGTTCATTCGGCGTGCGTTTTCGATCATTTCGTTGATGTCGCCGCACATGTAAAAGGCCTGTTCGGGGAACTTGGACATGTCGTCGAACTCGCCGTCCACAATGCGCTGGAATGACTTTATTGTATCCTCCAGCGGCACGTATTTTCCCGCGCGTCCCGTAAATGCCTCGGCCACATGGAAAGGCTGGCTGAGGAATTTTTGGATTTTTCGCGCGCGGTTCACGATAATTCTGTCATCGGGCGACAATTCATCCATGCCGAGAATGGCGATGATGTCCTGAAGGTCTTTGTAACGCTGCAGAATTGTCTGGACCAGTTCCGCGACGTCATAATGCTTTTGCCCGATGAGGTTCGGGTCCTTGAGGCGCGACGTCGAATCGAGCGGGTCCACAGCGGGGTAGATGCCCAATTCAGAAATCTGGCGCGAAAGCACCGTTGTGGCGTCCAAATGCGAGAAGGTGGTTGCCGGCGCCGGGTCGGTAAGGTCGTCTGCCGGAACGTAAACGGCCTGCACGGACGTGATCGAGCCGCGCCGCGTCGAGGTGATTCTTTCCTGGAGCGCGCCCATTTCTGTGGCGAGCGTGGGTTGGTAGCCGACAGCGCTCGGCATGCGCCCGAGCAGCGCCGAGACCTCCGATCCCGCCTGCGTGAAACGGAAAATGTTGTCGATAAAAAGGAGAACGTCTTGCCCGCGCTCGTCGCGGAAATACTCTGCCATCGTGAGCGCGCTCAGGGCCACACGAAGACGCGCGCCCGGTGGCTCGTTCATTTGGCCAAACACCAGCGCCGCGCGCGATTTCGCCGGGTCGTCGGCGCGGATCACGCCCGATTCGTTCATGTCGAGCCACAGGTCGTTGCCTTCGCGCGTGCGTTCGCCTACACCGCCGAAAACCGAGATGCCGCCATGCTGTTTGGCTATATTGTTGATGAGCTCCATGATGATGACGGTCTTGCCAACGCCCGCGCCGCCAAACAGCCCGATTTTTCCGCCCTTGGCGTAGGGGCAAAGGAGGTCGATCACCTTGATTCCGGTCTCGAGGATTTCCTGGGCCGGAAGCGTATCTGTGAACTGCGGGGCCTCGCGATGGATGGGCCAGCGCAGTTCCGGGTGGGGGAGAGCGCCGCGATCGTCGAGCGTATGGCCAAGCAGATTGAAGATGTGGCCGAGGGTTTGTTCGCCGACGGGAACCGCAATCGGCTGGCCGGTGTCTATAGCTTCCATGCCGCGCACGAGTCCATCTGTGGACTGCATCGAGATGCAGCGCACCAGGTTGTTGCCAATATGCTGCGCCACTTCGACGGTGATGTCGATGTTGCGCACCGGTTCTTTGATTGCGATGGCGTTTAGAATCTGTGGCAGGGCGTCGGTTTGGAACTCAATATCGACTGTAGGACCGATGATCTGCCTTATTTTTCCGATAGCCGGCATGGAGATTGGCTCCCGTTACATGGAGAGTGGCGCGATTCCGGCCTTGCGCGGGGGCGGAACGCGAAGGGTGAAAAAGCAGGCCGCATCAGCCTTTGAGCGCCTCGGCGCCGCTGACGATTTCCAGCATTTCCTTTGTGATGGCCGATTGGCGGGCTTTGTTCATGCGCAAAGTGAGCGAGTTGAGCAACTCCTCGCAGTTGGACGTAGCGTTGTTCATGGCCATCATGCGCGCGGAATGCTCGCTGGTCATTGCTTCGGCCATGACGATGAAGATCCGGGAATACAGATACTGAGGCACGATCTGGCTGAATAGCGCCGAAGGAGTGGGCTCGAGCAAATATGAAGGCGGCGCTTCGGCAAAAACGGGTTGTGCCGCGAACGATGCGGCACGGGGGGGGGCGGCGGAAGTTTCCGCGAGGGACTTGCGTCCGGGGCCGATGGGGTCCGCGGAAGAAATCCTCACCGGGAGAAACTGCTCGATCGCCGGACGGTTTTGCACATTGGAAATAAAGTCGGCATAAACCAGCTGCACGGAGGAATAGGGGCGCTGGAGAAACAGGTCGGCCAGTTCCGCGGCCAGCGAACGCGCCACACTGGCATCAACGCGCCCGGATAGGTCGGTGATCGCGCGCAGGATGCTCGCCCCGGCCCGGCGCATGGCGTCTGCCCCTTTGCGTCCCACGCAGATCAAATCCGGCGACGCGCCGCCGCGCGCACGATGGCTGTCCACCCACTCTTCGGCGCAATGAATGAGATTGGCGTTAAACGAACCGCATAAACCGCGGTCGGAGGTGAAGAGGACAATCAGCGCCGGATCGCCTTCGGGGCGTTCAGAAAAAAGCGGGTGAGTAGAGGCCTCGGGCGTTTCGGCGAGGTGGTGGAGAATCTCGCGCATCTTGCCCGCATACGGGCGCGCGCTCTGCAAAATGCTTTGCGCACGGCGCAATTTGGCCGCCGAGACCATTTCCATGGCCCGCGTGACCTGTTTGGTCGTTCGAACCGACCGGATGCGCCGCCGCAACGATTTGAGATTCTCAGGCATGTGAAGAGGCTCCCGCGGACGAAGAGGAGGAAGCGCCTGGGGAGGAAGCGGGGGATGAGGCGGAGGAGGGCATTTCGGCGCCAGCGGCGGCAGTAAATTGCTCGATCCATGCCGCGCAAGCTTTGCGCAACTGCTGTTCGATTGCCTCGCTCAACTCACGCCGCTCTTCGATTTCATAGGGAACATTGGGATAATGGTTTTGCAGATATTCGCGGAATCCTTCCTCGAAGTCGTGGATGCGTTCGAGAGGCATCTGGTCGAGATAGCCTTGCGTGGCGGCAAAAATGATGACGATTTGCTGCCAGAGGCTTAGTGGCGCGTATTGTTTTTGTTTGAGGACTTCAACGAGACGCGATCCACGCGTGATCTGCTGCTGCGTGGCCTTGTCGAGGTCCGAGCCAAACTGCGCGAAGGCTGCCAGTTCGCGGTATTGCGCGAGGTCGAGGCGCAACTTGCCGCCGACCTTTTTCATTACTTTTGTTTGCGCGTTGCCGCCCACGCGCGACACGGACAAGCCGACGTTGATGGCCGGCCGCACGCCCGAATAAAACAGATCGCCTTCCAGATAAATCTGCCCGTCCGTAATGGAAATCACGTTGGTTGGAATATAGGCCGACACGTCGCCTGCCTGCGTCTCGATGATGGGCAGCGCCGTCAGCGACCCGCCGGAATCGGGCAATTTGGCCAGATGGAATCCGTCGGGATTTGGCATTTTCTTCAACGCTTCCTGCGCGGCGCGAAGTCCCGGTCCCCCTTCGTATTCTTTGTGCTCGACTGCATTTTCCTTATTAACCGAAGCGCCCTTGGGGACGATTACATAGCGTTCGATCAGCTTGGCCGCGCGTTCGAGCAATCGCGAGTGGAGAAAAAACACGTCGCCCGGATACGCCTCGCGGCCCGGCGGACGGCGCAGCAAGAGCGAAAGCTGGCGGTAAGCGGCCGCCTGTTTCGAGAGGTCGTCGTAAATGCAAAGCGCGTGACGCCCCGAATCGCGGAAGAACTCGCCCATGGCGCATCCGGCGTAAGGCGCGATAAACTGGAGCGAGGCCGCTTCATCCGCGGGCGCCGTGATGACCGTCGTATATTCCATCGCGCCGTGGCGTTCCAGCGCCCGCACCACCCCGGCCACCGTCGAGGTCTTCTGGCCGATCGCCACGTAAATGCAATATACGTCCTTGCCTTTTTGATTGATGATCGTGTCGATGGCGATGGCTGTTTTGCCCGTTTGGCGGTCGCCGATGATGAGTTCGCGCTGTCCGCGCCCGATCGGAACCATCGAGTCAATCGCCTTGAGTCCGGTCATGAGCGGCTCCTTGACCGGCTGGCGGCTGACGACGTTTGGGGCCACGGATTCGAGGTTGCGAAACTCGCGCGAAGCGATGGGGCCTTTGCCGTCCATTGGCTGCCCGAGGGAGTTCACGACGCGTCCGAGCAACGCCTCGCCAACCGGAACCGAAGCAATTCGGTTGGTCCGGCGCACTACGTCGCCTTCCTTGATGCTCTTATCCGACCCGAACAGCGCGGCGCCCACGCTGTTCTCCTCCAGGTTGAGCACCATTCCCATCACGCCGCCCGGAAATTCGAGCAGTTCGTTCATCATGACCTTTTCGAGGCCATAGACAGTGGCGATGGAGTCGCCCACCTTTAGAATCGTGCCGACATCCTCGAGTTCGAGCGTCGTGTTGAAATTGGCAAGTTCCTTCTCGATGATCGAGGAAACTTCTTCCGGACGTATGTTCATGGGAAATCCCTCGCGGGCAAATCACGCACAATTTCAGGCAAAAGCGCAAAGACGCAAAGAAGCCCGGAGGCTCCTGGCGGCTTTGCGCTTTTGCGAGAGAATTGGCCGGTTGCCCTGCATAATTAATAAATCCTAGTGGACTTGCGCGGTTTCGAGGCAGTCACGCAGCTGGCGCAACGCTCCGCGCAGGCTGTTGTCGATCAGCAAATCGCGGGCGCGGAATACGATGCCGCCCAGCAGATGCGGATCGACATGATACGCGATTTTCAACTGCTTGTTCATGAATTTTTCGAGCGCGCTTTTCAGAACAACTTTTTCTGTGAATGACAACTCTCGCGCGCTCGACACGGCGGCCTGCAAAATCCCCTGCTCTTCTTCGACGAGGCGCACGAAGGCATCGAGGATTTCGCACAAATACTCGATGCGATATTTCCGAATCAGATAGAGGCAGAAATCGGCGAGAATCGGATGAAATGAAGGGCGGACAAGGTCTTCGATGAGGCTGGACTTGGCCGTTTCTGGAATGTGCGGGGCTTCGAGGAAAGTGCGCAAGCGATGGTTGTCCGCCACCAAAGCGCGAAGCCGCCCGGCCTGAACGGCAAAAACGGCGGATTCCCCGCGTTTTTTCACGAGGGCATGCAACGCTTCGGCATAGGAATGGGTGACCAGCGGATCCAAACTCATGCCTTGCGAGCCTCCAGTTCATCCACAAATCGAGAAACGAGCTCGCGTTGATGCGCATCGTCAAGGCGTTCGCGCAGCAGCCGTTCCGTGGCCTGAAGCGTTATCTGGATCAGGCGGTTTTTGAGGTCCATGCGGGCCTTGGCGATTTCCATCTCGATGTTGCGCTGGGCCTTTTCCGTGATGGACTGGGCGTCGGCGCGCGCGCGGGCTGTGATTTCCTGAGCGATGCCCCGCCCCTCCTCAATGGCCGCATTGATGCGCACTCGCGATTCTTCCTCGATGTGCGCCAGTTTCTCCTCGTATTGGGCGCGAAGCGCCTCGCTTTGGCGGCGGCTCGATTCCGCCGCGTCCAGGTCCTTGCGAATCGCCGCCTGGCGCTCGTCAATCAGGCGCAATACAGGCCCCCAGACAAACCGGCGCACCAGCGCGAAAAGGAGAAGAAACGCAAGGATATGCGTTAGAACTTGTGCGATCAGTTCGTTCACGTTACGGTCCTCCGATCAGGAGATTCTCGCGCGGGCGCCGCGAATGAAACAGCCCGCGCGCCGAGCTCCGGCGGGCGTTACTTCAGAATGAAGACCGTGACGAACGCATAAATCGTAAGGGCTTCGATGAAGGCGCTTCCGATAATCATGGCCAGCTGGATTTTTCCGGCGGCGCTTGGCTGGCGCCCGATCGATTCCATCGCCTTGCCGACGGCCATTCCCAATCCGATTCCTGATCCGATCGCCGCCATGCCCAGTCCAATTGGCATGGCCAGTTTGAACGCAGTAACAGGGTCCATCGTTTGAAATACCTCCGTGAGAATTGAGGAAAATGAGAGCGAAAGCAGCTTGGGGGCTGAAACGCCCCCAGGTTTGATTCTGTGATTTCCGGCGGTCTGTTTATTTGCGCCAGAGGTTGCGCTCGCGCGCCCGGGCGCGGCTATTTGGCCGGCAGAGGTTCCTCCTCTTCTTCGTGCTCGTGCTCATGCGGCAAAACGAGCAGAATATAGATCGTCGTCAGCAGCGAAAAGACCAGCGCCTGAATGGCGCTGCCCAAAAACACAAGCGGATACACGAGAAAATGAAGCGGGAACCCAGGCAGCGGGGGGTGAATGCCAATCGTTGCGGCGACGGCCATGCCCAGCATCAAAAACACGCCGAGCAGCACGTCTTCGCCAAGCACGTTGCCAAAAAGTCGCAGCGAAAGCGAGATGGGCTTTGCGATTTCGCCAATAATGTGAAGGACCAGGAAGAGCGGCGCCAGCGCCCACATGATTGCGCCCTTCGGTTCGCCCGCCAGATGGTATAAATACCCAAACGGCCCGAGTTTGATCAGCGCCGTGGACTGCACAATCACAAAGGTGAGCAAGGCGAGCGATCCCGTGAGCACCAGCGAGGAAGTCGAGGACTTCATGAACGGGAATATAACCATAATGTTATTTAGCAGGATGAAGAAAAACAGCGTGACAATATACGGGGCAAATCGCCGCCCCATCTCCTCGCCCAGAATGCTGGCGATGAAGCGATTGGCCCCGCCCACAATCGTTTCGAGCAAAGCTTGGGCGCGCGTTGGATTGCGGACGTCCATGCCTCGCATCAGCAGGCGGAAGCCGATCAACAGAATGGCCGCCGCAATGAGAACAAATATGTGATTTTCCCACGGCAGGGTGCCCACTACGGGCAGCGGCTCTTTGAGGCGTCCTTTGTGGAGAGCCTTCAACGCGGAGAAATACCAGCCCGGCGGCGACGCATCTCCCGCCGCGGCGCGCTCATGCTCTTTTTCCGCCGCCTCATCATAAAGAAGCACCATAAAGTTCGGAACTTCCGGCGCGCCCTCCTCTTCCTTATGCCCCGCGGAGGCATCAGCGCCGGCGTGTGCGCCAGCGCCCGCTATTTCATGTGTCCCTGCGGCAGAAGCATCGCGCTCGGAGGCAGGCGCTTTATGGTCCTCAGCCTGCGGCGCTTGAGCATCGCCATGCGCGGAGGAAGGAGGCGCAAGCGTCGTCGGCGGGGGAGCAGCGGGGACGTGAGAGGCCGGAGCCGCTGCGCTGGCGCCAGCCAGCGGGGCCGCGCCCACCCATAAGAAAGCGAGCGCAATCAAACTCGCCCCCGTCCGGCGCGCATCGGGCGGCATGGATCGGCGGGCAGGCTCGGACGCCTTCTCCACCCCTGGCGCTTGTTTTGTGTTTGCGCCTGCCCCGGCGATCCAATAACGCCCCAGGGCCTTGAGGATTACTACTGCCAGGAATGTATTCAATCCGGCCAGAAAAGAAATCGGTTCCACGCCCACGCTCCAGGTATAAAGGCCAAAAAACCAGCCAAAATTAACGATTTTGATAACTACAGCAACGAGAAGGCTAAGCGGTCGGCGCTGCAACAATCCCAGGATTGCTTGGGCAAGAAAAGTCCAATTGATCCACGCAAAAAGCGCCGTGGCGGCATAGCGGCCCGCGAGGTCCAGGCGGCCTGCCGTAAGGAGCATGAGGGCCGCCAGGACTGAAACCCATCCTGTAGCCCAAAGGCAGCGCCGAAGGAACTCACAATCGAGGGCGGTGTCCTGAGTCGGATTCGTCGTCAACGGAAATCCTGCGAATTATTTTGGTGGTCTCAACCGCTCCGGCGGCCAGTCCCAGAAAGACGCCAATGATTTTGCCCCATGGGGCGCATTTGAACCGCTGATCCACCCATTCACCGAGGAAGAACCCCACCAGAGGGCATGCAGCCATCAGACCCGGAATGGCCATCGCCGATGCGGCGGATGACAGACTACGGGAATGGGCGCTTTTTGTGGCGCGGTTCATTTCATGCGCCTTGAACGTCAAGTGGCGATAACTGTAATAAACACAAGCGGCAACAAGCCTTGCTGGCGCTTTGTTTCCTTTGCTTTCGCCGGAACAGTGGCGGAAATCGGCCGCCACGCCTGCCTTTCGGCAGGCCAAATCTTTTATCGGAGTGAGTTCGGGCAAGCAACAGGGAAATGACATATTTCCAGGCTCATTTCTTCATCTGCTTCAGCGTCGATTTGATCATGCGGCCAAAGGCCCGGTCCTTCTTGCGTTTTTCCACATAAGAAAGGTCGTTGAAGTCAGACTCTTTCTTGAGTTTGAGGTAGTTCTGATAGTGCTCCTCGCCTAGTTCGCCGCGTTGCAACGCCGCCAGGACCGCGCAGCCCGGTTCATGCGTATGCGTGCAGTCGGGGAAACGGCACTGCGGGGCAAACTCGCTGATGTCCGCGAAAGTCGCCTCCATGCCGCCGTCGATTCCGAGAAGCCCGAGTTCGCGCATCCCGGGTGTGTCGATTAGCATCGCGCCGCCGTCGAGAAGGAGCAACTGGCGGCGAGAGGTCGTGTGAACGCCCTTGCCCGTGGCGCTCACGGCCCGCGTCTCGAACGCCTCTTTGCCAAGGAGCCGGTTGATGAGCGTCGTTTTGCCCACACCCGAAGAACCTAGCAGGCAATAGGTTTTGCCCGGAATGAGGCGGTCGCGAAACGCATTTATGCCGTCGCCCGTCGTGTTGCTGAGCGGGAGAATCGGAGCGGAGATGCCCGCGTTTCGGATCGCATCCATCCGCCGCGCCAGTTCGGCTTCTGAGATCAGGTCTGTCTTGCTCAAGACGATCTGAGGTTCGATACGCCCGTCATTCGCCATCACCAAATAACGTTCGAGCCGCGCGATGTTGAAATCGAACTGGCACCCCTGCACGATAAAGGCGGCGTCGAGATTTGCCGCAATCATCTGGAAATCCAACGTCTTGCCTGGCGACTTTCGGCGCAGGAATGTCTTTCGCGGCAAGACGTCGTGGATGATGGCCGGGCCGTCCGCGCCTGCGGAGCCGGACGAAGACGGCGGCCACTGGACGCACGCCCAATCGCCCACACACGGCAAATCGAGAGCCGACTGAATCTGAAAACGAAACTTGCCCGCGAGTTCCGCCTGCGCTTCTTCGGCGTTTTGGTTTCGAACGAGAAACGCCCCGCGATCCACCGCCGTGACGCGCGCGACGCAATGTCCCGGTTGCAAGAGACTCGCGGCCTGTTCTTCAAACCACCCATCAAATCCCAGTTCCTTCAGTTCCATTGTTCTTTCATGTTCCTATCTGGCAACCAACGACACCGCGAAAATAAACATGCGGCTGCAAAAGGCGAAAAATATAGCCGCAACGCCATTTGGGCAATTTGCGGCCCCAGTCTTTTCAACTCCAAACCTAATCCTGCCAAGCCTAAAAAGCCGGCTGCGAGATAATGCACCAAAACAATTCCGCAAACCCTCTGTTTGAGAAGCGCATTGCAGGATATTTCGCCCTTGCTCTTTCGCACAATGTGGACCATGTATATTCGTGATATTCATAGGGGCGTATGCAGTACCAGGCAGCGCTCGTTGGGTTGTTCCACGCAACGGCTTGCGTTCCGCCATCCAGTCTTTACTATTAGGATAGGAGAAGCGCCATGAAACCGACAATGGGTTTGCCGCTTGTTTTTGCATTTGTCGCGTTGTTCGCGCGTGCGAATGGCCCGCCGCCCGATCAGGTAGGAACCATCAGCCAGGTGCTGTTCGATCCCAACAGTTCGAATCTCTACATCGCCGGGGGCAAGGGGGTTCAGAAGTGGATCTGGGGGGTTAACCAAATCGAGCCGGTTTTTTCCGGCGAACCTTCGCATGTCATGGCGCAGACCGACAGCGGGGGAACTCTTGCCTTCGCGAAATCATTGTCGGAGTTTTGCGTCTTGGACACCCAAACGCAAGTCTTTCACACCGTTTCGCTCCAGGAACTGCCGGGCCAGAGCAAAATAGTCTCATCACTCTCGTTCACAAAGGATGGAAAAAACATTCTGGCTGGGACGACAGAATTTGGGGCGCAGTGGTTTTATACGTCAGGACAACCGTCCTATGACAGTCAAGGGTCTGCCAGAGCGTATGCGTTTGGCAACCAAGACGCCACTCGGGCGGTCTGTGCCGGCCAGACGCGGGAGTCCCCGTATTATGCCCCCAACGGCGACAAGGTTGGCCTTTATACCAACACATCGAACCAAATGTCGGCCGACAAGTGGAGCGGCCACACCAGAGAGATCAATTCGATGGTCTTGAGCGCCGATGGCCAGCGTCTGGTCACCGCCGCTGCGGATGGAACCCTTCGCTTCTGGAACACCGCTTCGGGACAGACGACCTATACTGCCGTGGAGCACAAGAAAGACGACTGGGGGTATAATGCCTATGACGCGCCGTCGTTGTCGCTTTCCAAGGATGGCAACCAGGTGCTTTCGGCGGGAGGCGGCAAAGTGGTTTTGTGGGACATCGCTTTTTTGCAGAAGTTGAAGGAATTCCAGGTCCCGAACGTGAAATACGCAACGCTTTCGCGCGACGGCAAGTATTTCGCGGCGGTGACGAAAGACAACAAGGTGATGATTTTCGACCTCGCGACGGGGGCGAAGCTGGCCGAATTGCAGGGCGGCTCCTCTACGACTTCGGCCAAGCCGCAAATGCTCAAGGATGTGGCCACGGGGCCGGCCACGATTGGCAGCCTTGATATTCGCAGTATAACGACGATCCCGGAAAAAAAGAAAATCCTCGTCACTACGCTGGATGAGCTGGTGATCCTGAACGATTCCGGCCCCCAGACGGTGGTCGAGTCGCGGGTTCCGTATGTTTCCGAGCCTTCTCAACTCATAAAGGCAGGGTCTGAAAAGCTAAACCTGCATTTTGCAGCGGATGACGGGGCACACGGCTGGGAGATATGGACGACAGATGGCACGGCGGAAGGCACCCAGTTGTATGTTGACGCCCGACCGGGCGCCGATAGCGGCGCGCTGACCCCCGATCCGCTGCTGGACCCGCAAAATGCGCCTCCGCAAATCGCCTATACGATGTCCGCCGAGTATTTCTTCGCCAAGCCGCCCGCCGATGACGCAACCCCCGGCGGCGTTGCGACCCTTTACAAGAAGCAAGGCGACAGTATTCAGCCCATCATGACGTTTAAATCCCCGCTTCCGCGGGACCTTCAATACAACAAGGATGACGGCTATTTGTATTTCAGCGCCAACGACGGGACCGGTTCCCAGTTGTGGCGTTCCGACGGAACTCGCGAAGGGACCCGAGTTGTAAAATACATCAACCCGAATCCGAATTACAGTTCGCTGTATGAAAAACCTTTCATCACCCCCGGAGTCTCGATGGCATCCGGTTCGCCGAAAAATGTTCTGTATTTCACCGCCACGGATGGCTCGACCGGCTGGGGAGTTTACCAGACCGACGGGACCGAAGCCGGAACGACCAAGGTAAAAAGTTTCTCGCCCATTTATGCACCAATGTATTATATTCCAACGCCCAACGGGCAGGTGTTTATCGCCCATGACGGCTCGACCGGTTACGAACCCTGGGTAACTGACGGCACAGAGGCGGGAACGAAGAAACTTGCCGACTTGACCACGAATTATTTCGGCCTCACCGGAATGCTCTACAAAGGCTACAACGCCAACTGGGCCAACATATTCAGCAACATGCAATACAAGGGAACGCTCTTCACGGGATACAACGACGCCGGATACAACTCGCTCTTTGTGACCGACGGCACATCTACTGGAACCAAGGTCCTCCATAGCGCCTCGGGATCCTTCAACGCTGTGGGGAGCGTGACCGGCGGGAACCAAGGGGGCTTCTACACTCAAGGAACCAAACTCTATAAAACAGACGGAACTTCCGCAGGGACTTGGGTGAAGAGTTTTCCCTCGAGTTATGCAATCAAACCGCCTTCGAACCTGACTATGCTGGATGATCAGGTCATCCTATCGGCCAATGACGGTCAAAAAGGCACGGAAGTCTGGAAAAGCCAGCCGCCCTACGACGCCAACTCGACACAAATGGCCGTGGACGCGGCCAAGGACCAGCCCCCCGGCTCCACTACCGGCCTATCGGAAAACAAGGAACCTCAAATCATATCTTTTCCCCAGATGTTCTTTCAGATTGTGTTTGTCCTTGGAATGCAATTGGGAACCTTAAATGTCTATAGTTCGGACGGAACCCCCGAGGGGACCCAAGACTATATTTTGAAACCCAAAAACGCCTCCCGCCATGGTTCCATGTCCGCACACTCCCTGAGCGCCACACTCGAAGAAGGACAGCCTTATGATTACGTTGACATCCGCGAATATGTTTTCCTGGATCATCGCCTGGTTTTTGTGGCCAACGACGGCATAACCGGACTCGAGCCGTGGGTGGCCGACGGGTCGGTCACAGGCACGCTGCCGCTCAAGGACATCTGCCCCTTCAACACGCAAAGCGCCTACCAATACATCGAAGGCGCGCGCTTCCTCACGCGTTTCAAAAACAAAATCTACTTTGCCAGCCCCGACATCGAGGACCCAGCCCAATGGGCGGAGCATCTCTGGGAAACCGACGGCACGACCACCGGCACTCGCGCCGTGGAGCCTCTTGATCTGATCAATCCGCAATATCTCTGCGTGGCGGGAGATGTCCTTTATTTCGCCGCAAAGGATAACGGCGGCAACTACGGAGTCGAGCTCTACAAGACCGACGGCACGGCGGCCGGAACGGCGCTCGTGAAAAACATTAACGATTCGTATCTGGATTCACGGCCGGAAAATCTCACGGCATGTGGGGATCGTGTTTTCTTCACGGCGTATCAGAGCGGCATTGGACGCGAGTTATGGGTCAGTGACAGCACGCCCGCGGGAACCAAACTCGTGAAAGACATCACGCCGGCGTCACTGGACGCCACATGGTCAAACAAGCCCGGGCGCGTCGGCAATCTCACCTGCATGAACGGCCTGATGTTCTTCACCGCCGACAACGGCACGAGCGGCACGGAGTTGTGGCGCAGCGACGGCACGGCGGCGGGAACATGGCTCGTCAAGGACATCTGGCCAGGCGCGGGCGCCTCAAATCCCGAGCTACTCACCGTCGTGAGCGGCCCCTTGGCCTACGAGACACACGACGGCGAATTGGTGGTTCCCGGCGACTTTCTCTATTTCAGCGCCGTCAGCCCCGAACGCGGACGCGAACTTTGGAAATCAGACGGCACGCCCGAAGGCACGGTCCTCGTGCGCGACATTGTCCCCGGAACCGGTTCCTCTCTGCCTGCCTGGATCACGCCCGTGATTCTTGCGCCCGGGCAAGCATTCTTTAGCGCTTTCACACCCGAAACGGGGCGTGAACTGTGGTTCACCGACGGAACCGAGGCGGGCACGCAGTTGTTTGCGGACATCAATCCGGGAATGGACTCGTCCGTCCCGTCGCAGATGATCGTGCGCCCGATGGCTCAGTCCGCGGACAACGTCCTGTTCTTCATGGCCGATGACGGGGTCCACGGCACGGAACCCTGGGTGGTCAATCCGGCGCTGCCGGAGTTGTCTCCTACGCCAACAGCGACTCCGTCTCCTTCGCCGACGGAATCGCCAACTCCCGCGCCCACCGCCTCGCCCACAGCGGAAGCCAGCCCATCGCCATCGCCCACGCAAGCCCCGACGCCAACCCCGGCCGCATCCCCAACCCCGCTCCCG